>JANPLH010000595.1:0-8450 GCA_031426435.1 Saprospiraceae bacterium | reverse complement strand
CAACCATTGAAGTTTTCCAAAACTTCGCTATAGATACCCGTCTGACAAACGGTTTGGCTTCCAAAAGAAAAGCAGTCGCCGTCGCATATTTCAACTTGAAGAATGGTGGTGCTGGTCGGCACGGGGTCGAGGGTGAGCAATATACTGCTGTCGCAACCCTGCCACGAAGTAAAACTCATCGTATAGACACCCGGCGAAGTATAGGTGATACCATCGGGGGCGTCATACGATCCACCCACGCAAATTACGTCGTTCAATGGCGCTGTAATCACATCATTTACCTGCACGACCACGCAAGTTGACTGGGTGTTATTGCACCCAACGACGCCGTTCACGCAGACGTTGTGGGGGCCAGTGGCGGTAAAGGTGATATTGGTCATGTTCTGTCCGTTCTGGTTGACGGTCCCTGTGGGTGGGTCCACTGTCCAGTTATAGCTGGAGAACTGTGGATTGCTCGGCACCGAATAGTCAATCGTTGCACCGGGGCAAGCGGTGAGCGCCCCTGTGACAGGCGTTGGGCCAGGCGTGTTCCCGCCCGTGGGCGGTGCGATGGCTGCCGTTCCGGCAAACTGAATGGTGAAGCCAGCGCCGTTGGTGGTGATATTGTCGGCAATCAAATAATAGGTAGTGCCAGCCGTCAGGGAAACGGTAGGCTGGAACTCCGTTGCCCCTGGCACACCAAAAGTCCCTGAAGGGTTGGAGGCAATGCCAGTAGGCACAAATGGGCCCGGCGGTGTGATGGGGCCAGTGTAGTCGCAAGAAACGACCTGCGTGCCACCGCCACATGGGCATTCGTTGGAATAAAGGGCAAAGTCAAAATCGGCAGAGAGGTTGTCCGGCGTGATCATCATCTCGAAAGTGCCGCCCGCCGTGCAGGTGAAGGTGAACCAATAGGAATCGTGTTCGCCGGTTGCGAGGCACGAGCAACTCGAAACCGGGTCGGGTTGGCCGTTGCCACTGTTGCCACCGATGACGACCGTGCCGCCGCCAACTGGTTGCCCTTCACAGCAGTCCTGTTGAGCAAATATTGGACAGAGTACCGTTAAAAAAATGAATGTGAGCAGGTAAATTTTCTTCATGCGGAAAAGGTTTGAGTACAATTGGTCAACCTAAAGGCTTTGTGAAAGTTCAAATGGTATGGCTGCAGCGACGAGCGCCCTACAGCAGTACGCTATTTTAAACAAAGGTAATTTATTGAAATAAACTTGGGGAACCTATCCGGTTTTTTTAATCAAACTGCTGTTTATTGTCATTTTCAAAGTTTCCACTACGGCATCGCAAACGACTGTTTGCCAACCGACAAAAGCCCAATCAACAAGCAGCCAAAGATTGAACTTCTCCAATTTGAATACTTTCTATGTGCGTTAGCTGGTAAAAATTGCGCTAAGTTTGTCGGTAAAATGGCCCAAGCTGCCCAACCATTGCCAGGCGAGCTTCGTAATTGTGAACAGCTGTCATTTCAAAAATAAAATCATCCTGATGAAAAAAATTCTCCATTTGTTGACGTTGGCGGCGCTGATTCCAGTTGCGGCCTTTTCTCAAATCACCATTCAAGCCGATGACATCAGCTTATTGGGCTTTTCGGCTGTACAAAGCCGTGATACCATGCCCGACGCCACCATCGCTCCCGGCGGAAACGGCATGCAAAGCTGGAACTTCGCCAGCCTCAAAGACCAAGAACGGGACTCCCTGCAATTTTATGAGGCAAGCCTTGTGCCCTATGCTGGCTTTTTCCCAAATGCCAACGTGGGGGCCACGCTCGATTCCTTTGCTTATTTGTTTTTTGATGTGAACAACGACCATATACAAACGCTCGGAAGTTATGGCACCCTGGAATATGGTGGGTTCATCGTCACCGCCAAGTATGTTCTCGACCCGCCCCAAACCATTATCAGGTTCCCCATGGAACTGAACGGTGCTTACACGGAATTCACCCGTGCCACCATTCAAATAACCGGCGATGAAATCGGCCAGCCCTCTTATGACAGTATCCGTTTGGTCACCAACAGCCAACGCAGCGTGACGATTGATGCCTTTGGCCAGTTGACCACGCCAGTGGGCAGCTACGAGACCCTGCGCTCTTCCGAAGTTGAGATTTCACAGGATTCGTTCTATATTTTGAACAATAACATCTGGTTCGGAGCAGTAGCAGGTGGAGCAGATACTACCACTATCTATAACTGGTGGAGCAACCAAAATGGCCTTGGCTTTCCCGTCGTACAGGTCGAGATGGGGAGCAATGGTTTAGCCTCTCAAGCCACTTGGCTGAACGGCTTCGTCAGCGGCACCCATGCACCTGAATCCTTGGTTGAAATAGGGATTTCGCCCAACCCAGCCAGCCATTTCCTCAATGTAGCCCTACCAGAAGGCTTCACTGGAAAAATGGAAGTCTATGACATGAACGGCAGGCTGCAAATGACCGCCAGCGTCAATTCCACCACAGAACAGCTTGATGTCCAGCAGCTTGTGAACGGCAGTTTCGTACTTGTTTTAAAAGACAAAAACGGGAAGCTGGCAGGCTTTGAGCGGTTTGAGGTAGTTAGGTAAAGCATTGATTTTCAATTCAATGAAAAAGCCCAACGGTGTAAACTGCTGGGCTTTTTTGTTTCAGAAAATATTCTTTCGAGCATCTACGCTTTGTCCAACAGCCAACAGCCAACAGCCAAAAGCCAAAAGCCAACGGCCAACAGCCAACGGCCAACAGCCAACAGCCAAAAGCCAACGGCCAAAAGCCAACGGCCAACAGCCAACGGCCAACAGCCAATTACACCGCCATTCGAATACGCCAGTCCATTGGCAGGTAGTTGTTCGAGCGGTTGTCAAGCACCTTCATCCAGCCGAGCGGGAGGCCGTCATAACTCGCCAACGTCCAGCCCCGCTGCCAACCCGGCTCCCAGAGGTTTTCCTTTTTCAAAAAATGCAGCGCTTGCCCCTTTTCCATTTCCACCTTCGGTAAATCGGGGTGGAGCATTTTGGCCAGCGCAAGGGTATGCGACGGCACGAAGTCCTTGTTTTTCAGCTCCCCGATTTCGAGGCCGATGGAACGCTTTTTCAAAATGGCGCCTACCGTAAAAAACACCTCGTCGAGCTGCTTCGGCACGGCGACCACGGTGCCCTCAGGCCGAGTATAAAACTCATAATCAGCAATTTGTGAAACCCATTTCTCGAAAACGCCTTTTTGCCTTTCCGGGAAACGCTGCCACCCTTTTGGCACAAACGGCTTGATGTACGGGCTTTCCGATTCCCCCGTTTTGCGCAAGCAGGCAAAATAAAAACCCTCGCCACGCACCCGGTGCGGGTAGCACTGGTAGCCGAGTTTTCGCTCCGCAACGCCCCATTCAGCGGGCAGACTTAACCGTATTTCCTCAAAGCCTTGCGCTGTAAGCCATGCCACGTTGTTTTCGTTTTCCGATGCATTGAAGGTGCAGGTCGAATAGAGCAGTACCCCACCCTGCCGCAGCAGCCCGATCGCCGCCGACAAAATCCGCTGCTGGCGGGCGGCGCACATCTCCACGCTCGCCTCCGACCAATGCGAGGCGGCTTCCTCGTCCTTGCGGAAAAGGCCCTCGCCGGAGCAAGGCGCATCCACCAGCACCACATCGAAGAAGCCAGCCAGTTTTGTGAAATCTTCTGGGTCGTGGTTGCTCACGGCTACGTTGGCGTGGCCCCATTTCTCCAAGTTCATTTTCAGCGGTGCGATGCGGCTTTGTATCACCTCATTGCAGAGCAAAAAACCACCCTCACCGAGCGCCGACAACAACAGCGTGGACTTGCCTCCCGGCGCTGCGCAAAGGTCGAGCGCCCGCATCGGCTGCCCGATACCTACCGTTTGCCGCATGGCTTCATACAGCAGCATGGACGACGCCTCCTGCACGTAGTACGCCCCCGCATGAAAGCTTGGGTCGAGCGTGAAGACCGGGCGCTCCTGCAAGTAGCGGCCATCGAGATGCCACGGGATTGGCTCGACATCGGCATAGCCTACCTTTGGCTTGGCCGGGTTAAGCCGGATGCTGACGGGCGGCGGCTGGTTCAGCGCTTCGAGGAAGGCCGGGAACTCAGCGCCGAGGTCGGATTTCATGCGGTCGAGGAAGGGAGTTGGGAAAGGCAAAGTGGAAATTTGAAATTGAGAAATTGAGAAATTGAGAAATTGAGAAATTGAGAAATTAGGAATTGGAAATAGGTGAAGCGCACCATGATATTTGTAGATTCCCAGCATTTGTGGCTTTGAGGTGCAGCGCACCGTGATATTCCGGTGCGCTGCACCTCTGTGTATCTGGGCCTGCGGTTGCTACAAAGATATCGTTGTGCTGCACCTATCTTCAACCTTTTTTGGGATAAATTAGAATTTAGAAATCAGGAAATTGAACGCAAAAGTAGGTCGAAGCGGCCTATTATTTCAGCAATTAAAACCACGTGCCGCATTTGGCGTTTACCTTTCTTTGCACCGCAATAGCAAGTCAAAAATTATGTCCAAAAGAAATCCTACCAGTTTGGAAGATGCCCCAGCCACCAAAAAAGTCAGTTTCGAGCAGCTACGCAAAGCCCTGAAAATCTTTGAGTTCGTGCGGCCCTACCGCTGGCGAATCATCATCGGGCTGTTTCTGCTCTTCATATCGAGCATGGTTTTTATGGTCTTCCCGTTCCTCTCCGGCGAGCTGATAAATATCGCACAGGGCAAATCGAAATACGGGGTCACTTTGACACAAGTTGGCTATTTTCTCATGGCCGTGCTGGTGGCACAGGGCTTCGTTTCGTATTTTAGGGTGCAGCTTTTCGCAAAGGTGAGCGAGCAGGGCATCGCCGACGTGCGCAAAGCGCTCTACAGCAAAATCATCACGCTGCCTATTGTTTTCTTTGAAAAAAACCGGACTGGCGACCTCGTCAGCCGCCTCACTGCCGACGTGGAGAAGCTGTACAACGCCTTTTCCATCACCATAGCGGAGTTCCTTCGGCAAATCATCGTGCTCATTTCCGGCATTATCATCTTGGCGGTGATGGCTCCCAAATTGTCGCTCGTCATGCTGGCCACATTCCCGGTCATCGTCATCGGGGCCATGTATTTTGGGCGGAAAATCCGCAAACTGTCCAAACAGAGGCAGGACGAACTGGCCAATTCCAATACCGTCTTGAGCGAAACCATGACCACGATTCAAGTGGTAAAAGCCTTTACCAATGAGCTTTTCGAGACGCTCCGATACGGCAAATCGGTGGATGCGACAGTGGCCGTTTCGCTTCACTATGCCCGTGGGCGGGCGCTTTTCACGGTGTTCATTGTATCGGTGCTTTTCGGCGGATTGTTCTTTGTGATTTGGATGGGCGCATGGTTGTTGAGCCAAGGACAAATGGACGCCGGGCAACTTGTTTCTTTCGTGGTTTATACGGCGGTCATCGGTGGAGCGATTGCGGGCCTCGGCAATTTCTACACGGAACTCGTGGGAGCCGTCGGGGCCACGGAGCGCATCCGGGAGATTCTGGAGGAAAACAGCGAGGTGAACATTAAGGATAACCACGACATTGCGAAGCAATCCATTTCACGTTTGGAAGGAAATATCGAGTTCAAAAACGTGCATTTCACCTACCCGACTCGTGAAGATGTTCAGGTGCTGAAAGGCATCAACTTCAGCGTTGGCGCTGGCGAAAAAGTAGCGCTGGTAGGGCCGAGCGGGGCTGGAAAGTCAACCATTGTACAGCTTTTGCTCAAGTTTTATGGGATTAAACAAGGCGACATCACGGTGGACGGCCAGAGCATTTATGACATGAACACGACCGATTATCGGCAAAACATCGCCCTCGTGCCGCAGGAGGTGCTGCTGTTTGGCGGCACCATTCGGGAGAACATCCTCTATGGGAAACCCGGTGCCACGGAAGCAGAAATCATGGAAGCGGCCCGTCAGGCCAATGCCCTGGAGTTCATCCACCGCTTCCCCGATGGACTGGACACAGTGGTGGGCGAGCGGGGCATCAAGCTCTCCGGCGGGCAGCGGCAACGCATCGCCATCGCACGGGCCATCCTGAAAGACCCGGCCATCCTGTTGCTTGATGAAGCCACTTCCAGCCTCGACGCTGAGTCGGAGAAGGTGGTTCAGGAAGCCCTCGACAAGCTGATGGAGGGCCGCACGAGCATCATCATCGCCCACCGCTTGGCGACGGTACGCAATGTGGACAAAATCTGTGTGTTGGACGGCGGCCAAATCGTAGAGGAAGGCACCCATGAGGAGCTTTCGGAAATGAGCGACGGGCTTTACAATAGTTTGGCGAAGCTGCAGTTTCAGCTTGTGTGAATAACCGTTTAGTTGGTCGCTTATTTGGGTATTAAATTGCGTATGAAATTAAACGATAAATAAAGGAATTTAAAAAACGTAATCAGTATATCAAGAAATATGGAATGAAGCATCTAAGGCACAGTTTAACAAACCATATAATTTGCTTCTTGAGGAGGAAAAAGCGAGGATATTAACTTTGATACCCTATATGGTCATCGAAGAAGAACTTCGGAAATAGTTGAATAAAAAAGATTTTAATGCAGATTCTGGAATCTCAACTTATAGCCTCGTCACCTACTTTCCTCACTCCCCTAAACTCCCGCCAGCACCACCCCGCCGCCGCCCAAAACGGCACCGTCGCCAGCACAATCTTCCAGTTTTCCCCGAAAACCCCAACTATCACCAGCATCAAAACAAGCAGGCCCATCATCGCTATACCTGAGAAGACCATCCATTTTTTGGGCTGGGGTGTTAGCAATGCCACCCATGCCATCAGCTGACCAAGTAATGGCAGCAGTAACATTGGATGAATGAAGTCACTGGCTTCCAGCTTTTGGTCAAAAAGGAGTTCAAACTCTATTTCATAGACGAAAATATGGTTGTCGGTCGGCCATTCGAGGTAGCAGAATAGGAAGGATGCGAACAGGCAGAAAATGGCGAGTCGTTGCATGGCAGCGTATGATTGTTACGCAATATTACGCTGCATTTTTGCTAAATACCTTCAAAAGCGGGCTGATTTACCGCAGCTTCAAGGCAGCGGATAATTGCCCTCCGAGCGGTTTTTGGATTTGAGAACCCTGAAAAAACCATACAGCATCAAAGTGGTAACTGCGATATTGACAACGACCATGATAGTCAAAACTGAATCATTCATTGCTTTATTTTTTAAATTTAGCGAAATCAATTGGACAAGCCTAGTTGCAAATATTAGTACAGCCAAGCCCGAAAATGGTTCAAGTATTTGCGAGCAATTATTTCAAACCAAAATCTCAAGTCAATCCCCCATTTTTGCCGCTCAAAACCAAACATCCTTAAATCATGGTTGACTACAACCCGAAATCTTGGTGGAAGCTGATTTTCATGTTCCATCGCAGCGACACCTTCCGGTTGCTTTTGCCTGCCATGCTTGGCGTGGCGGCCTATACCGCCCTGATTGCTTACCTGGAAGAGGACGTTTTCCAAACCCATTTCAAAAACTCCACCATAGTACATTCATTGGTGGGTTTTGTGCTGTCCATGCTGCTTGTGTTCCGAACCAACACGGCTTATGAACGCTGGTGGGAAGGCCGCAAGATTTGGGGGGCCGTGGTCAACAACTCCAGGAACTTGGCGATGAAACTGAGCGTGATGGTGGAGGACAGCGCCACCCGCCAACGGCTGCGGGCACTCATCACCAACCAGGTGATGGCCATGAAATGGCACCTACGAAAGGGCTTTAACGGGGACGATTTCGAGGAGACCGACCGCTATCGCATTGCCCATTTCAAGACAAAAAAACACCTGCCCAATGCAGTGATGCAAGCCATTTACCAAGAAGTGGAGGAGTTGCACCGCAACAAAACCATCAATGGCGAGCAGCTGATTTACCTCAACACGGAACTGCAATCGTTCACCGACCAAATCGGTGCTTGTGAGCGAATCCAGAATACGCCCATCCCCTACTCCTACAGCATGTTTTTGAAGAAGGTGATTTTCTTGTACATCTTTACCATGCCCATCGGTTTCGTGGCAGAGTTTGGATATTGGGCGTCGGCCATCATCCCGTTGGTGTTCTACATTTTTGCCAGCATCGAGGTACTCGCCGAGGAAATCGAAGACCCATTTGGACAAGATGCAAACGACCTTCCGCTGAACCGCATGAGCAATACCGTGCGGGACAATTTGAAAGAGATATTTGGGGATAAATGAAACACTGTCGTGTCCCTTGTGTCCTCCGTTACTACTCGTTGATTTAGACACAAAAGATAGGAGAACATGAAGGACATGGACCGATTTTGATTTTTTTAAAAAAAATATCGCCTTAAAAAATCCGCTCTCCACATCTACTCGTAAGTACCTACATCAAACGGAAAAATCAGCACGTTTGTCCATTCCAAAAACTGAATTGCCAGGCCATTCACTGGCTTGAATCAAACAACTAATAGTTCTGGTGATAACTAATTGAAACAACGGGCCTAACCCGCCCTA
>JANPLH010000594.1:0-6453 GCA_031426435.1 Saprospiraceae bacterium | reverse complement strand
AACAAGCGTCATCGAGCGGGTAGCAGTGAAGCTGCCCGATTCGAGGCGGTAGTACAACAAGCCCTCGGAGGGGAGCAGGTTGCGGTCAAGTGCTATTTCATTGTAGCCCGGTGCATATTGGCCGTTGATGGTCGTCAGCTTTTTACCAAGGGCATCAAAAACCGTCAGCGTTGCGTCGCCAGCTATGGGCAATTGGAAGCCAATCGCTGTGTGCTTGCTGAATGGGTTCGGCACGTTTTGGAACAGTTGGAAACCTTGACGGATGCCATCGTTGGCGGCGGAGACACTGACATTGTTGAAATGCAGCGCTACACCATACACCTCGGTGGGGTCGCCAATATAGGCTTCGGCTGCCGTGAAACTGGAGCTGATGGCGATGGCCTCCGATAAAGTACCCGCTGCCACGGCCATGAACCTCAGGGTGATAATTTCGGTGCCATTGGCAAGCGTCAAGGCTGGGTTGGTTTCCCAACTGGTGGTCACAGCGCCGTTGTCGGTCATGGTCGTTCCGAAATTGCCCAAACCGGTATAGGTCGTTGGAACCACTTCTTTAAAGGAAAGCAAGTCCTTGTTGAAGTCAATCGTGAACTGGAACCCATAGACGTTGGCGAACTCCCCGGCTTTGAAACTGGCGGTAACGATGTCGCCAGCCTGGTAGGAAAGGTTGTCCATTTCAAAGGTCAAAGTGCCGCTGCTACGGTCGCCAGTGTCGCTTCCGCTGAAGCCGTTTGTCGTGGCGCTGTTGTTCACATCACCGATTTTGACGGCCACGAAGTCAAGGTCGTTCAGGGAGCCGGGCAGGTCGTTGATATTGATGATTTCCGGGAAAACAGCTGCCCAAGGATTGGCCGGGTTCGGGAACTGGTAGCTCGTTTCTACAAACCGCCAAGAGGTATTGTTCGGGAAATCGTCGTTCATGTGCAGTATCAGCTTGCGGATTTCCACGAGGTCGAAGGTGGTCACGCTGTTCGACCTATTGGCATCGGCAGCGATGAGCTTGTAAGGCGAACCCAACGGCGTTGCGCCGAGGATATGCTTTGAAATCAACACAAGGTCGAAGGTGGTCACGCCGTTGTTCGGGTCGTCGTCCTTGAGCGGGGTGATGGTATAATCCTCGCCCACGCCGAGGCCGCCAAACGTATACATGCCATCGTCGCTCGTCAGGAAATCCTGTTGGCCCGAGGTGCTGTTGAGCATTACCTGCACCCCTTCCACCGGAGCGATTTCCGTGGTGGAGATGTTGCCAATCAATGGTTGGCCAGTGGCACAGCTGAACATATTGTCTTGTACGATGACGAAAGTAGAGCAATAGTCCTGGTTGCCAGCGGCATCCGTTACCCAAAGGTTTACGGGGTTCATGCCGAGGTCAAGGCAGTTGAAGATGAGGCAGGTATCGTTCACATTAGGGCTGAACGAAAGCCTAATCGGGCCGGGGCAGTTGTCGTAGCTGCCATAGTCGAGGGCGTCCACGCACACCGGCACCATGCCCGTCTGCATCAGCTCCACGATAAGGCCATTCTCACAAACGGCAGTCGGTTTCTTGCAGTCCTTGACTTCAAAGGTTTGGGAAAACTGGCCAGTATTGTTGCATCCGTCTTCCACCAAATACAGTATTCGGTGCTTGCCGATTGGCAATGTTCCATCGAAGAAACCAGTGCCATGCAGCTCATAAACGAGGTCGTTGTTGAGGTCAATATGGTAAACCACCTGGTAATTGTTGGAACAAACCCCGTCAATCTGTATCGGCAAATAGACCGAGCCTTCTTGGCAGTTGGCATCAACGCTGCAAAAGACACTGGTGAACGGATAGCTCAAAACCGGGGGCGTATCGTCGTAAACCTTGATGATTTGCTGGTAGGTATATGCCCCAAAATTGTTGTAATCTTCTTCGTCAATCCAAACGCCTGCTGTGTCGTGAGAAATTAGCTTATGAGTGGAATATGGGTCGTAATTGCACCAGTTGATGACCCGCCAGGTGCGCACGATTTTATAGCAAGCACTATCGCCGAGCGTCAGGGCAAAGTATTGGTCTTCGAAAGTGGTGGCAAACATGTCGCAACCAAAATTGTCAATCTCGATGGAATCGGCGTCCACGATTTCATCGCAGCTGCCATAGAAGTCTCTCGGGAATTTGATGATCCAATCGGATGCTGGCGTGGTATTGATAAGCTGCTGGCATGTGCCGGAGATATTGCCGGAATTGTCAGTAGCCTTCCAGAATCGAATGATATAGCCCTCGCCACAAGCGTTGATATTCTCGGAGTACGGAAGTTCTATCAAGGTTGCTTCGCAATTGTCGTAGTAAGCGGCATCGCCAAAGCCATCGAGCCAAGCCTGCGTAATATCCGGCGGAAGGTCCGTGCAGTCAATGGTCTTTGTTTGCGGAGCAATACAAATCGGCGCCACCTTGTCGTTGACGTGTGCCGTCACCATGCACTCGTTGTAGTTGTCGAAACAGTCATAGACACGCAGCACCACCATTACCTCCGGCACATCGTCGCAAGTGAATTCAATGGACGGCGCAAAATGCGAGTCCGGTGCTCCCATTCGCTTTATTTCCATGCGGTCCAAGCAGCAGTTATCGTAGCTGGCGAGGTCGAATGCCTCCGCAAAAACCTCGGTGAAACCATCTCCTTCCAAGTTCACGTCCACGTATTCCACGCAGATGTTAACGGGGGCGGTGAGGTCAGTCACCCGTGCCACCACGTCAATTTGGGTGAAGTTGCCGCAGGCATCGGTCACCTTGTAGGTAATGATTTGTAGGCCAATCTTGAGGCCGGGCAGCGGCACATAGCCGCCCTGCTTTCCGTCCACGCCGTTTACATATTCGGCTTCGCCAACGGCGGTGAAGATTTGAACGGTCACGTCGTTGCAAGAGTCAGCGACAATGGGCGCAGGCAAGAGGTCGGTAGAAGTACAAGGGAAGGGGTGAATTCCTTTCACGTTGGCATTTAACACGATGTTCGGCACGGTGATGCTTGGCTTGTTGTTGTCCATCACCGCTATCACTTGCTCGTTGTCGTCACCTTCAAAATCGGTGGTAATAACCGCTCCCGTGCACCAGTTCACCACTACCCAAGTACGGATAATCTTGAACGAGTTGCCACAAATCTGTAACGTATCGTCATTGTAAAGGTAGTTGTACTGGCAGTATGGCCCCGCAACACCCGTAGCAACACCTGAACCCGTGGTGTGCAGGCTGTCGGTCATAGGCGCAGCATCCGTGATATGCGGGTATTGGTCGTATTGCACACAGTTCCAGTTTTTATCCTTCGGGAAATCCACTGGACCGTTCGGGCTGATGTGCAGGGTTTGAACGCAAGTAGCTTGGTTGTAGTGGTCGTCCACCGCTTTCCAGGTCCTGGTTATCCAGACCCCATTGCAAATATTGGCGTTGTTGACTTGGTAGGCAACCAAGGTCACCACCACGGAATCGTCGCAATTGTCGAAGACGAGCGGGGCGGGAATCAGGTCGGTATTTGCATCGCAGCGTATTTCGAGCGGGGCAGTAGGGCAGCTGAAGGTCGGCACCAGTTTGTCCTCCACGGTGATGATGGTCCAACAGGAATTTCCTGAGCATTCATCAATCACCTTGCCCGTGAGGGTTTGGCCGATTTCTGCACAGGTGATGGAGTCGCCCAACGGGAAGCCATTGGAAGTGAAAAGCTGCACGGTGAATCCCTCGAAAGTATTGTAAGAGCCTTCCAGCAGGTTGTCTGGCAGGATATGCGAAACGCCATCTTGTTCAATGGAGATTTGCACCACATTGTCGCAGGTCAGTACCGATTTGATGATGCTTACTGCATGGAAATCATTGCCGGTAAGCCCGCCAGCATCCGTTTCAACTACTGATACGGTTTGGTCGCTGTTCTGTGGGCCATTCCAACGCACTTCGATAAAGTTGCCAAAATTGTTGAGAATGGTACCGCCGGAAGTGACCGTCCAGGCCCAAGTATGACCTGCTGTGTAAGTAGTGGCGTAGAAGTAGGCATCGCTTTGGCATACAGCCGTTTCGCCTGTTATATCAGGCGCAGGCTGTGCATAAGCGAAAATACTAAATGTGCAGGAAGCTAATAACCATGCAAAAAGTCGCTTCCTGAATGCCGGGGTAACTGCCGGATTCACCATGGGATTGGATTTAAGTTAAAGAATTGGAGTGTATAAAAATATCAAGAACGGCAAGGCTTCCTTGACCAAACCCTTGTGATATAAGTTGCCCGCAACATGAAATCGCTTCGCTTCATTGATGCACAATGAATAGGAGCAATTTTGGATGCATTGGAAACACCAAAATCATTTGGGTCAAGCCCTATCTGACCTGACGAAAAGCCTTTTTTCTATCCTCAATGAAAGTGTAGGAAACAGTTGAAATGGAAGTAGAAGGAGGCAGTCTTCTTTGCAATGAGCCTTTTCTCGATGAAGCCTTTTGTAATTTTTCTCTAAAACACATTATGCAAAAACATTGCCCGTAAAGGCTGGCAAGATCTGTTTTCGGAGGGTATATTTTGAATAATAAAAAAATAAGATGTTTAAAAAACTTGAAATCAGACGAATGAGGAAAGATTTGAATTTAAGATTTTTTCGTCTTTGTGGTTCACCAAAACCCCAGGTTTAGTGTGAGGCTGAAAAGCACCCGAAATTCTGGCGTGCATTTGCACAAAAAAACCTGCTCTGGAATGACCCAAGGCAGGTTTTTCACTTGAAAAAAAGGAGGTTATATTTCCCCCGCCATCGCCCGCCGCATCGTCTCGCCAATCGTAGCGGGCGAGTGAACGACGTGAATGCCACAAGCTTCCATGATTTTCATTTTGGCCTCTGCGGTATCGTCTTCCCCGCCGATGATGGCACCTGCGTGGCCCATCTTGCGGCCCTTGGGCGCCGTTTGGCCAGCGATGAAGCCGACCACTGGCTTGGTGCCATGTTGCTTGATATAATAGGCAGCCTCGGCTTCCATTCCCCCACCGATTTCACCAATCATGATGATGCCATCGGTTTCAGGGTCGTCCATCAGCAGTTTCACGGCGTCCTTGGTGGTGGTGCCCACGATGGGGTCGCCGCCGATGCCGATGCAGGTGGACTGGCCCATGCCCGCCTTCGTCACTTGGTCAACGGCCTCGTAGGTCAATGTACCAGAGCGGCTCACGATGCCGATGCGGCCCGGCTTGTGGATAAAGCCTGGCATGATGCCGCACTTGGCCTCGCCGGGTGTGATTACGCCAGGGCAGTTTGGCCCAACTAGGCGGACTTCGGGTTTGCCATCGAGGTAGGATTTCACTTTCACCATGTCCTGTACAGGGATGCCCTCAGTAATGCAGATGATGACCTTGATGCCTGCCTCGGCAGCCTCCATGATGGCGTCCGCTGCGAACGGCGGTGGCACGAAAATCACGGAAACATCGGCGCTGCCCAACTTCACCGCATCGGATACGGTGTTGTAAACGGGCTTGTCAAGGTGGGTGGAACCGCCCTTGCCGGGGGTCACGCCGCCAATGAGGTTGGTGCCGTATTCGAGCATTTGTGTTGCGTGGAAAGTGCCTTCTTTGCCAGTGAAGCCCTGGACGATGATGCGGGAGTTTTTGTTGACTAAAACAGACATATTTTAACTGTGAACTGTGAACTGTGAACTGTGAACGGCGAGCTGTGAATTGTGAATGGCGGATTATTCACAGTTCACAGTTGACAATTCACAGTTAAAAGCTATTCTTGAATGATGAAAACGTCCTCATTGGACTTGTGCATGTGGTATTTTTCACGGGCGAACTGTTCCTTGTTGTTGTTGATGTTCTCTTGGTCGAGCTTCGCCTGTTGAATTTTTTGCTCGTAGTAAGCCTTGTCGTGTTCGAGGCGTTTGACAGAGCCTCGCAATTTCCATTGTGTCAGCAAGTCGTGCTTGTCAATGAAAATCAACAATGCCGCAAAGACGGTAATGGAAAGGAAATACTTGTTGCGCAGCGGCTTGGGCAGCTTCTTCAACAGTATTTGAAATGGATTTTGAACTTGTAGCGCCATGCCTATTAGGTTTTGCTGCTGCAAAGCTATCACTTTTGGCGGTTTAAGTGCGAAAGCGATATTAAATGATGATTGAATGAAGCGTAATTGTCAGGATGCCAAATTGGTTGGCATCCACCTACTTTGCCAAAGGGCAGGAATGGTAATTGGTTGAGAAAATAGTGCCTGTTATTTGATTTGGGCAAGGTTAATTTCCCCAAAAGATTATTTTTGCGAGGTGGGGCCAGCAAAAGTGTTGAACCAGGGCTATTTTAAAAAAAATAAGGAATGCTTTAACGACGATGAAACACGTATTTTTGAAACACATAAGGCACATAAGGACACAAAGTTGAACCTCGTTCCGCCTTCGGCGGAACTCCCTTTGTGTCCTTATGTGCCTTATGTGTTTCAAAAAAAGCAATTCATACTTTTTACAAGAAAGCGCTTGGTGTTAAAATGGCTTCG
>JANPLH010000593.1:0-2749 GCA_031426435.1 Saprospiraceae bacterium | reverse complement strand
CATCGTCAAGGCGGTTATCCGGCTTCCCCAAGACGCTTTTAAGATGAGCGAGGGGGCCGCTTGCACAAGCATCCTGTTCGTTGTCAAGAAAGACCAGGCCGACGCTTCGTTTGCCGAACAAGGCGACATCTTTTTTGCCGACTACTCAGCCTTGATTTTCTCCAAATGGAAAATAAGTTCATTAGAAAGTAAATCCCAATTACCACCTCCCAAATCTTTCATTTCAAAGACCGTTTTATCGTTTTCATCTTCCCACAGGTAAAACTTGCCATCCTTGATTTCCCAGAAATTGCCCTCGCCAGAGCCGATTTGGATTCTTGAACGCTTGCCAAACATCACTTTGCCATTGTCCTTGAATTCGGCCTTGAATTTCAGTCCATCAATGATACCTTGACCGAGGTCAATGCCCATTTTGCCAAGACTTTTTCCAAGTCCGACCATGCCTTGTGCCAGTTCTCCCATGCCTTCCACGAAATTGCCAACGGCATCGCCAAAATGGTTCTTTTCGCCAAGCTCGGCATCTATTTCTTCTTTTGCTTCCGCAATGCCTGCCTCAATTTCCTCCTTTGCTTCGCTGAGTTCTGTTTCCACTTCCTTTTTCGCATTTTCCATTTCATTATTGGCCTGCGGCAAATGGAGCGTAATCTGATATTGGCCTGAAAATGCCTTTTGTCTGGATTCATCTGTTTGGCAAGCAGCCAAGAAAAAAATGAGCAATACTAAAGTGCCATACTTCATGTTGTTAGAATTTAATGGTGAGAAAATGTGGGGCAAATTTCAAGAATCAATGTTGAACGGCAATTTTTATCTGTGAAAAACAGTAATTCTTGGACGCAATGCGGTTTTTGCAAAGTACGCATTTAGAAAGTCAAAAAAGTTTTAAGTGGCAAAACCACTAACTTTGCCCACTTTAAACAAAACCTGCCTCCAAACCATTTTTACACCAAAACACATTAGTTAATATGAGTGCATCCCTGCAAGAAGCTATCAAAAACCGAATTCTCATCCTTGACGGTGCAATGGGCACCATGATTCAGCGCTACAAACTAACCGAAGCCGATTACCGGGGCGAGCGCTTCGCAAATTGGCATACCGATGTTCAAGGAAACAACGACCTGCTCAATATCACCCAACCACAAATTATAGAGGCCATACATCGGGAGTACCTCGAAGCTGGCGCTGACATCATTGAGACCAATACCTTCAGCTCGACTTCCATCGCAATGGCCGACTATGATATGCAGGAGCTGGCCTATGAACTCAACCTTGAGGCTGCCCATGTTGCCCGCCGTGCTATTGATAGTTTTACTGCGCAACACCCTGACAGACCTCGTTTTGTGGCAGGTGCATTCGGCCCTCTGAACAAGACGCTTTCCCTTTCGCCCGATGTGAACGACCCCGGCTTCCGGGCCGTCACTTTCGACGAATGCGTGAATGCCTACTACGACCAAGCACGAGGGCTGATGGATGGAGGCGTGGATATCCTTTTAGTGGAAACGATTTTCGATACGCTGAATGCAAAAGCTGCCCTTTTCGCCATTGATAAATTATTTGATGAGCGAGGCGCAAAGTTGCCCATCATGATTTCAGGCACCATAACGGATGCCAGTGGCCGCACACTTTCCGGCCAAACCGTCGAAGCGTTTTGGATTTCGGTGAAACATGCGAAGCCGTTTTGTGTAGGTTTGAATTGTGCCTTGGGCGCAAAAGAGATGCGCCCCCACCTCGAAGCCCTCGCCGAAATCGCTGATTGCTATGTTCATGCCTACCCAAACGCTGGCCTCCCCAACGAAATGGGCGAATACGACCAGACGCCGCACGAGATGTGCCATTTCATTGAGGATTTTGTAGAAAGTAATTTTGTAAACATCGTTGGTGGCTGCTGCGGCACCACGCCTGACCATATCCGGCACATGGCGCAGCATGTAGCGCATCTGAAGCCTCGGCACATTGAACCCAAGCCGCGATACACGATGTACGCAGGGTTGGAACCGCTCATTGTTCGGGAAAACATGAATTTCATCAACGTCGGCGAGCGCACGAATGTGACGGGCAGCCGCAAATTTGCGAAGCTGATAAAAGAGGGCAACTACCCTGAAGCACTGTCTGTTGCGCAGCAACAAGTGGAGGGTGGTGCGCAAATCATTGACATCAACATGGATGAGGGCTTGCTCGACAGCGAAAAGGCGATGGTCACTTTCCTCAACCTCGTGATGGCAGAGCCAGAAATTGCGAAGCTGCCCATCATGATTGACAGCTCAAAGTTCAGCGTCATTGAAGCGGGCCTGAAGTGTGTGCAGGGCAAATGCGTGGTGAACTCCATTTCGATGAAAGAGGGCGAAGCTGAGTTCATCCGCCAAGCGAAACTGGTGCGGCGATATGGTGCCGCAGCGGTGGTAATGGCCTTCGATGAACAAGGACAAGCAGACACCATCGAGCGCAAGGTGGAAATCTGTGCCCGTGCCTACAAAATCCTCACGGAACAAGTGGGCTTCCCACCGGAGGACATCATTTTTGACCCAAATATTTTTGCTATCGCAACGGGCATTGAGGAGCACAATGAGTATGCTAAATTTTATATCGAGGCTTGCCGCCAAATAAAAAAGCGTTGCCCTGGTGCAAAAATAAGTGGCGGTGTCAGCAACCTTTCCTTTAGTTTTAGGGGAAATGACCGGGTGCGGGAGGCAATGCACGCTGCGTTTTTGTACCACGCCATTCAGGCTGGCATGGACATGGGCATCGTGAACGC
>JANPLH010000592.1:0-18206 GCA_031426435.1 Saprospiraceae bacterium | reverse complement strand
GAGATGATGGTGGTTGGCATTGGATTTTTGTTTTATTGGCAAACATAAGTAGAAACTAAAAAGCAGGAAGGTCAAAGTAAAATTGAGCACCGTCGGGGCGAAATCCCGCACTAAAAGTCGGGAAGTGTAGGCCAAGCACGTATCTTTCGCCAGATTTTCAACCATGTTTTTCCTAAAAAATTTACATCCATGACAGCAACTGCATTGAACATTTCTATACTCGATGAGCCATTTTCGCTCAATGGCGAGCAAATTGATTTCTATCGGGAACACAACTACATCAAGCTCAAACAAGTGTTCCCACCCGATTTGCTGGCGCATTACGGCCATGTCATTTCCCAAAAAGTAAAAGAACTAAACACCCAGCACCTACCCATGGAGGAGCGGGACACCTACGGCAAGGCATTCCTCCAAATCATGAATATCTGGACAAAAAGTGAGGAGGTGCGCCGATTTGTGTTCGGCAAGCGGTTAGCCCGCATCGCCACCGAGCTGATGGGCGTGCGGGGCGTGCGCATGTACCACGACCAAGCCCTTTTCAAAGAGCCGGGCGGCGGCTTCACCCCTTGGCATGCCGACCAGTATTATTGGCCGCTGGCCAATGACAATACCGTGACCGCTTGGGTGCCCATGCAGCCGGTTCCATTAGAAATGGGGCCATTGGAATTCAGCGCAGGCAGCCACCGCATACCCCTTGGCCGTAACCTTAAAATCAGCGATGACAGCGAGGAGCATATCGGCAAAGCGCTGAGGGTCAACGACTTCCCGCACGTCATCGAGCCTTTCGAATTGGGTGAGGTGAGCTTCCACAGCGGTTGGGTCTTTCACCGGGCAGGTGCCAACCTCACCGACCAGATGCGGCAGGTGATGACCGTGATTTACATGGACAAAGACATAAAACTGAAAGCACCCGAAAACCAGAACCAGCAGAACGACTGGGAGACTTGGTGCCCCGGCGCCGTGATTGGCGAGGTGGTGGAAACGCCGATAAATCCAGTGATTTTTGAGTTGTAACAGCACATTAAAATAAAGGGGCAGCGGTCAACCCACTGCCCCTTTCATTCTTTTCATTACCGAAGGGAATTCTTACAAATTCGGCTGCGGCGTCATGCGCAGGTAAGGCTTGATGCGACGGTGCCCCTTCGGGAACTTTGCCGGAATGTCCTCATCTTTTACCGCTGGCACAATGACCACATCCTCGCCCTGCTTCCAGTCAACGGGGGTAGCCACGCTGTAGTTGGCGGTCAGTTGGAGGCTGTCAATCACCCGAAGGATTTCGAGGAAATTGCGGCCCGTGCTGGCGGGGTAGGTCAGCGTCATTTTCACCTTCTTGTCCGGCCCGATGACGAAGACCGTGCGCACGGTGAACTTCTCGGAGGCGTTCGGGTGAATCATGTCGTAGAGTTCAGCCACCTTGCGGTCGGGGTCGGCGATGACGGGGAAGTTCATCGTCACGTGCTGCGTTTCCTCGATGTCCTTGAGCCAGGTCATGTGCGAGTCAATCGGGTCAACGCTCAATGCGATGGCCTTTACGCCCCGCTTGTCGAACTCACTCTTGAGGGCAGCTGTGCGGCCCAGTTCGGTCGTACAAACAGGCGTAAAATCAGCAGGGTGCGAGAATAACAGGCCCCAGCTATCGCCCAGCCACTCGTGGAAGTGGACGGTGCCTTGGGTGGTTTCAGCGGTGAAATCGGGGGCGGTGTCGCCCAATCGGATGGATGCCATAATGATTGAATTTAGAAGGTTTAGATATTTTAGGAGGTTTAGCATGGAAGCCCCACCCGCCTAATTTCGCTATCGAACAAAAAAGCCTTTCCGCTTGCGTGGAAAGGCTTTTTTGTTGACAATCAATGTTTTATGATAAAACAGCCATGTCGAATTGCCTCTCCACGTCATGCGGTCGGACAACAACAGACTGCCATATTTGTCAATTGATTTTTCATTGCATTCGAAATACGTACCTCAAAGACAGTAGCAAAAGTAAAATTGTTCAATGACTGCTTCAAATAGTTTTCGGAAAAACACGCACTGATTATTGGCACCTACAACCCCTCCTTTTCAAAATAATCCGCCAAAACCTCCCCTGCCAATAGGTTTCCATGCACGTTCCAATGCCAGTCCTTTTGGTAGTACAACAGCGTAGCAGGAGCGGCCTTTGCCTTTTCCATGAATATCGGTGCTGCGTCAATGAGCGGTATCTGCAAGCTGTCGCAAATGGTGGCTAAGCGCTGACGAGGCGCTGCTGGGTCAAATTTATTGGCATCCAAAGTGTAGGTCGCCAAAAACTGTTGCCATTCGATGTCATATACCTCCGTTTTTTCAGGAATATAAAACACGGCCAGCTCGCTGCCAGCTGCCGCCGTTTTTTGCCGCAGGCGTTGCAAAATGCCCGCCGTTACCTGCCATGCTGCTGCCATTTCATACGTATTCTCTTTTTGGTAAATGCGCCACTCGTCCGGCACAGCCTGCCCCTTGCTGGCGACGTAGCGTGCATTGTCCCGTAGGTTTTTCCCGCGGCGAACCAGTTCCGAATTGCGGAGCAACCAGTCTTTAGTTTTTGAAAAAAAGGAGCGCTCGGCCATCGTTGGCACGGGCACGTTGGTCAGGTGCAAGCTATCGGCTTTTTGCACGAATAACGGCTTGAACCCCCGGTCGTAGTACCTCGGTTGGTTGTTGAACCAAGGGTCGTTGGTACAGAACAGCAGCACCGTGAAATCTGGCGAATAGCGCACGGCGTCCCGCTCGAAGCAGAGCAGTTCCTGGTCGGTGGAGAAGCCGCCCGTGCCGAAATTGATGACTTCGATGTGGCGATGTGGCTGCGCCGCTTGCAGTTTTTGCTTCAAAACCTGTGAGAAAAGACTGTCGAAACCCACCGTGTAACCCTCGGCAAAGGAGTCGCCCAGCACGACGATGCGGTACTCGCCGCTGTCCTTTTGCAACGGGTATTCCGGGCCCCGTATTCCCTGCGAATTGATGCTTTCCAGCACCTCGTACTCCGGCGTTTCGTGGCGGCCCGTCGTGTTTGGGGTTTTGCGCCAGCCGAGCAGCGTGTCGTACTCGCAATAGAGTTGGTGGTGGTTGAAATTGGCTGCCTTGGGCGTCACGGCTCGCAGGGCGAACTCGGCCAGCAGGAGGCTGAGGACCGTTGAAATGGCCACCAGCAGCAGGTTCTGTTTTGAAAAAAAGCCTTTCATCTGGCGCAAAGTTCGCAATTGCCACAAGGCAAACTGATAAAAATCAGTTTATGAAACGAACAGGTACCAAATATCTGCTGCAATTTTGCACCGCAAAAACGGGCATTTCACCTGTTTTGAGTTAACAGCAAGCCTGCAACTTGCCATTCCGTTAACCAGTTTTTTCAAAAAATGAAGCTTCACAACAAAGTCAACAGAGACGAGTTGCGCCACCGCTTAATGGAGAGCGACGAGCAGCGCACCACCCTTTCGTTTTACCAGTACGCCCATATCGAAGACCCCGCCCGCTTCCGCAACGAGCTGTACCTGTTGCTCGATGAGGTAGGCACCTATGGCCGCATTTATGTGGCCAAGGAGGGCATCAACGGGCAAGTTTCGGTGCCTTCGGCAAATTTTGAGGCGTTCAAGGAGCGGCTGTTTTCCGTACCTTTCCTGAATGGCATCCGCCTAAATATCGCCGTGGACGACGACGGGAAGTCGTTCTTCACCCTCGCCATCAAGGTGCGGGAGAAAATCGTAGCAGACGGCCTCGACGACGCCAGCTTCGACGTGACCAAACGAGGCCACCACCTCAGCGCCGTGGAGTTCAACGCCCTCACTGACGACCCTGACACGCTCATTGTGGACATGCGCAATCACTACGAGAGCGAGGTCGGTCATTTCAAAGGGGCCATCTTGCCCGACGTAGCCACTTTCCGGGAGGAACTGCCATTGGTAGAGCGGATTTTAGAGGACAAAAAAGACCGCAATATCGTCATGTACTGCACGGGGGGCATTCGCTGCGAGAAGGCCAGTGCTTATTACCTGCACAGGGGCTTCCACAATGTTTTTATGGTAGACGGCGGCATAATCGAGTACAGCCGCCAGTGCGAGGAGCAGGGGCTGCCCAACAAGTTCATCGGCAAGAACTTTGTCTTCGACGAGCGGCTCGGCGAGCGCATCAGTGACGATGTGGTGGCGGTCTGCCACCAGTGTGGCTCGCCCTGCGATGTGCATGTGAACTGCGCCAACGATGCTTGCCACCTGCTATTTATCCAATGCCCCACTTGCGCCGAAAAGTACCACCATTGCTGCTCCACCAAATGCGCCGACTTTAACGACCTGCCCGCCGAGGAGCAGGTGTTGCTTCGCAAAACCGAGGTGTTCAATGGCTCAAAGTTCAGCAAAGGAAGGTACAAAGCATTCCGGCATGGCGAGGGGCTGGTAATGGAGTAAGCTGCTCCGCAACTGACGACCCGGAAACTTTCGGAGAGCTCGCAGCGTTAGCAAGTCGAATTACGAAACAAGATTTTTCACCAAAAACAATTGAAATTATGACGTTGGAAGAACGCATCATGGAAGACCTAAAGGAGGCCATGCGCAACAAGGACGAAGCGGCTAAAAGGGGCATTCGGGCCATCAAAGCGGCTATTCTCTTGGCCAATACCGATGGAAGCGGCTTGGCCGTGGAGGGCGACCGGGAGATAAAACTCCTGCAAAAACTAGTGAAAACCCGCCGTGATTCCTTGGAAATCTACGAAAAACAAAACAGGGAAGACCTTGCCGTGGTTGAACGGGAGGAAATCGCCGTCATTGAGCGCTACCTGCCCAAACAGTTGGAAGAAGCAGAACTAGAAGCTATTCTGAAGACCGTCATCGCCAACGTCGGTGCAACCGGCCCACAGGACATGGGCAAGGTCATGGGTGCCGCCACTAAAGAACTTGCTGGCCGTGCCGATGGCAAGCTTGTTTCGGCGCTTGTCAAAAAGCTGTTGAGCTAAGTAGTAATTAGTGATTAGTTGATTAGTGATTGGTTCGCAAGCTATTGACAATGAATGAGTTGCAACAATGGATGGTTTTCATTAATTTTAAAGCGTCACCTAATTTAATTAGGTATGAGGTATGGCTATGAACGCATACCTCATACCTCATACCTCATACCTCATATCTCCCCACCTCATACCTATCCATCTTTTTTATACGAAAACAAAATATTTTCAAGACTCAAACAAGCTGCTTACCTTTCGCACGGTGTTGATTGAACTTCGATTTGACTGCACCATGACTTAACATAAATTCAAAAACAGTTTGCGAAGGTTTGGGCAAAAAAATCCCCCACGCTCCGTCCCATTCTTAGCCGTTCACCTCCTCTCGACCATTCAAAAGCTACTTTCTGCACGACCCTTTGCGGCTATAAAGCCATCTCTAAGATGCTCAATTGGCGTGAAACTCCCTTTGTGCGCCTGCTGTTGCCGTTTTCGGTAGGCATTCTCCTTGCCATCTATTTCAATCAGCCCATTCCCGGTTTGCTTTTGGTTTTCTTGGCGCTGATTGCCCTGATGGTGCTTTCAAAAAAACTTCGTGGCCTGTACCGCTTTCGTTGGATGCCCGGCGTACTGCTTAATGCGGCGCTATTGGTATTTGGGTATGGTATTACTTGGAAGCACAACGAGCTGAATCACGCCAGCCATTTTAGCAATATCAGCCCACCAGCTACTGGAGCGGTGCTAATGGGTGCGGTAACGGAAGCGCCCATCCGAAAAGAGAATTGGGTGAAAATCGAGTTGGGCATTCATGCGGCAGGCCCACATGCTGATGACATTAAAACAGCTACGGGCAACCTGCTATTATACCTCCAGCGGGACAGTGCAGCCGAGTCGCTGGCCTACGGCGACAAGCTCGTACTCAATTGCAAGGCGACCCAGTTGGAGCCGCCCGCCAATCCCCATGCCTTTGATTATGGCCGTTACCTCCATTTTCAAAATATTCACTATCAGGCTTTTGTGAAAAACGGCAATTGGGGTTTGCTGAAAAAAACGAGCAGCTTCTCGCCTTACGGCAAGGCCATTGCACTGCAAATCAGCTTCACGGAAACATTGCGCAAGCACCTGAATACGGAGAATGAGTTTGCCGTGGGTGCAGCGCTCATTTTCGGTTACCGCAGTGAGGTGCCGGAGGATGTGCTCACTGCCTACTCCCAAACTGGGGCCATGCACATCCTCGCAGTTTCGGGCATGCATGTCGGCATCCTGTTCCTCATCCTCAATTTTTTCCTGAAAAGGATAAAATGGCAGCACCGCTCGTGGAGGCTGCTCAAGGCGGTGATTTTATTGGTGCTGATATGGTCGTTTGCGCTCGTGACAGGCGCTTCGCCGAGCGTCATGCGGTCCACAGTCATGTTCAGTTTCGTGGTGGTGGCAGATGCGCTGGGGCGCAATAAAAACTTTTACAACACATTGACTTCCAGTGCTTTTTGCCTCTTGCTCTATGACCCGTACTGGCTCCTCAGCGTCAGTTTTCAATTGTCGTACCTCGCCATATTGGGTATCGTTTATTTTCAACCAAAGATTGCTGCACTGTGGGTCATCGAGAACAAGGTGGGCAACTACCTTTGGGGACTCAACTCGGTTTCAATGGCTGCGCAACTGATGACGCTGCCGTTCACGCTGCTTTATTTTCACCAATTTCCTACCTACTTCTGGCTGTCGAGCCTCGTACTGGTACCGCTGTCGGGGTTGGAACTTGGGGCGGGGCTGCTGCTGCTCTTGGTCGAACCGATATGGGATTGGGGAGCCTTTGCCGTTGGGAAAGTGCTTTGGGGTATGCTGTGGTTCGGCAACCAGTCGGTCATGCTTATCCAGCACCTGCCTGCTGCCTTGCTCGATGGTATTTGGATTGGCGACATCTCGGCGTTGCTGCTTTACATGGGCATTGGCAGCAGTATGGCGGCCATCAGTTTCCGAAAGTTCCGCTGGGCATTGGCCTCCTTGTTGCTGCTGTTGGCGGTGGTGGGCAGCTATGCCTTTGCTGAATTTGGCCGCCAGAAAAACCAAAAATTGACCATTTACAGCATTTACAAGCATACGGCCATTGATTTTTTTGATGGTCAAAAAGCATGGTCGCTCACTGACCTGGCGCTGGAACCGAAGCCCATGAAATACGCTGCCGAGGGCAACCGCTATGCCCACGGTATTGATGAGGTGGAATCTTTTCGTCTTGGCGATACCACCAGCATTGTCAGCGACCATTTTTTCTATAAAAATATGCTGGTGCAATTTTACGACAAGCGCCTACTGGTGGTGGACGGCCCAGTGAATTACAGCGGCGAGGAAAAGGTGAAACTGGACTTTTTGTTGCTCCGCAACACCCCAAAAGTCAACTTGGAGGAGCTGGCGCAAATGTTTGACTTTCAGCTTATTGTCTTCGATGCCAGCAACAAGCGATGGCGGGTGGCCGACTGGAAAGCGGAGTGCGACAAACTTGGGCTGGATTGGTATGACGTAGACGAGGAAGGGGCGCTGGTGGTGAAGTTTGGAGAGTAGGAACCTTGGACTGGATGGCTTTTTGATTTCAGATATTAGATTTCAGACGTAAGATTTCAGATTTTTTGAGGTGCCCACCAATCTTTAATCTTACGTCTGAAATCAAAATCAATTCACATTATCCCCCCGCAGCCTCCTGAACCGCTTCCTTGCTTCGATGGAAAACGTACTGCTGGAATAATCGAGGAAGATTTTCTCGTAAAGCTCCATCGCCTTGGCGGTGTCGCTTAGTTGCTGCTCGTAGAGTTCGGCCATTTCAAAAATGGCATTGTCGGCCCTGATTTCCTCCGGGTATTTTTCAACGATTTGCTGGTAGAGCGCTATTGCCTGCTGGTAGTTGCGCTGCTTGGAATAGACCTTTGCACGGGCGTAAAGCACGTCGTCTTCCAAAGAATGCTGCGGAAATGCAGCCAACAGTGAGTCCAATTTGCCGAAGGCCTCGCCAAAACGGTTCTGGAACGTGAGCAGGTCTGCATGGGCGTAGAGGCGCAGCGCCGTGTCGGTGGTATCGAGGCCGAGGTTGTCCATGATGAACACCGAAAGGTCAAGGGCGTCATTGGCAATAAGCTTGGAAGTAGAGGATTTGAGCACGTCGAACTGCGACTGTGCCCACTGGAAGTCGCCGTTGTAATATGACAACTTGGCATTGCGGAAGCGGGCCTCGTGGCCAAGTTGGTCTTCTACAAAGTCTTTGTCCACCTGCGAATAGAGCAGGGTGCTTTCCCAGATTTCATCCTTCATCAGGTAAAAATCGCCGAGGCTCAACTTGCCCTTTGCTTGGGTAACTGCGTCAATGCCGGGGTAGGCAATCATTTCGTTGAGCAGCACTATTGCCTTGTCGAGGTCGTTGAGGTAGAAGGCTTCAAGGTCAGACAACTCAGCGACGATGCTGGCAGTGGCCCGGTTGCGCCCAGTCTCGTTCAGGAAGTCCTCATAAGCTTTTTCCACCGTACGCAGTTCAGCTTCGGTATAGCTAAAAACTTCCACGAGTTTCAGGCGGCGTGAGCGCAGCGACTCCCGCTTAGAATCCATATAAAAGGGCGAGGTCTTGCCAAGTTCGGTCACGATGAAATCAAAGGCGGCAACGGCGGCATCATAGTCCCGGTCTTGGAAGGCGGTGGATGCCAATTGGAAAATCCTTGCCCCGTTTTCGTTCAATCGGCGGTCGAGGGCCTTGGCTTGGCGCAGGGCGTTTTTATAGTCCTTGGTTTGAATAAAAACCCATTGAAGCAATTCGGTGAAATGGTAGGCTTCGGGGGTTTTCTGTATGCGGTCGTAAAGCTGAGCCTGCAGCTCGGCGAAGTCTTCTGCATTGGTCAGGTTGCGCTGCAATTGGCTTTTGACCGTATTGAGCCGCTCTGGGTAAGAAGTGATGCTGTTCAGGTAGTTTTCGAGCATCTTGGGGATGTCGCCCTTGCGGCGGTAAAGCTCGGCGAGGTTGAAGGAAAACACCTCGTTGTCTTTTAGTAAAGTTGAGCCTGCCTCGTAGGTCTGAATAGCAAGGTCGTATTTCGTCAGGTTGGAGAAAGCACCTGCCAAGCGGGTAATCTGGTACTGGTCGGCGGGCATTTTCTTGATGGCTTTTTCGTACTGCTCTTTGGCTTTTTCTTCTTGGAACTGGCGCTCGTAGAGGCTGCCGTAGGTGACATAGAGTCTTATATTGTTGGGGTCTTCCTTGAGTTCCCTTTTCAGTGCGCTTTCCACTTCCTCGAATCTTTGGGAAGCCAACATGCACTCGATATAGCGGTCGAAGTAGAAGTCGTTCTTGTTGTTCTGGACGTAAAGCTTCTCGTACAGCACAGCGGCTTTTTCAAACTCGCCGTCCTGATAATACTGTTGCGCCAGCTTCGAGTCCTGAGCAGGGGCGAGCAGGGGAAGCAGGGCGAACATTGCGAAGAGAAGAATAAACCGCATGGCAGTTGTTTTTTTAAAACGTGATGAATAGCTGTTGGCTTCGCAGAAAACGCAATTTTAATGCAAAAGTTGTTTTTTGCCCAGAGGGCAAAAGCCGAGCCATTGGTGAAGGCAAAAAAAATCCCGCTGCCAAGCGGCAGCGGGATTGTGGCCGCCCAATTTATTGGGCTGGCCGAATTGAATAGCAGTTTTTTTGAAGGTCGTAGTGGTTTCCGACGGCCAGCCCAATAAATTGGGTGGCCATAATTACTGTTTCAGCATTTGCACAGCTGCCATGTGCCCATCGCCACAAAGCTGCACGAGGTAAATGCCCGGTGTAAGTTCGCCTACCGGTACGCTTGCTGTGTTCTGGCCGACTTGCAGGTTGGTGGCCTCCATTTTTACCACCGAGCCATTGGCATCGAAGATGCGGATTTTGTGGCTGCCCGCCAAACGGCTGGTGATGCGCAGGTTCAACATATCGGCAACAGGGTTGGGCATCACCTCGATTTTTGCGAGTTCCTTGCCAAGCTCGGTAATGCTGCTGGTGGTGTTTTCTGCTACCTCCAGTTGATTATTGGCCATGCCATCACCTGAGGTCTGCGTGTTGTTGTTGGAGGCGATGCTGGCCGAGTAGAAAGTGACCAATCCAGTGCCTGCGGCAGGTGCTACCCAAGGCAAATCAACTTGGCCAGTGGTTCTCGGAGCATTGTGCTCAATGTACTTCTTGCTGCTGATGGCTTTCACTTGCATGCCCATCGGGGGAGTTCCCCAATCGCCTGCCTGTGCGTTGCTGGCATTTAGGCTAACCGCCTGAAACCCAAACCTTGCCGGGTTGCCATTGCCTGCCGTGGTTGTGATTCGCAAAGTGTAGGTTTTGCCTGGGTCGTATTTGGTGACGATGTTCGCACCATCCAGCAGTTCAATGGACAAAGCAGGGTCGAAAGAACCTGCGGTATGGCATGTACTATTGGCACAGGTACCCTCGGTAGGCGCACCTGTCACCCGGAGGTTGGCCTGTGTGGCAGGCCCGCCAGACCGACTTTGAAGCAGGATAAAGAGGCCAAGAATTGCAGCTACAGTGTAGATGTTTTTGAATTTCATAAGTAGAATTTAATGGTGAAGGTTTGTGCTGATAATGTTGCGAAGATGGCCAAAGTTTTTGCGCCTGCAATTTTTCAAAATGTTAAATTTCTTTGATTGGTCAGCCCTCATACAAATAGCCCTGTTCTGGGTTTCGGCCTTTTATGCCCCTGAAATAGTCGTCAATGATTTTCATGTCGGCCTCCATATTGCCCGTCGGGTAAAATGGCTCCCGGAACTCCACTACCCGCCTGCCCCAGTCGAAACGGCATAACACGATGGCCGCCCCGCCGCCCACGGCAATATGATAAAAACCTGTTTTCAGCTTATCCACTTTGTTACGGGTGCCTTCCGGTGCTATCACCGTATGGAACTTGGGCTCTTTTTGGTAAATTTCCGTCATCGTTTGCACGAAGTTCGTGCTACGGCTGCGCTCCACGGGGTAGCCGCCAAGCCACCAGAACAGCCATCCGAATGGTGGTTTGAACAAACTGCTCTTGGCAATGAAGCGCACCTTGGTTTTCAGCGTGACCCGTACCAAGAGGCCAAGCGGGAAGTCCCAATTGGAAGTATGTGGCACCACCACGATGATGACCTTGGGAAGTTCGGCGGCATAGTGGCCTTCAATCCGCCATCCGAAAATTCTGAGAATGAAGATACTGATACGAGAAGCCATACTGGCAAATTGGTGTTTTTAGCGGGTGGCACGGTAGCTTCATTTGTGGCTGCTACCAATACGCATACGTGTAAACAACCCTGTGAAGGTATGGTTTTTCCAAGCACAATTTCTTGTTTCAGAAAACCCACCATACATTTGTTATTGAAAATGCCATTGTTGCGTTTTGAACAGTCTATAAAAAAAACGAGAAAACTACCATGCGCAAGACGCTGTACTTGCCTACAACACTTACAGGTTTAATCCTATTCCTGCTCGTTGGCGTTTTGGCATTTGGCCAAAAACCTACTGCTAACGCTGCTTACAAGCCGCCACGCCTTGCAGTGGAATTCGTGCCCAAGGGCGGCTTCTTTTCCGATATAACGACAGTAAAGCTGCTTTCCCCAGGTGCTATCGTTTATTACACGACCGATGGTTCCCGCCCAACGACCAATTCCAAGCGGTTCACCAGGCCCATTTCCATTGAAAAAACGACCGTCATCAGGGCCGTCGCCGTGCTGAAGGGCGAGAAGAGCCCGGTTCATTCCAATACCTATTTCGTCAACGAGCCAGAGACGACCTTTCCGGTCATCTCGCTGTCCATCTCCGCTGGCACCCTCTTCGACCCTGAAACGGGTTTGTTCATGAAAGGCAGTGGCGCTTCCGATTCGTCGTGGATGCAGCCAAGTGCGAATTTCTGGAGCCGCCGGGAGGTATCGGCCAATTTCGAGTTCTACGAAACCGATGGCAAGCTCGCCCTGCAAGACCAAGTAGGGCTACGCCTGTTCGGTGGCATGAGCCGTTTGTTTCCCCAAAAATCAGTGGCGCTCGTGGCCCGCAGCCGCTACGGCGACAACCGTTTTCGCTATCCGTTTTTTGGCAAAAGCGGCCTGAAAAAATTCAAGTACCTCGTGCTGCGCAATAGTGGCAGCGACTTTGGAAAGACCCACTTTCGGGACGCACTGATGACGCACCTCGTCAGGGACTGGGACCTCGACGTGCAGGACTACCGCCCTGCCCATGTCTATATCAACGGCAAATATTGGGGTATCCTCAACATCCGGGAAAAGGTCAACCCCTACTACCTCGCCAGCCATTTCAATGTGGATGCCGACAGCATTGACCTCATCGAGCACCGACTTAATCGCCGCTATGGCTCTACAAGGCACTACCAACGGCTAATACGTTACCTCGAAAACAACAGCCTTGCCAGCGATGAGAAGTTTGCCCATGTCGCTTCGCAAATGGAGGTCAACAACTTCCTCGATTACCAGGTGGCGCAGATTTTCTTCGACAACCAGGACGCTGGGGGCAATATCAAATACTGGCGGCCACAGACCCCTTCCGGGCGCTGGCGCTGGATTCTCTACGATACCGACTGGGGCTTCGGGCTGAACGACCCCAAGGCATACCGAAACAACAGCCTTGAATTCCACACCGAGCCGCACGGCCCCAACTGGCCCAACCCGCCTTGGAGCACCCTGATTTTGCGCAAGCTGCTGGAAAATAAGGCATTCCGCAACCAGTTCATCAACCGCATGGCCGATAGGCTGAATGATGATTTCGAGAGCGAGAATGTGCTGGCTGATATCGAGCGGTTCTATGAAAACCTCAAGCCGGAAATGCCAAGACACCTTCAGCGCTGGCGGTTAAAGGAACGTACTTGGCTGACTGAGGTGAAGGTGCTGCGCAATTTCGCAAGGGAGCGCCCGAAGTACATGCGCCAGTTTTTGATGAAAAAATTCAACACTGGCGAGCTTCGCAACGTATCGCTCGACATCGCCCACGGCGGCAAAGTGTTCATCAACGAGGCGGTTGACTTCAGGGACACCTTCAGCGGGCAGTATTTTGAGAAGATACCCATCCGCCTGCGGGCCGTGCCCGACCTCGGCTACCGCTTCGTGGGTTGGGAAGGCGAGGGCGTGAACTCCGGTTCGCCGGAGCTTTTCCTCCAGTTGACTAAAAAGGATGGTTGGAATCTGCGGGTCGTTTTCGAAAAATACGAGCACCCCTTGGCGGGCAAAATTCTCATCAACGAAATAAGTTGCAACAACAAGCAAACAGGCGATTGGGTGGAACTCTACAACAATTCCCGCAAGCCCGTCAACCTCAAGGACTGGAAGCTCAGCGACCGCAAAAACGAGTTCAGCTTCCCAACCTACACGCTGCCATCCAAGGGCTATGTGGTCGTTTGCGAGGATTCCATAAAGTTTTTGGGCAAATACCCAAAGGCCCAAAGCGTCATCGGCGGCCTGGGTTTCGGCCTGAACAAACGGCGGGAAACCATACAGCTTTTCTCCAATGACGACTCGGCGGTGGACAGCATCGGCTACGACCTACAGCCGCTGGACTCCATGTTTACCCTCAATCTGCTGCTGCCCGACCTCGACAACGGTGACCCCAACAACTGGGAACTCTCCCCTGGCGAAGGCTCGCCCGGCAGTGCCAATGCTTATTTCGTCACCAGCCAGATTGACGGGCGGCGCTCGCTGTTCGTGCAGTTGGGCGGCGGTATCGCTGTGCTGGCGCTGGGAGTGTTGGCGCTGTGGTTACGGCGGCAGGTGGTGTGAAGGTTCCTGCCAAGGAAATAGCTACTCAATGTTCCTAAATCTAAGCATACTACCATTTCCCATCCAGCGCCAGCACCTTCACCTCTATTCGATGATTAAGCATGTGCTCGTCCATGCTACAAGTTTCACCGTTGCGGCAATGGTTGACGGGCATGGTTTCTCCGCAGCCCTTGGCCATGATGCGGTGCTTCGCAATGCCTTCCCGTAGCAGGTAGTCCAACACCGTGCTGGCCCGGCTCTCGGAGACGCGGAGGTTGTCTTCGTCCACGCCGAGGGCCTCTGTATGGGTGCTGATTTCGACTTGCAGCGAGCGGTTGTTTTTCAGCAATGAAACCAACTGGTTGAGTGGGCTGATGACCCGGGGCGTCAACTGCCAGATGCCGGGGTCGAACACGGCCCCATCCAACCGGAAACGTTCGCCAACGGCCAAGCTGCCGTTGCCTAATTTCCTCGAAAAATCGGCGAAGCCGCCAAGCTGGGTGATATAGCTATCTTCTGGTTGGCCAGTTTGCGCCACTGGCACAGGCTCCAGATTCGGTGCGAATGGGTCTTGCATTGGGGTTGTGGGAATGCCTTGTGGCGTGGTATCTACAACGGGTTCCGCTGGATTTTCCATTGGTTTTGCCGAAGGCAAAATAGGTTCTGCTGCCTTAGGCTGCTGTATAGCGCTTGACGAGGTTTCGGACATTTCTACCTCCTGAGTAGTTGTGGTTGTTGGAACAGTTGGCTCCACTTTTGGCGTCGTTGGTGCATCGACCGTCAGCATTACGCCAACCTTCTCCACGGGCGGCTCAGGCTTGGGTTCCTCTTTAATTGCTGGTGTTTCGGGCATGGCCTGTACTACTACTTCTTTCTCTGTTGTGGCAGGCATCGGAGGCATTTCTTCAGCCTTAGGCAAAACGGGCGGTGCTTCCACCACGGGTTCCTGCACGGCTGGCATTTCAGGTGCCTGATCCAGCACGGTGAAGCTGTAAATATCGTCGTCGCCACCGCTGCGGCTGCTGGTGAAATAGCCGCTCCGCTGGTCGTTGGCGAGGTAAATCGAAATATCGTCCAAGGGGCTGTTGATGGGCTTGCCAAGGTTGGTGGCGGGCTGCCAAGCACCGTTTTCATCCTTATAGGTCACGAAGATGTCGAAGCCACCGAAGCCGGGGTGACCTTTTGAACAAAAATAGAGTTTGCCGTCCAACGCCACGAAGGGGAAGCCTTCATTGGCAGTGGTGTTGACGGCGGGGCCAAGGTTTTCGGGCTTGTCCCATTCGCTGTTGTTGCGCTCCGACACCCAGAGGTCGGTGCCGCCGAAGCCGCCCGCCCGGTTGGAGGCGAAGAAGAGTAGCTTGCCGTCGGGCGACACTGCCGGGTGCATGAAGTTGTGGTTGGAAGAGCAGAACGGCAGTTTCTCCACGTCCTTCCAGCGCTCCGTTTCACCAGATTTTGCGGAAAAAAGCTGCAAACTATAAGTGTTTTGCTTGTTCAGCATGTTGTCGTTGCGGGTAAAGAAAATCTCCGAGCCGTCAGCGGTCAAAGAAGCGTTGCCTGTGTTCTTGTTCACCTCACTGAGTTTCGAGGAGTATTGAATGGGCTCTGCAAAGCTGCCGTCCGACTTTTTCTCACTGATATAAAGGTTGAGGTAGTCACGCCCGGTCCAGCCCGATTTTTCCTTCATCAGTTTCATGCCCTGCTTTCGGTCGGAGGAGAAAATCAGACCCTTGCGGCTGACAATGGGGGCGTTGTCGTCTGCATCGGAATTGAAGGCAAACTCCTGAATATTAAGGAAGGGGAAATAGGGTTCGATGAGCGGGGCGTAGTCGCAGGCACGGAGCATGAGGCTCGCTTTTTCGTCGTCGGGATTCAATTTCTGGTAGTCGGAGAACCACTTTCGGGCCGCCTCATACTTGCCATTGCTCATCAGCGCCTCACCGTAGAAATACATGTTTTCATCCTTGGATGTTTCGTCCTTCACCACGTCGGCGTAAAGTGCCTCGGCCATTTCCATCTTGTTGTTCATGCGGTAGCAATAGGCGAGCTTACTCTTGAGCACAGTGGCGTTCCGGCCTTGCTTTCCCTCGTTTTCCATTTCTTGCAGCAACTGCTGGTACAGCTCGGCGGCATCGGCGAATTGGTTGTTTTTGTACAACTCATTGGCCTTGTCCATGGTCTTGGATTGCGCAAGCAGCGGGGCAGTGGAAGCCAAAGCGGCAACGGCGAGGCAGGTCAGCGCTAATTTGCGGAGCAAATTTTTATACAGTAGAATTCTCATGACGGTCAGTTTTAAGGACTTAGGGGGCTTGCGAATACATGGCAAAAGTAGGAAGGATGGCGGCAATAAAGATAATGCACAAGCCAAGACCTGCTTTTCCATGCTGGCTAACTTGGTTTTAGTTCAAAAATTGTGCGAGATAAGGCTTGTCAGGTAAAAAGACTGGGCTGATTGGTAAGCAAAAATAAAAAGTTCCCCACCTTTTTAAACTTTGCCCCACCCAACAAGTCTATTCACCAACCCTCACGCAACGACCGATGGTGCAAAACAGCGAAATGGTGGACGAAAGGATTCTGTCGCTGCTGCGGGAGGGTGGCAGCCATGCCGAAAGCGGCTTTCGGCTGTTGATGGAACAGTACCAAGAGCGGCTCTATTGGCAGGTGCGCCGATTAGTCTATGACCACGACGACGCCAACGACGTGCTGCAAAACAGTTTCATCAAGGTCTATCGGAGCAGCCATACGTTCGAGGGAAAGTCGAAACTCTATACCTGGCTGTACCGTATTGCGACCAATGAGGCCATCACGTTTTTGAACAAAAAAAAACAGCGCCTCGCCACTCCGCTTGATGCTGGCGAAAGCCCCTTGGCCAACCGTCTGCGTGCCGATGAACACTTCGACGGCGACGAGGCGCAGCTAAAGCTCATGGCTGCCATCGAAACGCTGCCGGAGAAGCAGCGGCTGGTGTTCAACCTCCGCTACTTCGATGAAATGAACTACGCCGATATGTCGGAAATGCTCGGCACTTCGGAGGGGGCGCTGAAGGCTTCGTTTCACCATGCGGCGAAGAAAATTGAAAGCTTCCTTCGGTATTGACAATGAAATTGCGATGAAAAAAAGCGATGAACTGAGGGACGAGTTGGATGAACTCCCGTTCCTCAAAAAAATAAAGGAGCAGCCAAGCCCAAATCGGGCAAGCGGGTTTCAGGTGCCGAAGAATTACTTCAAGCACTTGCCCGACGAGGTGTTGCGCAAGGCAAAGCAGTCCGAACCTGCCCCGGTGCTGCAGCCCAGTTGGCTGGAGCGGTTGGAACAATTCGTGGCGGGTTTGCTCCAACCACGCTATGCACTGGCCTTTGCCTCGGTGCTGGCGCTGGTGGTGGCGGGCATCTATTTTTTGGGTAAAAATGGACGTGAAGAAGCGCAGCCCATCACTGCTGTGCAATTGGCGGACATCAGTGACGACGAGTTGTTTGCCTATGTCTCAGAGAACATCGGCGAATTCGACCATGACCTCGTGCTCGAAACCGCAGGCTCCGAACTGCCAGATTTAAAGCTAAAAGCCAAACCATCGCTACAAAAAACCAAGGCCCCCAAACCCGAATTGGAGGAGATGGAAGAGTATATTGATGAAGTGATTGATGAGATTGACGTAGAAGATTTGGAGGAACTGCTATAACCCATTGTGGCCACCCAATTTATTGGATAGGCCGAAGACTTAACCTAACTCGGTCTGCCCAATAAATTGGGCGGCCACAAAAATCTAAAGCAATGAAGAAATTAAGCATTATAATCGTTTTCATTTTTGCCATTGTGGCAATGGCCTTGGCACAGCCCGCCCCCCGTGGCGAGCGGGCGCAAGAGAAGATGGAGGCATTCAAGATTGCCTTTTTCACCGAAAAACTGCAACTGACAACTGATGAGGCAAAGACGTTTTGGCCATTGTTCAACCAGTTCGAGAACGAGCGGGAAGCCCTCAAGGACAAATTCGACCTCGACAACCAGAAGCTTGAACTGATGTCTGACAAGGACGTGGAGGCCGCTGTCATGCAGCATATTGAAATGGAGGAGCAGCTTGTTAAGCTCCGACGCGACTATGTGCGCCGCTTCATGGAGGTGCTTCCTGTGCGCAAGGTGGCCATGCTCCAGCGCATTGACCGGGAGTTCAAATTGGCACTGCTCGAAGAAATCAAGAAGCGCCGGGAAGTCCGCCAAGGGGGCAAGCCTAGCCGTAACTAAGAGCAATTAACACCGAGTTTTTACCCCGAAGGGGTGAACAAAAAGACCTTCGACAAAGCGTTGCGGGTCTTTTTTTGCTGGCGCAAACAGGTGTTCAAGTGTTTCCATCCAAAGACTACCTTTGCCGCTCATCAAACTCCCATATCTTTTATCATCAATAGTCCATGCAGAAAATGAGAATCAGGCATAATTGACTGCCCCAAAACCCAAGGCTTTCTGCACGGCAGGATGATTTAAGTCAAACTTAGCTTCTGAGCTAAGTTGCTCGAAAAGCCATTCGACCAATTTCTTG
>JANPLH010000591.1:0-9445 GCA_031426435.1 Saprospiraceae bacterium | reverse complement strand
CGTTCGTAGCGGCGTTGCGTGACACATTTTTAAGAACTTTCCCGAACTTCTTAGAACAGTCTCAACAGTCTCGAATTATTAACAGTATTCGTACCCCGATTCACCGTTCGCCGTTCATAGTTCATCATCCCTGCACAAAGTACATATCCACCGCCCCTTTCCCCTTGGCCTCCACCTTCCCTCGGTAGAGGCAGGCGAATTCGCCCTTCACCAACTCATAAGTAGAGCCGGAGATATTGATGCGGCCCGCCTCACAGGCCTGCTCCATGCGGGCGGCGATGTTCACCGTGTCGCCCCAGATGTCGTAGGCGTATTTCTTTATGCCCACGATGCCCGCCACTACAGGGCCAGTGTGTATGCCAACCCGTGCGTTGAAGCTGGGCTTGCCCAATTCTGCTTGCCGTTGGTTGAACTCCTGCAAAAATGCCAACATCTGCTGCCCTGCCCGAATCACCTGTGCCGCATCTTGTCCCGCACCAGCGTCTTCCGTCATCCCCACAGGGGCAAGCCGTCCACCGTCACTCGTCAACCCACCAGCGCAGATATAGCAGTCGCCAACGGTCTTGATTTTCTCCAAACCAAGCGCCGTGATGATGCGGTCGTAAGCCTCGAAGCAGGTGCTGAGGTAGGCCACCAATTCTTCAGGGCCTATCTGCTCTGCAATATTAGTGAAGCCCTGAAAATCGCAGAAGAGCACCGTGACCATTTCGTGCCGTCGGGTGTCGGAATGGCCGAACTGCTTGAGTTCCTGGGCCGTTTCAGCGGGCAGGATATTGTGCAGCAGGGCTTCGGAGCGCTCCATTTCCACGCCCATGGTACGATTATCCAGTTCGAGGCTTTTTACTTTGCTTCGCCAAAAAAGCAAGCCTACCCCGCCCGATAAGAACAGCATGGCCAGTAGTGCCCGAACCCATTCAGCCTGCCACCAAACGGGCTTAGGGGTAATGAGCAAGGAGCATTTCAGTACCTCGGCGGCTCCGACATTGCCGCTTTCAATTTTAAAACTGACCTGACCAGGGTTTTCCATCATGGAATTCATCACTGCCGATGCCGCCTGTTGGTATTTGGAGTCAGTGTCTTTGGCGAGGGCAGAGAAAAGACCAAAAGCCCGCACCTGGTCAACATTGGATGCCGCAAGTGCTGCATACCAGCTTGCATCGTCCTGCATGTCGAAGTCCTGCAACTGGGAAAGGGGAGATAGTGTTTGCAGTGCTTTTTCAGGGGTTTTCAAATAGAGTTGCGTCATGCCATAGTAGAATCGGGCCGTCATGTCGCTGGGATAAGCTGCAAGGTAATTTCCCAATATTTGCTGGGCTTCCGCATAATTGGCAGCGCCGTACAAGTCGAGGGCAATGGCGAGACTGTCCTGCTGGTTTTGGGGCATACCAGCAAAACCGAAGACCTTGATTTCATCGAGGATGACTGCTAACTTCTCCTGCTCTGGTTGGTACAAATCCGACTCCAACTCCCGCTTCCCACCAGGTCGGCTTAACCAATAAAAAGCCAGCCCTGCCAGCACGAGTGCAATAGCGATGAAATGGCCGTATTTTAATAGTTGCTGCTTCATGTGGGCAAAGTTAGTTTTAGTTTATACGGGTTTGGGATGGGGGTTATCACTACTTGCCCGGCACCCTCGTGGCAATGTCGTAATACTTCGGGAAATGCTGGCGCACCAGCGCTTTGTAGCCCTCGCCCTCCCGGATGGGGTTGAGCAGTGGGTCGCAGAGGGTGCCGGTAAGCCAGCCCAGGTAATTGGGCTGCCAGCCGAGTTCGATGGCTTTTTGGAGGGATTCGATGGCAGTTTTTTCTTGATTGGTCTGGGCATAGATGCAGGCGAGATTGAAGTAAAGCCAGGGGTCGCCATTCAGTTTTTCTTTTGCCGTTTCGAGCAATTGTTCAAGTTCTTTCGCCTTGCCCAGACGGGAATAGGCTATTGCCTGGAAAACATAGGGAGATAGGAAGGAAAAGTTTCGTTTGAATTCAATTTTTGTCTTTTCAATGGCCTGCCGGTAATAATAATTTGCCGTATCCGGCTGCCCCATAAGGCGGGCGGCTTCGGCAGCATAAAAACGGTAATAGCCATAATCAATGTCACTATCATAAAGATACGTTTCATCATTGGCATCAACATTTATTAACTGTTTTGCCTGTGCAAATGCCGTTGGTAAGTTGCCCGTTAAGAACTGGAATTGAACTTGTAGGTAATCAAATTTTTTTTCCGTTTTTGAGAAAGCTTCCACTGCCGCCGCTTGGTTGTTCAGGAAATGGTAATAAATGGTGCCGATAGCATTGTACTCATATTTTCTTATACTCACCATTTTTTCACAAGTATGAATGGCATTTTCAAATTCGAGCAAATCCGCGTACACCAACGACAGGTTCGCGTAAATATGGAGGTATTTGCCCTTTGAGATTTTCTCCCCCAGCAGTAAAATCGCTTTTGCTTTTTCGAACTCCCTCAATTGCCAAAGGACGTTTCCGGCATTGTTGCATTCATAAGATTTGACGGAGGCAGCGTCCTTTTCCATTTTTTGGAGAAATTTCTGGACATACAGTTTCTTATAATAAATCGCTGAATCTTTTTGCCCGAGTCTATCATAATCCCAAGCTATCCAGTTGTACGGCGGCAAAAAATTGGAATCCAGTTCAATGGCTTTTTTGTAATGATAGATGCCTTGTGATGAGTTATCACCCAACTCACAATGAATCAATGCCCACTCAGGGGCAAGCTCGACGGCTTTTTGACATTGTTCAATCGCTTTCGACGACCCATACGGGAAAGTATTTCCCAACTGCCAATAAATCACCGCCGCCGTACTGTCGTAGGTCAGTGATTTTCCGAGCAGCCGCCTTTTTTCACCTGTCCGCCACTCGGCACTGCTATCCGGATAATTCTCCTCCCGAATCGTCATCGCCCGAAAGTAAAACTCCTTCGCCTTCAAGTCCCGCCAGACGTAGTGCTTTTCGCCCAGAATCTCCGCCGCCCGCTCAAAGTAGGCGGGCAGGTGGTCGTAGTTCACCCGGTTCGCCCAGATATTGTCCAGCACCTGCGGGTCGGTTTTAAGCACTTTGTTGAGGATGGTTTGCCCCTCGTCCATGAGGGCGGCGGCGAGTTTGCGCTTCATCGAGCCGTGCAGCGCCGCCATTTCCGGTTTTTCTATCAGGATTTTGAAATAGTCGTTGGCGCTTTTTCCGAGCGGCGACATCAGGTTGCCGGAGTCAATCGCCACAAGAAATTGGGCGTACAAACGCTGCCCACTCGTGTCCATTTTTTCCAACAGACGGCTTTCCATGCCCTTGTTTTCAATATCCATGAACGGAACGGGGCGCTTGCCCTTGCTTGCTTTTCGGGCGGCAACCGAAGCATCTTGCACTTGTGCAATCTTGGTCTTCACCGGGCCGGAAACCATCGGCACTTGGCTCTGCGGGGCGGCCTCGGCGCTCACCCGGTCTTCGAGGTAGCGGCGCAGTTCGAGCAGGTCCACCGAGGCGTCGTGGTTGTCGTCCGCAAAGCCGTAGAGGGCGTCTTCGAGGTGGTAGCTGAAGCAGCCACGCCCGCCGCCCCACTGCTCGCCTTCAAGCGAGAACTCATCAGGCTGGCAGCTCAGGACCTTGATTTCGTTGGCGAACTGCTGCGAAAGCTGGGTGGCGGTGACCTGTGTGCCGTTCACGGTGTTGCCCGCCAGCTTGCCCGCCCGGCAGGCGTCGGTGATGATGAAAACCTGCACGTCGTTCTCGGAGAGTGTGCTCAGGATGTCCTGCAGGTAATCGAGCGAAAACGCCCCAGCGCCATAAACTGCGGGCGGCGAGTCGGAGCCAAGCAGGTAGCCCCGGTTGAACTTCGTGACCCGCTCCACGTCGCCGTGCCCGCTGAAATAGATGAACGCCCGGTCGCCTGGCTTGCTGGCCTCGATGAGCCAGTCGAGGTTGACGATCATCTGGGCGGTGGTCGCCTTCTGGTTGACGAGCAAGCGGATGCTCGAATCGGGAAGGGCAAGTCCGCCTTTGGCGGAACGCAGCCAATCGGCGAAGGCCTGTGCATCCCGGTCGGCGAAGCGCAGGTCGGGGATGAGCGGCTCCCGGTAGTCGGAGATGCCGATGACGACGGCACGGGTGGTGCTTCCATTCAGGTTGATGACCTGGGCGGGAAGGATTAGGGTGGCAAAAAGGCAAACAGTCAAAAATAGCTTTTTCATATCTCTCTGGTTTTGCGGTCAAAAATATTCATTACTTTGAATAATACTAGTAGGGCGGCATCCAGCGCTACTACCTTATTTGTAAAGCAGGGAGGTTTATTTGCATGTCTTGGAGCCTGCACAAAAAAAAACCCCGACACCTTTCTTTGCCGGGGGCTTTTATTTACAAATCTTCAAAGGCAATATCTGCCTAAACTAAAGCTCGGTTATTGGCACGCCTTGGATGTCACTTCGGCGCATGAATCACAGAGCAACTTTATCTCCACCTTTATGGCTGCGGCTGCGGTTTTGCATATCTCCACCACCTTGCCATCGGCTGGCTTGACGGTCCCACTGTCCGTTTTCGTCCAGGAAGTCGCAGAAAGGGTTGCCTTTTCGTGAACTGTGTACGTCACATCACCAGATAAGGGCTTGATATCAATTCCTCCTGAACTGAATTCGAAAACCTTGGTCACAGAGGTAATGCTGCCTGAAGCGGTGGAGCTTTGGGTCTTTACAGTGGAGCCCTTGGTTTGGCTGTAGCTTTCCGTGGAAACCATCATAAAGATTGCCAAAGCTAGCATTGAGACAAAGAACTTAAAATGTGTTGCTTTCATAATTTGAAATTTTAAAATTAAAAAATGATAAAAGAGTAATTTAAGGATAAACATTTATTCGCTAAGTACGGATTGGTTATCAGTAAAAGTTTCTTTTTATTTTTTTAGGTGTCAAAAAATCGCAAGAAATCTTTTCCCTAAAGTTTTCCATTGTCAAGCAATGGGTTTAACATGTCAATCGCTGTACTTGGTGCAAGCGGTTATTAGGCGTTGTAAAAAGTCCCGGCAGTTGCTTTTGACCGCCGGGGCTTCAAATATTGTGGGTGTTTTGATAGAATGATTTTTGAACCCTATATGCTTTTGTTAAAAGGCTTATAGTTTGTTTTAGTCTAGAATAATTCCATTTGGCCATTTATCCCTGTTTTTTGATTTGGTTATCAGTGATTCTAAAAAATAGATTGAAAGATGTTATATTTCACGCTATTTGGTTTTTTCGATGTATTGAGGCAGGTTGTCCAATTGCGTTTGACAATGCAAATCTTTCAAATTTACGAGAATTTAAAAAACTTAGTTTGTTCAATGCTAACACACAGGCAAATGTAATTTTAAAAGGTATCCGAAAGACATTTTTTTAAATCTTGAGTAAAATTTTTCGCTGGTAAATAACTTCTTGTTTCCAGGCTTCACGTTGCCCATATTGGCGAACGCAGGAAGTTGGCAAAACCCCGGTCGGCGAAGCGCAGGTCGGGGATGGCGGGGTCCTGGTAATCGGAGATGCCGATGACGACGGCACGGGTGGTGGTGTTGCCGAGGTCGATGACTTGGGCGGCAAGGTCCAGACTTGCAAGCAAGCCGATTAAAGCTGTAAAAATTGTTTGCCTCATCATCATTCTATGATAAATTTTGCAATTTCCAATTTCCCAATTTCCAGAACCTATTTGTCCCACCAAACCCTCGTCAAAAAATCGTCGGCGCCCTGCCGGGCAATGGCCGCATTGACGTTCTCCCCGTTCACCGAAAACTCCACTTGCGGGTACCGCAGCCGCCGGGGAATCACGCCGCCCGTAGCATTTCCAGGAAAATTGGAAGGGACAAGCACGGGGTAACCGCTTCGCCGCCAATTGGCGAAAGCCTCCAACCCGTTGAGGAACGTAGCGGCCCAATACTGGGTGTTGATGCGTTCGAGTGCTTCTTCAGTGTTGGCTGGGGCAAATGGGTTGGCGGTCAAATAACCGTCAATATCGGTGTCGGAAATGCCAGCCGAAGCGTCAAATAGTGCCAATTGCTGCATTGCAGACCGTACACCATTCTGATAATGGATGGCGGGGTCGTCATTGCTCCAGCCCCGCACCGCTGCTTCTGAGAGCATGAGTTCCGCTTCTGCATAGCCCTGCATCATTGTGGGTGTCCATCGTTTCACAAGTACCGGGTTGATGCGGCTGTAGGACTCCACCGTGGTATCCCCCGTAAAATCAGTGAGCATGTTAAGGTCAAGGCCGTTGGGCAGGCCCTTTGGCTCGCTGCCGGTGGCCACATAGCTCAACACAGGCAGGCGGGGGTCATTGGCCGCTTTCATCCAATCCACGAAGGTTTTGCAGAGCCGCCCGTTGTCCTCCACGGCCATAAAAAAGCCGATGCCATTTTGGACCAGGGCATCGCCTTCGGAATGGGGCACGAGTGCGCTGTCGTCCAGCGATGCCATCACGCCACCGGCGATGGCCTTTTTGGCCCAGGCTTCGGCAGCGGCGGGGTCGGCTTTTACCATGCGCAGGGCGAGGCGGAGCATCATCGTGTTGCCGAATCGCCGCCATTTTTCCACGTCGCCGTGGAAGATGAAATCGGCATTGCCAATAAACGGCTTGGCGGCGTCGAGTGCCGTGGTTGCTGCTTCCAGCCCCGCCAACAGGTCGAGGTAGATGTCCTGCTGACGGTCATAGACGGGCTTGAAATTGCTGTCGAAAAAGCCCCGTCCAGCCTCGGAATGCGGCACGTCGCCGTAGAGGTCGGTCATGCGCTGGAACACCACGGCTTCCCAGATGCGGGCAGCGGCGTAGAGGTTCGATTGTGCGGGGTCGTCCTTTACCTTTTCGAGCACGGCGACGAGCGATTTCACCTCTTGCTTGTAGCCCCCATTGAACATGACGTCGTTGTGGAAGGCGTTGTAAAAATATTTGTCGCCCTCCCAGTTGAAGGTCACGGCGGCGACATGTTGCACAAAACAGGAAGCATAGGCCATAATTGGGCCTTCGCTTTGGTAGGGGTCGCCAGCGCCTTGCAGCAATGCCGTCGAAAACAGGAGCTTCGCCTCGATGTCGTTGGCGGTGGTCGGATTGGTGTTGATTTCCTCAAAGTCCTTGTCGCAGGAGGCAAGGGGGAGAAGGAGGATGGAAATAAGAAGTAACTTGTTCATTTTCAATTGTTTATGGTTCTACAATATTAGGTGAGCAGGTCACGCTCCTGCTCGATAAAGGTTTTCAGGGTGGCTTCGTCAGGGAGAAGTATTTTGTACTGGCTGACTGATGTGTGAGAAAGAAAGATAGCTCAGGACTTTTTCAGGTGATGCACCCAATTGGTCAGACACTGATTGACTAATTTCATTGCGCTGATTTTCAGGCGGTTGGAATTGGGCAGCCAGTGGCTGCCCAATTGTAGGCAGAGATTTGGCAGACGTTTTCTGCCAAATTTCATCGGCGTAGTTTTCCGACGAACTCGATTGCGCAATCACTGATTGCGCAATTCTATTTGGCTGATTATCAACAGCTTCCAATTTGGCAATCGCTGATTGCCAAATTGCTGCTTTTGTTCGCAGGGAAGTGAAATCCATCATGGTATTGGTGTTTGCCATAAATTTATTTTCAAAACCGAACCCCCAAATTCACCCCAAAACTCCTAGTCTGTGGCACGCCGAAAAGCTCCAGCCCCTGGGCATTGGTGTTGTTGTAGGTGCTTTCTGGGTCCACGTTTGGCACTTTCGACCAGAGCAGCAATAGGTTTCGGCCCACCGCCGAGACGGATACGCCAGCAATGGGGGCTTTGCCCAGCCATTTTTTCGGAAAATTCAGCGTCAATATCACTTGCCGCAGCTTCGCAAAACTGGCATCGTACACGAACTCCTCGGTGATGTTGTTGAACAAATTCGAATAGTAGGGTAGTAGGTTTTCCTGGTTAAACGAGACAGTGTTGGGTTCGCCCGTTTCCGTCACGCCCTTGCCCACGAAGCCCGTCTCCCTGCCTTCCAGCGTTTTTTTATGTTGGCCAAAAAGGTAGGCGTAGGCATTCGTCCCCGAAAAAATCTTCCCACCCGTTTTCACATCTATCAAAAAGCTCAGGCTGAGTTGCCGCCAACTGACGGTGTTGGTGATGCCGCCTATGAAGTCGTGGACGCCATTGCCAAGGATGACGTAGTCGCCTTTCAGTGGCATGCCATTGGAGCCGAAAACGATGTTGCCCTTGTCGTCCCGCACGTATTCAAAGCCCTTGATGACGCTTGCCGGATGCCCGACTTCGTGATGGATAAAGGCGGTGAACGTGCGGCTGGCATCCACCTGGATGTCTTTAACGCCCTCGCCCAAATTGGTCACTTCATTCCAGTTTTTGGCGGCATTGAGCGAAACGTTCCAAGTCCAGTCCTTTGATTGCCAAGGAGTTATGTCCAAGAGCGCCTCAATCCCCTTGTTGCGGATTTCCCCTTCTTTGGAATAGGCGGATTCGTAGCCACTGGCATTGGAGATGGTTTGAATGATGATGTCGTTGAAGCTGTTGCGGGAGTAACCGGCCAGTTCCAGCCCAATTCGATTGTGGAAAAAACGCATTTCGAACCCGGCCTCCAGTTCCCTTGACGTGGACGGGGCGAGTGCCCGGTCCGGCACTCTTCCGTTGGTGATGACGCCAAGCGGCTGCCCCTGGAAGCCTTGCCCCGAAAGCTGGTAAGTGAGGTCGAGGGAATAGGGGTCCACGTCGCCGCTCACCTCTGCCCAATTGCTGTACACCTTTCCGTAGCTGATAAAATCTGGCAGGTTGAACAGTTCTGAAAAGACGAAACTTAGGCCAACGGAGGGATAAAACAGCTTGTTGGCATTGGTGGGCAGGGTGCTAAACCAATCGTTCCGGCCCGTGAGCGTGAAGTACAGCCAGCGTTCATAGTGGAGGGTGGCGGAGCCAAAAACGGAATTGACCCGTCGCTTCGACAACCCGTACCAGTTGAATTGGTTGGCCGTGTTTTGCACGGTTTGGAGGCCCTTGATATTGAACTTGTTGCCGCCTATGCCCGTGTATTCGTAAGTATTGTCCATGCGGTTTGCGCCAACGAAAACATCGAACCCGAAGCCACTGTCAAAATCGTGGCGGCTGCCGAGCAGGAAGTCGGCGTTGGTATGCGTATTGGAAATGGTCTGGTCGGTCATGCCGCCGTCGGGGTTGAAGGCCGTGCCCGCCGGGGTGATGTCCAGGCGGCGGCTGTTGAAATAGTCGGTGCCGATGCGCCCTTGCAGATAGGCCCAGCCAAGGTCGTAGCGCAGCATGGCGGAGCCGATTAGGCGGTTCAAGTTATCGGCTGTCTTGAAATGAGAAGTGGCCCAGTAGGGATTGGTGATGTACGGGTTCCCGTTCATGCCAAGCTCGGTGCCGTCGGCCTTTGAGCCATCGCCGTTTGGCCCTTTGAGCGCTTCCACGGGCACATTCGGCGGAAGTACGCCAATGGCGTAATTTGGGTTG
>JANPLH010000590.1:0-18589 GCA_031426435.1 Saprospiraceae bacterium | reverse complement strand
TGGGTACTGTCCATAGGTCGTGAGTTTTGGTGTCGCAACGCAAAACTTCACGACCTTTTTTAATTCACCAAATTTCCGGGCTTAAACTGCACGGACTATTGCGAATGACAATTGGACTAATTGGATTGGGAAAAATGGGGTTTCCGCTTGCTCAAAACATGCTGAGAAACAAATTCACCGTCGTTGCTTTCGACATTGACGATGTCAACCGCAAGCGCTCTGCTGATTTGGGCATCGTGACCACCAGCAGTATACAGGCAGTAGCCATGCATTTGCCATCTCCCCGCATCGTTTGGAGCATGGTGCCAGCCGGAGCTGCTACGGAGTCGGTGCTGGCGCAATTGCCAGATTTGCTTTCTCCCGGTGATATCGTGATTGATGGCGGCAATTCCAACTACAAGGACACGCTGCGGCATTATGCCATGTTCAAAGAAAAAGGTATTCGCTTCCTTGACTGTGGCACCAGCGGTGGCACCAGCGGAGCACTGAACGGAGCTTGTACCATGATTGGGGGAGATAAGGATGCCTACGAGGTTTGCAAGCTGCTATTTGATGCCATTTCAATACAAGATGGAAGTCTTTACGTGGGTGCGGCAGGTAGTGGACATTTCACAAAGATGGTACACAATGGGATTGAATACGGTATGATGCAATCCATTGCGGAAGGCTTTGAAGTGTTGAACAAAAGTCAATTTGAGGTTGATTTTGAGGCCATCGCCAAGGTCTGGAACCACGGATCGGTGGTTCGTAGTTGGCTGATGGAGCTGACTCAAAATGCCTTCAGCAAAGACCCAAATTTGTCTGCCATCAAGGGTGTCATGCACTCCAGCGGGGAGGGTAAATGGACCATTGAAACAGCGCTCGAACTTGGCGTACCGACTCCAGTAATAGCCCTCTCCTTGTTGATGCGGTTTAGGTCACAAGAAGAGGACACATTTGCCGGGAAAGTGGTGGCGGCACTGCGCAATGAATTCGGTGGCCATGCCGTAGAAAAGGCAGGTTAGGGAAATGGCACTATTTTTTATTATATAATCTCAATTTTATGTTTAAAGCATTGAAATAGATTTTCTAATTCATTACACAGATGAAAATACAAGTTTTTGCTGTTCTTTCTTCCATATTGTTATCCATTTACTCATTCACTGTAATGGCAGATTGGATTAAGGTCGAAACTGCCGATTATTCCATAGAATTTCCTGTTGAGCCAATTGCTGAAACCCAGCATTCAGATTCTCCAGTTGGGCCACTTGTTTTAGACATAAAGATGTACGAGGTAGTGGAGATTGAAAAGGACGACAACTATGTTTATGGCGTCATTTCTACGGAATACCCAGAAGGCACCATACATTCGGACAACAAGGAATCCTTGAAGGCCATTTTCGATGGGGCTGTTAACGGAGCAGTTGAAAACATGAAAGGCAAACTACTCTCACAGAAGGACATTGAAATGAAGGGCTATCCAGGTAGAGAATTCAAGTGTGACTTTCAAAATGGAGTTGCCATTGTGACGATGAGGGCTTATTTGGTAAAAAACAAGATGCTCATCCTGCAAACCATTTGTGACCCAAAAAAGGAAGGCAATGCCGCTTCAAAACATTTCTTTACATCCTTTGATATAAAAGGATAAATAGTTGGAGTTGTGCCATTAATACGCAAAATGGTTGTTCGTTTCGTAAAGGTTTGCACAATCGAGTAATTTTTATTTTTTTTACGCTCGTTTTGAGAATTATGACATTCGCCTAATTTTATTTGAGCCACAAAATGAGTCAAATTGCTCTCTACAAATCGGTTATACAAAAAAAGCATTCGCTTATTTTTTCCATAATTTTGAAAATATCCTCCAAACTTTTTAGCTCAAATAAGCCAAATATTTTGTAAGCCTGTTGTAAACATTGCACAATTAAAATTAGGTTTGACCAGCGACCAAACCTTCACAACACTATAAATCGAGGTGATGAAGAAATTTTTATTTTCAATTTTTGCCCTAACACTCAGTATTTTTTCGACTAATTCTCTGTTTGCACAATGTAGCGCATCGCCATGCAACACCCCCCAAGTAGCATTTGATGCCCCAAGTGCGTGCATTCTACCAAGTCCAGCTGCATTGAGTTGTTACCAAGGTGCTACTACCAACAGCACACCAGTTTCCCTCCCACCGTATTGGTGCTCAAGCGTTGAAAACAACCAATGGTTTGCCTTCACCGCAAATGGCCCAAATGCTTCCTTTTCAATTGAGGCTTTGAACTGTGCCTCAGGGGGTGCCATTCAAGCAGCTTTGCTGCAAACAGGAGACTGCGTCAATTTTGACTTTGTCTCTGATTGTTTAGGGAATATTCCTGAAAACTCCACGGTGGTTTTGTCCAACAACGTCCCCTTGATTCCGGGTGCAGTTTACTACCTTATGATAGACGGTTCGGCAGGGGCACAGTGCAATTATGCAATAAATGGCTCATCCGCCATTACCTCTGGTCCTCAAAATGTTTGCGTTCCTGCTGTTGACCCATCCAATTATACCACTACGAGTCCAGCTGACTGGACCATAGTGCCTGGTTCCGCTGGCAACTTTGTCAATGGTTCATCGGGTACAAGCGTTTTCGTTGAATGGCTGCAGCCAGGCAGTGTTCAGATTTGTGCTCAAAACATCAATTGCCCCAACGTCCCACCTTATTGCCTTGATATTACCATTGGTGAATCAATAGAAGCGACCCACAACCACAATCTTTGCATTGGTGAATCGGTAACCTGTGGTGGAAATGAGTATTTCGCACCAGGCACATTTGTAAATTCAGTGCCTGCGCCTTCGGGTTGCGACAGCATCATCACATGTGTCATTGCTCAGATTCCGGCCATTAGTTCACCCATGCAAACAGTGAACCTTTGTGGCCCCGCAGAATTCCAACTTTGCAATGATTACTTGACTTATACAGGTATTTACACTGCAACTTGCGACAACTGGCAAGGCTGTGACAGTATGGCCTCCGTAAATCTAAACATTATGGAACCCGTCGCATCCATCAGCGAACCTGCAGTTTTGGGTTGTGGGATAGATTCAATTCTATTATTGGATGGTTCAGGTTCTGGGTTGGCTTTTCCTCCGAACACCTGGACAATGGCTTGGACAGGGCCGGGCATTGTTGGGCCTGCAAATCAGATACTATGTCAAGTGAACGAGCCAGGAGAATATTGTCTTACCGTTACGCACAAATCGCCAAGTGGTGGATTCTCCTGTCAAAATACCATGTGTGTAAATGTCACTGAATTAATAGAGGTTCCTTCTGCACCACAAGTGACTGGCCCTACCACGGTATGTGCAAATGCCATGTCCACTTATACGGCAAATCTGCAAGGTTCAATCATTCCTGATAACCTGACCTGGACTACGCCCAATGGAGAACCTGTAGTGCAAGGTCCAAACAACACTGCCATAGTTACATGGACGAACTCCACAGGAGGTTTGCTCTGTGTAACCGCCAATAACGAATGTGGTTCCTCACCGCCTGCTTGCGTCACCGTTACCGTCAATGCTGCACCGGCAGTTCCAGTTGTCACTGGCCCGACAACCGTTTGTGCAAACAATACCACTCAAACTTATACCATAACCAACGCCGTCCAAGGTGCTACATACAGCTGGACTGTTCCAGCAGGTGCAACCTTTACAGGGTCGGGCAGTTCCATCAATGTCAATTTCAATGGCGTCGCCAACGGAAACGTAACCGTGTGTGCCACAGCTTCCAACAATTGCGGAGCAAGCAATCCTAGCTGCGTAAATATCTCAGTGACTGGCCCTCCTACAACCCCCACCATGTCTGGGCCCACCAGTGTTTGTGCAAATGGAGGCACGGCAACTTTTTCCGTCACCAATGTTCAAGCAAATGTGACCTATACTTGGTCAGCACCTCCAGGTGCTGTGGTAACAGGTACCGGCTCAAGCGTGACCATTGATTTTACGAACAGCAACGCCAATGGGCAGATTTGTGTCACTGCGACCAACACTTGTGGAAACCCTTCAACTTGCCAGCCAATCACTGTTGCTCCGGCTCCAACTGCAATCCTTTCAGGAACAGACCAATTTTGTCAAGGAACAGCTCCAAATGTCAACTTCTCGATTGACCTGACCGGGCAACAACCGTGGACAGTTGTTTACACAATAAATGGTGGTGCTCCACAAACATTGAATGTACCTGTCAGCCCATTTGCATTGCCTGCTACCACAGCTGGAACCTACGCACTGGTAAGCGTTACAGGTGCTAATCAGTGTACCAATACGGCCACAGGTACAGCCACATTGACGCAAAATCCATCGCCAACTGCAACCTTGACTGGCGGAGGTACTATTTGTGAGGGTAGTGGAGAAACCATACCATTGAGCATTAACCTAACAGGCGAATCACCTTGGTCGGTTCAGTGGTCAGTTAATGGTACACCACAATCGCCACTTTCAATAAATAGTAGTCCTTTCACACTTCCAATTGGTGAGTCGCTATCAGGCAATATTTCTTTGGGCGGCATTTCTGACAACAATGGTTGTTCTGGTACAGGTGCCGGCTCGTCCAACGTGACCGTGTTTGGCGCACCTGTGGTGAATAACGTTACCACAGTTTGCAACGCCATCAATACCAGCTATACGGTTTCGTTTACAATAACGGGCGGCGATGCGAGCAGCTATTCAGTAGCCCCTAGCGGCAACTTATCCAATGGCCTGTTTACCTCAAACCCTATCGCCAATGGTGCAGGATATTCCTTTGTGGTTTCGGATGCCAATTTCTGCAACCCCATCAACGTGGCTGACCCTATCGTGGTTTGTGATTGCGATACCAAGGTTGGAACAATGGGGGCCACGCCGCTTGAAAACTGTGGGCCAGGTTCTATTCAAACCGAATATGATGCTACCGGTGAATTTTTGGACGGAAACGATGTACAAGTTTTCGTATTACACTCAGGCAATTCCATCAGCATTGAACCACCTGTCATCGGGGTATTCAACTCAGAAACCGTCAACTTTGACCCGACAACGATGGATTATGGGACTACTTATTACCTATCGGCAATGGTAGGTGATGATGATGGTTCGGGCGGTGTATTGGCCACAGACCCTTGTGCGCAAATTGCCCAAGGCACCCCAATTGTTTTCTACGAAATACCTACTGCAAATATTAATGGTGGTGATGAAATCTGTATTGGAAGCAGCCTGGACCTCAACCTGCAACTGACAGGTGCTGCGCCATGGGAGATAGACATAAACGGCCAATCAGTGTCCGTTTTCACCTCGCCATTTGTATATACGGTAACACCTAATGCGACGACTTCCTACGACTTGACGAGCGTCATGGATTTGCATTGCAACGCTAACTTAAACGATAGCGAAACAGTCACCGTTAATGAGCCTCCAACCGTTGGAACTCCCATCACGCAGTGCGACCCTACTGGTACCACATTTACCGTATGTTTCGAGATTCTCGGAGGAGACCCCACTTGTTATTCCGTGTCGCCAATGAATGGCACCCTGACTGGCAATATGTTTTGCAGCAACCCACTGCCTGACGGGTCGGGCTACAACTATACAGTAACGGATTGCAAAGGTTGTACCCCGGTCATTGTTGCAAAGCCATTGGTTGATTGCAGTTGCCTATCTACGGCTGGCAATTTTGATGCTACACCACTTGACCTTTGCGGAGCGGAATTGGCAACACCGGTTTACAACAATGCAGGTGAGTTTCTGGATGCAGATGATGTCCTTTGCTTCCTTCTTCATGCAGGTAACCCGTTGCAACCACTGGCAACAAACGCTACTGGAGAATTTGGGTTTTTTGCAGGCATGAACTATGGGCAATCCTATTTTATTTGCCCAGCGGTTGCCAATGAGGATGGCAGTGGCTGTGTTGACCTTTCTGACCCTTGTCTGAGCATTGGCACTTGTGTCGAGGTGGTTTTCCATGAAATTCCTACGGCATCACTTGGCCCAGATGCCAGCATCTGTTTGGGCGATGCTGCAACTTTGACGTTTAACGTAACGGGTGCCGGTCCATGGGAGGTTAAATATGAAGATGACCTTGGCAATCCATTGACAATGACCCTAACTACAAGTCCTGTCAATTTTGATGTTTCACCTACTTCAAATACGATTTATACAGTTACGGGAGTGTCAGACCTTTATTGCACAGGTACGGTTTCAGGTGTGTCTAATATTGAGGTGAATGAAGCTCCGCAAGTGCAAAACATCATTGAAACTTGTTCTCCCAGTGCCACCAACTACGTCGTGACTTTCGACATCATTGGTGGAGCGCCTCCCATTTTAGTAACTCCAGCTACTGGCTTGGTAAACAATGGAACCTTCACCAGCCAACCGCTTCTAAGCAACACACCTTGGTCCTTTTCAGTGGATGACATCAATGGCTGCGGCCCGGTAGTGGTTTCCGGAAACGAAAACTGCAATTGTCTAACAAATGCTGGGATGATGAACACCGCCAATTCTATTTCAGCTTGCGAAGATGAACAAGTGAGCGTAACAGCAACGGTAGGCTCCGTACTTGACCCGGATGATATTTTGGTCTATTACCTGCATACCAATGGTGGCCCTTCGCTGGGCAATGTAATTGCAACAACCATTACGTCGCCTCCGTCTTTTCAATTTGACCCCGCCAATATGGTTTTTGGAACCACCTATTATGTAAGCGCAGTTGCTGCAAACGACAACGGTTCCGGTGGAATAGACCTTACTGATGGCTGCTTGGATGTTGCCTCTGGCACACCTGTTGTTTTTCATGAATTGCCAACAGCGGCAATCAGCGGCTCTACCTCAATTTGTCAAGGAATGACGGCGCCAGTGGTCTTTTCGGCAACAGGGGAAGGGCCATTTACCATAAACTACAACATCAATGGCGGAACGCAGCAAATTGCGCAAGTGCCTTCCAATGGCACCTACACATTGGATTTGGAACCTGACGCATCGTTAACGATTAATCTGATTTCAGTAGAAGATGCCAATTGTGATAATACGGCTACAGGAAGTGTTTCAATTGTCGTGAACCCCAATGTGAATGCGGGTACTGCTACGGGACAATTTGAATTTTGCAAAGGTGAAACTGGCATGATTGACCTCAGTACCATGCTGACCAATGCTACACCTGGCGGTACTTGGATTTCGCCGGGAGGCGAGTTTTTGCCAAGCAGCAACTTGAACATTGCGGGGCTACAGGCAGGCACACATGATTTCACCTATTCGGTTCCAGGTATAGCACCTTGCCCTGACGATGAGGCTATTGTGCAGGTGGTCATCCATCCGAATCCAGTAGCAGATGCTGGTGAACCAATGAACCTGTCTTGCCAAATAAGGGAGGTTGTTTTGGGAGGCTCTGGTAATACTCCTGGCGTGACCTATCTTTGGACAGGAGGCGTTAGTGATGCAACCATTGCTCAACCAACGGTTTCGGAACCTGGCACCTATGCCTTGACGGTAACCTCACCTCAAGGCTGTACCGGCACGGATAATGTGACTATTGGTCAAGACATTGTTCCGCCAAGCGCCGATATTACGGTTTCCAACGTAAGCTGCTTTGGAATGAACGACGGATATATCACCGTCAACAATATCGAAGGAGGTACGCCGCCTTACGAATGTTCTTTCAATGGTGGCGCTTTCACGAGCCAAAAAAGTTTCACCAACCTCAGTCCTGGCAACCAGACCATTGTCATCCGGGATGCTTTTGGTTGTGAAACCACCCTCAACTTCATGGTCAACGAGCCAGTTGAAGTAACTGTGGAAATCGAGGGCAATTTTGAAGGCAATGACCCGATTGTGAACCTTGGTGATTCCATTCTTTTGCAAATAGTCACCACGCCACCTGCAAGTGAGCTCGACAGTATTGCTTGGTTACCAGCCGAGATTGTTGGCTGCGATACTTGCCCTGCGAATATCATCCATCCGACCCAACAGACGACGTTCAAAATCTTCGTTCAAGAGGGTGAATGCACAGACGAGGATATCTTGACGGTTTATGTTCACAAGAGCCATCCAATCTATGTTCCGACCGCTTTTAGTCCAAACGGCGACAACACAAACGACGTATTGATGATTTATGGGGGAAAAGAAGTGAAGGAGATAAAGTCGTTCTTGGTATTCAGTCGTTGGGGAGAAACGGTATTCCAGTACTACAAATTCCAACCCAACAACCCAGCTTATGGCTGGAATGGCAAGCACCGTGACGAGTTGATGAACTCAGCCGTGTTCACTTGGTTTGCGGAGGTTGAGTTCGTGGATGGTTTGGTCAAATTGTTTGAAGGCGATGTGAACTTGGTGAGATAAGTTTTGTCAGGTTTGCAATGTAAAATTCACAAAAGGCGTTGAACCACAACGCCTTTTGTGTTTAATAATGGATTATGAAAAATATCATAGCTTTCATTCTTTGCATTTTTATGGGTTTTCAAGCCAATGCCCAATTCGGCTTGGTCGCTGGGTACAAGACCTTCAATGCCCCCGGAATCAATGATTATTACCAATCAACTTCCAATTTCAGTCCCTATCCAATCACTGGATGGCAGGCAGGCATTGATTATTGGTTTAGGTTGAAGAAGCGGCGCATTGAGTTTGCACCAGAAATAACTTACTCTCAATTCAATCAATCATCCCAGGATGGCAATATTTCCTTGCGTCAATTTGGCCTGCATTTTAACACGGACGTTTACATTTTTGACCTTGCCAGCGATTGCAATTGCCCCACCTTTTCAAAAGATGGAAACTTGTTCAGCAAAGGATTTTTCTTGGAAGTCTCGCCCGGTGTGGTGCTAATGAACAATAAGATGGAAAAGGAATCCACCCTTGTTCCATTCAATGCATTTTACAATAAAAATTCCTGGGCAGCCGGTGGGAGCGTGGGGGCGGGTCTCGACCTTGGTTTTTCCGACCTTTTTACAATTACCCCATTGGCTCGATTTTATTATTATCCTCGTATTTATTATTTGGCAGATTTGCAATTTGCTAGTACTCCTGAATCTAGCCTCCAACAACTATTCCTTGGACTTCGCCTCCGCTTCCATTTCAAAGAAGTGGCAAAGTACCGTTACCGTTGAGGAATGATTTATTGGGTTTTTTGCTGTTGGTAGAAAATCTTTGCGAAATTTGCCCAACAAAGCCAGCTATATGCTGGTTTTCGGAAAACACCATACCCATTCCTGAATATGACCGAGCATACCATCGTCCAACTCACCGACTGCAATATTTACCAGCAAGACAACCTGGTACTTCAAAACGTACATCTCAACATCACCAAAGGCGAGTTTGTCTATCTCATTGGCAAGACTGGGAGCGGCAAGTCCAGCCTGCTCAAAACCCTTTACGCAGCATTGCCGCTTTCAGGTGGCAAAGGCACGGTGGCAGGTTATGATTTGAAAGCGCTCAACCGTAAAACCATTCCGCTGCTTCGGCGCAAAATGGGTATCGTTTTTCAGGACTTCAACCTGCTAAATGACCGTTCTGTGGAAGCCAACCTTCATTTTGCCCTTCAGGCAATGGGTTGGTCGGACAATGCGAAGATGAAAGCCCGCATCAACGAACTGTTGGAGCGGGTAGACCTAAAGGGCAAAAACGACAAGATGCCCCATGCCATCTCTGGCGGTGAGCAGCAACGGGTAGTCATCGCAAGGGCCTTGCTCAATCACCCGCAGCTCATCATCGCCGACGAGCCAACTGGCAACCTCGACCCTGAAACCTCAGACGAAGTGCTGTTGTTGCTCCGCAAATTGGCACAGGAAAATGATACTGCTGTGCTTTTTGCTACCCATGATTACCGCATTTTGGAGAACTTCCCTGCGAGGATAGTCCGCTGCCACAACGGCAAGGTATTCGACGAGGAGGATGTGGTCGTTTAACAAACAAACCAATGGGTTAATCCATGAATTGGGGCAATAAGTAGAACTTGCGTTGTAATCCTTGCGCAGCTCACTATTTTTGAAAGAAAAAAATTCCATCATGTCAAAGCGTCCACCAATTCGTACTACTGGCTTTACCCGATTTTTCATCGTCATGCTATTTGTTGCGCCATTGGCCTATATCGGAGCCTCCTATTACAACGGCGAAGATGGCATTCAGAACATTAAAAATCTATTGGGATTGGATACAACCACGACCGCTGCTTCAACCCCAACTGAATCTCCTGCCAAGGAAGCTGAAACCGTGCGCGTAAATGAGGCACCATCCAATCATGAACTGAAAACCGAAAACTTGCGAATCAAGGAAGAACTTGAGTTCAAAAAGAAACGAATAGAGGAGCTTTACCGTGAAAACGAGGAGTTGAAGCGCAAGCTCGAAAGTGCCGAAAAGGCATTGGAGGAATCCAAAAAATAAGCAACATCAAACCAATTTCACTTAAAATCCATTAGAAAAATGAGCTTCATTTTCACCGCTTTAATGAACGGATTGGCCGTTTGGCTTGGTTCTCGTTTTCTGGAAGGTGTAAAAGTTACTGACTTCATTCGTGCCATCATTGTCGGCTTGGTAGTGGCACTCTTGAACGCCACTTTAGGGGCAGTGCTCGACTTTGTTCCCTCGCCTGGTATGATTGCAAGATTTGGCCTGTTCAGCCTGCTTTTGGATGCATTGGTGCTTATGCTGGCCGATTATTTCATGAAAGGGCTTACCATCAAAAACTTTTGGTGGGCCTTGGGCTTGGCAGCCGTCGTCAGTGCTGTGAACGTTGTTGCACATTGGATTTTTTGAGGGCTGAAATACCTAAGTTCTCGAAAATCAATAAACTAAAAAGCCGCCTGATGCAAGTGCATCAGGCGGCTTTTTAGTTTATTGAGAAAAGAAAACAGTTATAATTTTGGGCAATTCACTTTTTCCCTTCTTGATGCTGGGTGGTAATAAATCATTGAAAGCTCGAATGCGCCCCGGTGGTTGGTGGGAGGGGTGAGTTGGTTGGAAGCTATGTCGTAGCTGATGCCGAGGTTCCAGCGCTCCAATTCAAGGATGGCAGTAAAAGTAACAGCAGGAGTGGCCATTCCACCTTTTATATCCTTGACCAAGTGCCCCCATAGGCCTGCACGGATGGCCACCTCGTTCCAGTCACGATTGGTGTAGCGCATATTCGCACCGTAAAGCGCTAAAAAATTTTCCCCTTGACCAATGGCTGCTGCGCCTGGCAGAATGCTCAACTGGTGAGTGATAGGTAATTCGCCGCCAGCATGGATGACCCATTTCATATCCATGGATTCTGCCCCATCTGCATCTATGAAGGATATTTTTGGTGCATTAACATGATTCACAGATCCGCCAAAATAAAAGCTCTGGTTGTCATCGAACACGGCGTACCAAAGCAGGCCGGCATTGATGTTCATATAAACGCCGGAAGATTCGTTGATGGCCTCGCCATTCTGAAGGTTGGCGTCAACTTGCTCGGTGCCGTTGTCGAATTGGGAGCTGAACCATAAATTGCCATAATCCAGGGTATGCTGCCCAAAACCGATTTGTGCGCCCCCAATCAGGAACTGGTCGTATTGGCGGTAGCGGCTTCCATCCAATTGCTTCATATAGGAGAGGCTTAAATCACCAGTTTGCCGAAGGTAATTGGAACTGCCAGCTTGGTCACGCAAAGCTGTGACGCCGTAAGCCAAATAGTCGCCTTTGCCAATACGACTTTTGGCGTCAAAACTGGCGCTCAGGCTGGTATAGGGCTTGGAGTCCAAAATGCTGTTCCATTGCTCCCGGTAGTTAGCAATGACTCGCCATTTGCCGGGATGAACGCCAGTCATTGCTGGGTTCAGTTGGAGGGGAGAGGCATAGAACTGCACAAATTGAGGGTCTTGGGCGAAAAGGCTCAAGCTCATTCCCAAAAATGCAAAAGTTGAAGTGAGTATAATTTTCACGATGGAAATTATTTTTCAAAACTTTGGAAAGCAGTTGTCGAAATCACCTGCTTTCCATAACAGTTTGGTTATCTAATTAGTGTGGTTTCGCCCTTATAGCTCTCGGTCATGCCATCTTCGTACTCAGCTTCCAAGTACCAAACATAAACACCTGGCGGCATGTCTTTGGACTTGAAAGTGCCGTCCCAGCCCCTTGTAGGCTCGTTGATGGGTATGTCAATATCCTGGTACATTAATTCGCCCCAGCGGTCGAACACTTGGAAAAGCTTGATCATGGTACCCGATTTTCCGTGAACTACAAGAAGGTCATTTAAAGCGCTTTCGTTAGGGGAAAATCCAGTAGGAACCAATACCCGACGGGTCTTTTTGACGTGAACTTGAATATGGTCTTCAGCTTCGCAACCCAAGGAATCTATAGCTACAATGTAGTAATCATTGGTATAGTCAGGAGTTGACCAAAGTGCGCTTGAGGTCAGTGTACCCGTGCAATCAGACATGGTATCTTGTTCCAATGTGCCGCAATAGGAAGCGTCCCAGCTGAACATCACATTGCCTTGTGCATTTTCTACAATTGCAATAAGTGGGAACCTGGCTCCGTAATCTACCATGTATTCGTCAACGCTTTCTCCCCATACTTCAATGTCAACTGTGAAGAGAGGCGGTTCTTCCACAACGGCTGGTACAGTAAATACGCAACCATTCTTGTCCTTGATATAAACATCATAGTCGTCGGACTCCAAGGCAATCAGCGTGCTGCTGCCATAAAATTGAGTTCCATCTAAGCTATAAGTAAATGGTGGTGTGCCGCCTATCGGCGTAATGGAAATCGAGCCATCTCGTCCACCAAAGCAGGATACATTTTTGACGGTAATTTCTGCATCCACTCGTTCGGGTGCAGAGATAAAGACGGAATCTACCTTGGAACAACCATTTGCATCGCTGATGGTCAAAAAGTAGGTGTCGGCTGCCAGTTCTACTTGTTTGGCACTGGTGCCGCCATTTGACCAAATAAAGGTATAGGGTTGTTCGCCTCCTTCTACTTCGGCTTCCGCACTTCCATCTTCATATCCAAAGCATTCGTTGTTCACCGTCGTGAAATCAACCGTTATAGTTGCAGGTTCAGCTACTACAACATTAGCCAAATTGGTGCAACCAGCTGCATCAGTAACCACAACCGAATAATTGCCTGCGAGCAAGTTGGTCGCAGTGGCGGTGGTCTGGTTCATTGCGTTAGCATCCCATAGGTAGGTATAGGGGGAAAGCCCGCCCGTTACATTGCCCACACTGGCAGTCCCATCCATGCTTCCAGCACATTTGGCCTCGGTTGAGGTTATGCTGATGCTCATAGGTATGGGGTTTTCGAGCAGTCTGGATGCAGTACCTGTACAACCTTGACTATCTGAAACTGTAACCGTGTAGGTTATTCCACCTTGGAGGCCAGTTAAGATGTCAGTGGTTTGCATGTTGCTCCAGGCGTAAGTGTAAGTGCCGTTGCCCCCGGCCAATACGACTACGTTCATTCTGCCATCTGTACTGCCAGGGCAAGTAGGTGGAGTGGTCGCTATGTTTATAATATAGGCTGGCCATTGTGTAACATCAACGATGTCCGTCACCGTGCAGCCATTAGCGTCTGTTGCGGTCACCGTGTATTGGCCAATTGATAAATTGGAGATGGTAGGCGTGGTTAGGCCTCCCGGTGCCCAAATGTAGGTATATGGTCCAGTGCCACCAGTTGCGGCAGCAGTAGCTACGCTTTTATTTTCACTGTAACAACTGACCACTGTTTGTGAAGCAACTACCTCAATGGCGGTTGGTGGCTCGGTGATGTTGATGCTTCCAAATTGCTGACAACCATTGATATCGGTCACGGTCACACTAGTAGTTCCGGTTCCCAACCCAGCCGTGCTGCTTTGAGTAGGCGTTGTGCCTCCACTCCATTGGTAGGTAAAAGGGCTTTGTCCTCCAGTTGCAGTTACACTGGCCACACCATCCATGTTGCCATTGCATTTTATGTCCGTTTTAGTGAGGGTGAGGAGAAGGGGGGGAATGCCATTTATGCTGATAGCACCTGTGGCGGTACAGCCATTCAAATCGGTAGCAGTCACCGAAATTGGCCCAACAGGTAGGCCACAAATGGACTGCTGGGTGGACATGTTTGCATTATTCCATTGAAAGGTGAACCCGCCAACTCCTCCTGTAGCATTGACCGATGCACATCCGTTACTGCCATTTGCGCAGGTGACTGGAGCAGTTTGAGTGACTGAGACAATGATTGGCGCTTGGTCATTGACAGTCAGGCCTACGGTGTCCAAGCACATGGCGCCATCCGTGACGATGATTTGGTAGATGCCTGGACAAAGTCCAGTGATATTGCCATTGTTTTGAGAAGTGGTTGTACCAGTTGTCAAATTATGGATGGAAAAATCAAAGGGTGCCGTACCGTTGACCACCGAAATTTGAACGGCTTCGTTGCAAACGCCATTGCAGCCGACCGAATATGGCCCTGGATTGTTCGGAAAGGCATCAATGGGGCAAAATTGGTAAAGAAGGTCATCAGCCCCAACGGCAACGTTGCAGCTTGCTCCGTTTACATTGGTTCGCACTTGAACGTTGACCATGCTACCATTTGAAAGGCCCGTTATCAAATGCGATAAATTGCTGGTATTGGGGGCGACCCAACCCGTGTTGTTTACATTGATTTCATAAGGCAAACCTGGATTTATGTCGTTCCATGTAGCGAGCATCTCGCCAATGCCTTGCAGTTGGAGGTTCACAGTAGGCGCTGCAAAGCTGTTCAACACGCTTACACTTACCGTATCTTTTTGAGTACAACCATAGCTATTGGTGGCAGTCACCACATAATTGGTATTGTTGCTTGGATTGGCCGTTGGTGTTGGGCAATTGGAGCAGGAAAGCCCGGTTGCAGGAGTCCAAGTGTAAGTCAGGTTATTTTGCGACTTAAAGCTTATGCTCCACCAGTTTACCTTGCCCATTGCGTTTTGCCCAACATTGTCTGAAACCCTTAGCGTCCAGTTGCCATTGATTGTAGCCCCATTTAAAGAAGTCCAGTTGCCTTCCGGCCTGAAATTTCCGGTGAAAGGGGCAGTACCTGATGTGATAGGCGTGATGGCTGAAGTGGTGAAGCAAGTCTTTGTATAGTTGTCGCCGCCGCCGCCATTGCCGGTTGAAAGCATCAACTGTTGGTTATTGGGCGAGCGGAGGTAAATGTTCAGGTCGGCATCAAAATCTGTAGTGATATCAATGCAAACCGAAACAATATCATTGACCGCATTGGTGATGGTTGCTGGCACCAGCGAGTTGACGGCAAGTATAGAATTGTAAGGGTTGCCATCAGGGTGATTGCTGGCACCAATTGGGTAATTATCGTCCGATTCAAAAGTAACAGTTGGGGAAGGTGGAACTGGGGCACTTATGTCAATTGCCACAGGCTCGCCGACGCAAACTGTTGTATCATTGGCAGGGGTAAGCAATTCGTTGCAACTCAAGCAGTTAGGGTGCATTGGCGGCAACGAAACGATGTTGACGGTCGTATCCCACGAACACCCAAAGCTATCTACGACGGTGAAAATATAGGCCAGCTCTCCAGCATTCAATGGCGAAATATCAATGGAATCCGCTGTGGACGAAAAAACGGAGGGGTGATAGTCCCAAGCCCAACTGGCAATGCCGGGCTTAAATGCTTCCACCGCAGGATAAAGCGATTGGTCAAAATCAATTGACCATGAGAAAATATAACCATTGTCAATGCTCCAGAGGTCGCAAACTTCTATTTCCCAGTCGCCATTTAAAGGGCAGCCAATGAAATTGGAGAGTGGTTGGAATGGCTTATAGGTGCCAGCAGGAAGTGTACCAACGCTGGTATGGGTATTGGCATATTGAATCCAGGTTTGGTTGTACTGGGGGGTAGGCGACCAACCATATTCAAAGCCGGTGCCGGGAATAGGGTTCAACATCCCTTCGTCATTCTCGTTTGGAACGCCAAGAAATACTTCACCGCCAGTTTGGCCGGCATGGTCGTGCAAAATCGCAGATTGCCCGTTGGGGCATGTAAGTGTTATTTCCAAATCACGCATCCATGAATGCTCCATGGTCACGAATATGCCCACAATATCATTTATGTTCGTCAGGGTTTGACCTGGTGAAAAATTGGTGAACGATATTTCGGTTTTATAACATGAACCGTCGCCATCTGGCAATGCTAAGGAGTCGGAGCGGATGCCCGCAGTTTGGAAGCTGCTTTCTATGGGTTCCACAGAGACAGTATGGTTGGGGTCCATACTATTAATCATGGCGTTCAATTCAATCGTGTCTCCAACGCATACTTGGGTCGGCCAAGTACCCAATTCGAAATGAGGTTTTGGTGCAACCCTTACCCGCTGACTGATAAAGTTGGTGTTCTTGCAACCAAGTTGGTCGGTGATTTCCATTTGAACCACATACCCGCCCGGCTCTTCAAAAATATGGGAAACTGAAGGGCCGTAAGTAATGGTGCCATCGCCAAAATCCCATTCAAAATTGCTGGTAAGGTCGGAATGGTTATAGGCCACGCCATTTTGCGGATAACTGCCTTTTCCGAAGAAAAATACCCGCTCGCCGGGGCATACATCTATCCAACCAGTGTCCAAAGGTTCAGCGTCAGGTGTGGTATAGTCAAGCACCGAGAGAATGGTCTGGCATGCGGGAATGCAATTGATTTCAGCGCTCCATCCGTCGGCATTAAAGATGAAGTCGCTATCGAATTTCACGGTGATACAGCCACTGGTATTGGCTGCGGATGCTTGAATAATGAATGATGCGCCTGGATTGAAATCGCTGGCACAGGCAATGGCCGGGGCAGTCGCATTTTGTCCATCGAAAAAGCAGAGGTCATCGCCAAAGAACAAGTCAATTGCTCCAAAAACCAATTGAATATGGTTGCCGCTGCTAGGGCCACCTGCCGGGCAAATGGTGGTGGTGAAATGCTGGTTTGCGCCGTAATTGTTGGAGCCGCCGCCAGAGTCCATGAAATAGCCGTCGCAAGAGGTCACGGAAGTGAGGGACGAGGTCATTAGATAATTCTGGGCAGGAGCCTTGGCAAAAAAGGAAAGCAAGCTAGAAAAGATAAGGGTAGCTTTTAAATTCATAATCTTATCAGAATTGGGATATTGGTAAATATAGGTACAATCCAATCACCAACTAAGACGGATGTTTGAAAGGAGATAGTGGGTTTGTTATCAAATGAAGCTAACAAGCCTTCCAAACAAGTTCTTAGGTGTATTTACTTCGTAAACATGTCTAAAACACTATCCTACTTGGTAGTGTTCAGGTGCTCGTTTAACAGTTCGTTGAACCTTTTTCCTGAAATAAGCACAAGGGCCTTGTCCGTGTTCTCAATTTTGATGACTGTCTGTTTGTCCCATTCACGATGGAGGTCATGCTGTTTTTCCAGCAAGAGAATGTTGATGTCTTTCAAATCGTCAACACGGATGGTAGTTTGCGAATCCAAGGCTTTTTCGGCGGGAAGTTCGGTCAGGTACCAGGAATGGTCGAGGTAAAAGCTCCAACGCTTGATAAGGAATGGATTTGCAGTCTGCAAATTTTCAAGGTAGTCGCCGCTGTAGATAGCTAAAAGGCGGCTGTCGATGGGTGTTGTCGTGTGGGACAGTGTTGATTGTGCGGTTACAAAGGTAGAAAGGGAAGTAGAAAAAAGAAGGGCTAAGCATAAATTTTTTTTCATGGCACAGATTGGTATTTGAAGGGTGTTCAGGTGGTGTGGCCGCAAATTTATTCCTTTGATTGGAATTTAGGTCATCATTTGTTTTTGAAAATAACTGGAAGGCGACATTTGTCGTCTATTTGTACCTGAAGGGGGAGAAAAATGCAGATTGCTCACTCGGTTTGGGGCATCGGTTGGGATGGCCTCTTTTTCAAAGCGCTGTGTCAAAGATGATGCAGTTAAACGTTTTCCACAAACCATCTTTGGTGAAACCAATTTTGGCCAAAAATTTGCTTTTTTCTAAATATGAAAGAACGCCGCATTTTCTACATGAAACGTCAGGATTTTGCGCCGTATCTTGTGCCCGATTACTGAAAATTTGGTGGTGGTTTGCGGCAGTGCTTTTTTGTCAGGCAACAACATAGCGTTTTACCAAAAGCCGTCCACTGAATAAAACATCCCGTGAATGAAATCTTCCATCAACCGCATTGCATTGCTTGCATTGGCCTTTCTGCCATTATGGGCAATTGCCCAACAGTTTCCAGCTTCCATTTCCAAATCGAAACCATTGCCCGGAGGGCACCCTAAAGCACACCATTTAGGGGTGCTCAATAAGCCGCAAGGAGAGAAGGTGCAGCCGCCAAACGCCGTTTATCCAACTTGTGCTTTCGATGAAATGAATGCTCAGCTAAGCATGGAAGACCCTGCTTTCGCCAAGGAAATGCAGCGGTACCTCGACGAAGCCATTCCTTTGCTCTCCGCCAAATCCAACGAAAAAAATGCGATGGAACCCTTGCTCACCATTTCAGTGGTGGTGCATGTCATTCACAACGGTGAACCCGTAGGGCAGGGTCAGAACCTCACCGATGCACAAGTCATCGAGCAGATCGCCGTTTTGAACGAGGACTATGCTTCTTTGAACAGCCAGTTTTACAACACCCCCAGCCAATGGATGGGGGTAGCAGGCTTTCCAAACATCCAGTTTTGCCTTGCCAACAAAAAGCCCGACGGCAG
>JANPLH010000589.1:0-10568 GCA_031426435.1 Saprospiraceae bacterium | reverse complement strand
CGCCGTCCATTCTTTCGAATATTGACGCCAGTATCCATTGGGTACTGTCCATAGGTCGTGAGTTTTGGTGTCGCAACGCAAAACTTCACGACCTTTTTTAATTCACCAAATTTCCGGGCTTAAACTGCACGGACTATTGATCATGAAAATACTCGTCACCGGTGCAGATGGCTTTGTCGGCAGCAACCTCGTCCGGGAACTTTTGAAGCGCAACCATGAGGTTGTCGCATTCATACAGCGTGGCGTTGACCCCGTAACACTGAAGGGCTTACCCATCATGTTCTCCTACGGCGACCTGCTCGACCAGCCGAGCATCCGGACAGCCATGCTGGGTTGCGAGGGGCTGGTGCATTCCGCAGCGCACCTCGGCGTTTGGCCGTACTTCTCTGAAATACAGCGCAAAGTGAATGTGGACGGCACTCGCTACGTGATGGACACGGCGCTGGAACTGGGGGTGAAGCGCATCGTGTTTGTTGGTACAGCCAACAGCTACGGCTACGGCAACCGCCAAAGCCCCGGCGACGAGACCCGGCCTTACAGCTCCGGCCACTACGGCCTCGGCTACATGGACACCAAGCGGGAGGCCCAAGACCTCGTTTTAAAAATGGTAAAAGAACAGGGACTGCCCGCTGCCATTGTCAACCCCACGTTTATGTTCGGCCCCTACGCCGCCAAGACGGGCGCCACACTGATGATTGACAATATCCTGCATGAAAAACTTGCGGGCTACACCCCCGGTGGCCGAAATTACGTGGCCGTGAAGGATGTCTGCGTCGGCATCGCTAATGCGCTGGAAAGGGCCACGCCCGGTTCCTGCTACTTGCTCGGCAACCAAAACATGAACTACCAGGAAATCTTCAATGCCATCGCTGAGGTACTGGGCGTTCCGCCGCCGAAGCGGGCTTTCACAGGCTTTATGGTGCTGCTATTTGGGCGGGTTGCCACGGCCATCGCAAGGCTTACGGGCAAGGCTCCGAAAATCAGCTACCGGATGTGCCGCATCTCCATTGACGAGAATTTTTATACGCCAGCCAAGGCGATAAAGGAGATTGGGCTGCCGCAAACGCCGATAAAGGTTGCCATACAGGAGACGGTGGATTGGCTGCGTGATAATGGGAGAATTTGATGTGAAATAGCTTTTGTAGGAAAAAATATAAATTTTTTTTTGAAAAAGGCTTAGGAGCCATTATATTTGTATGCCGATTTGCACAGGTTTGTCTTTGTTTTGATATGTGACATTGGCCTTGCAATATTTGTTTCCCCCCTCATTTTAATGCTTTCCCCCATCTCTGTTACGGAGATTATTATCAACTCAATCCATGAAGTTCACAGCAGTTTGGTGATACTTCGCCAAAACTGGTTGTGTTTATTTTTCAACATTTACCTAAACTACAAACACAATGAAAAAAGTTATGCTGCATTTTACATGCTGCATCCTTGCTGGGCTTGTCATTTTCACAGGCTGCAAAAAGGATGAGGATGTCATTGAATTGGAAAAGCCTCATGCTTTCAAGTACAGTTCCGAAGTGCCCAATGCCTATTTCAGCCTTGCCATCAAGTTGACCAAAGAAACTGCTGGATTCACGCCGCCGGTTGCTGCACGTGCTTATGGCTATACGGGCGTCACCTTGTATCAAGCCGTATTCAATGGAATTAGCAACTACCAGTCCTTGGAAGGCCAAATCAACGGACTCGCCGTTGGAGACATGCCCGCCTTTGAAAAAAACAAAGAGTATCAATGGGATTTAGTGGCCAACAGCGCCCTGGCCAACATCATGCGGGGGCTTTACCGCAATGCCTCTGCTGCCAATTTATCGGCAATTGATGAATTGGAAACAAGGTATTACACCAGCCTTTCGAAAGAAGCAAAAGCAGGTGTAGCCGAACGCTCCAAGGCTTATGGAGAGGCGGTTGCTGCTTCCATGCAGGCGTATGCGGATAGCGACGGACAAAGCGAATGCTACCTTAAAAACTTTCCTGCCGACTACGTGCCGCCCATTGGCGATGGACTCTGGGTGCCAACGCCACCTGCGTTCTCAAAGGCAATGCAGCCCTATTGGGGTCAAGTAAGGCCTTTCCTAAGCGACAACGTTGCCAACACCCAGCCAACTGGCCACCCCGTTTTTTCTTCGCAAACAAGTTCCAACTTCTTCGTCGAAGCCTCTGAAGTGTATGTGGTAACAACCAATCTCACACCAGAACAAAAAACCATCGCACAATACTGGAGTGACGATCCCGGCAAAACGGGCACACCTCCAGGCCACTCCATTTCCATCTTGGCGCAGGTACTGGCTAAGGATAATGCCGACCTTGCCGTTGCTGCCGAGGCTTATGCAAAAGTGGGAATGGGTGTACACGATGCATTTATAGCTTGCTGGAAGTGCAAGTACACTTTCAACTTGATGCGCCCGATAACTTATATCCAGCAGTACATTGCTCCAGGTTGGACTACGCTGTTGACCACCCCACCGTTTCCAGAGTACATCTCTGGGCACTCCGTGCAGTCGGGTGCTTCCTTTCAGGTGCTGACAGATATGTTCGGTACGAACTATGCGCTGACCGACCGTACCCACGAAGCCCGCACGGATATTGACGGCTCGCCCCGCAGTTACAATTCTTTCTTGGAAATGGCGGACGAGGCTGCCGTCTCTCGTTTGTATGGCGGCATCCACTTCCGGGCAGCTATTAAAGATGGTTTGGTGCAAGGGAAGAAGATAGCCAGGAATATTGCTTCCTTGAAGTTCAAAAAGCCCTAAGTGTTCCCTCAAATTGTGTTCTGCGAACAAGGAACAAAAAACAGAAGCCCCGAAGGATTGCTCCTCCGGGGCTTCGTCATTGGGTGGTCCCACTAGGGCTTGAACCTAGGACCCCATGATTATGAGTCACGTGCTCTGACCAACTGAGCTATGGGACCTGAATCGGCTTTGAGAATGCGTACTTCAAAGGATTACAATTGCTAAAAGCGCTGCAAAAGTAAGGATTCAACTTTTCTAATGCAACAAAAGTTCAAAATCATCTGCCGAGTGTGAACCGGACATACTTAATAGTGCGCCCAATGGCTAAGTGTTGCTTTTCGTAAAAGGTCTTGATTTCCAGCTCTGGCATGGGCAGCGGCTTGGCGTAGATGTCGTGGTCCTGGTATTCGATGTGAACGTCCTTCTCCTCTGCCAGCACCTCCAACGTGAAGTCGAAAAGTGTGGAGTCGTCCGTTTTCAGGTGGACGAAACCGCCGGGCTTCAATATTTTCCGGTATTCTTTCAGGAACATGGGCGAGGTCAGTCGGCGGTTCGACTTGCTGTTGCGCAGGAAGGGGTCAGGGAAGGTAATCCAGATTTCGTCCACCTCTTTTTCTTCGAAAAACATGGCAATCTGCTCGATTCTTGTGCGCAGGAAGGCCACGTTGGGCAACCCAAGCTCCAGCGCAGACTTGGCTCCCCGCCAGATGCGGGCGCCCTTGATGTCCACCCCGATGAAATTGCGCTCCGGGAAGCGTTGCGCCAGCCCGATGGCATAGTCGCCCTTGCCACAGGCCAGTTCAAGAGTGATGGGGCGGTCGTTCTGGAAGTGGCGCTCCGCCCAATGGCCACGAAGCTCCACGGGCTGCCCGTTCTCCCCGGCCAGCGAGGGGTTGGTGGCGTCGAAGTTCTCGAAAACGTTGGGGAAGGTCAGTACTTCCGCAAATTTTTGAAGTTTGTTCCGTTGGCTCATTTTAAGACTTTAGATATTAGACTTTAGACCTTAGATGGGGACGTTAGCATTCGTTATGCCCCCGTCTATTGTCTAAAGTCTTGTGTCTATTGTCTTTCAACAAGGCAAAAATCGCAAATTCCATCACATTTTGTCGAGTTGGGCGAGTAGCCACTTGCGTTCGGTCAGCGGGTTGGCGGTTTCTATTTCCTGTTTCAGCTTTTGGATTTTCTCCTTGTCGTAGTTCGTTAGCTTGAGCAGCTTATTGGTATATTGGATGATGTTCTTGTAATTGTCCTTGTGGTAGCCCATGACCTTTTTGCGCTGGAGGTAGGTCTTCATGCTGCCGAGGAGGGAGTCGAGGGCGTTGAATTCATCGAGTTCGTAGTACATTTTTAAGAGCATGGTACGGGCATTGAGCGTCATTAATAAATCATCATAATCAGATTGGGCAAATAGTTTCATCGCTTTTTCATAAGCTCTTTGTTCAAAAAATAGACGTGCTTGATTAAAATGTATAAAGCTTTCTTGGTGTTTTTCATCGAGGTGGCTGCTATAGTTTTCGATAAACTTTTCTACCCAGGTAAATTCTTTTAAATTCAGACCTGCGGTCACGGCATTGTTAAATGTGAAACGTGAAAGCACGCCATTTTCAAGAAATATGCTTTTTTCAAGTCCTTCTTTATATAAGTCAAAAGATTCTCTTACAAATAAGGTAGCCCCAGCATTTATTCTGCCTATACAATAATTAATAGTAAGCAAGTATATAACTCGCATTTCCTCATTTGGAAAAAAATGTCCATTCTCAAAAATCTCTTTTTTTAAACAACGATAGTGCGACTCATCATTCGGTGTTTTCATTGCCTTGAACTGGTGATAATAAATTGCAATGGCAGGGATTTCAAGTAAATGTTGATTGCTTTCCAAATAAGTGAGCAGTTCATTAAGAATTTGAAGCCGATAAGTTGTTTTAAAAACTGCTTGGTGAGAAAGCATAATACAACTCAATTGTAGCTTATTGGCCAAATAAGCTACATCATTGGCATCTGAAACTTCTTGCAAATTTAATGGCGTGTTGCGACCAAGCCCGCTGAGGTAGGTATATTGTTCAAATTGTAGAAAATACTCATTCTCAAAATATTGGTGGTTTCGATAAGGCTGCTCTTCTTGCAGTTCCCGTCCCGTCTCAATGGTTTTTTGAAAGAGCTTTGGCAGTTGCCGCTTTCTGTAAACTTTGGCCAACATTGTCTGGGTGCGCACCTCATCTTTTAGCAATTCGTTATAGACCAAGAAGTTCTCCACCGCCTTGAGCAAAAAGTGCATGGCTTGGCGCATTTCTGCATCGTTGTACGTTTTGCAGGGAAAAATTGCTTGAAATGCCCGCTCTTTTTCGAGGTGCTTTTCGGAATGGAGGTGCTGCCCGCTGACGAGATACTCGAACAGGTCTATCACATCTTGCCGCAGATTGTGGGCTGGCGAGTTGACCCATTTCCGCAATTCTTTGACCTCTTTTTTATCCAAAACCCTCAAAATGTGAACGAGATGACTTTTTTCCATAGAAAATGAGCAACTTTGATTTAGTTTTTTTCAACAAATCTCAAAATCCGTATCCATGCAAATACTCAGCATTTACAGCTATTTTAGAACAAGATTTACCAAAAATAGGCAATTTTCATTTACAAAACTGTTCAACAAACGTCTTTTTTTGTCTTTGATTGTGGGCGGCGGAGTGTTCACTTTTGTATCGTCATCAAAGAACAGTTTGAAAAATAAGCCCATGACTGCATTGTTGAAGCCATCTTCCCACAACATACCCAGGCCAATTGGCCTGGCAAGAGCCTTGCTGCTCTTGGTAAGTCTTGTCGCTTGCCTTCAAGGCAACGCACAGGGCTGGGAAATTTACTTCGGTGGCAGCAACGACGATCTGGGACAATCCATTCTACAAACACAAGACCACGGCTATGTTGGGGTTGGTTCCAGCGAAAGCTCCGGTGCCGGCAACAATTACAAAGCTTATGTCATCCGCACCGATGTAGACGGCAGTGAAATCTGGTCGAATATCTACGATGACGGGTTTATCACACATGGCTATTCCATTACCGAAACACCCGACCAAGGCTTTTTAGTGGTCGGCGACATTTTCCCTACCCAATTATCCGATGCCAATGTTTACCTCCTAAAAATCAATGCCAACGGCCAAAAACAATGGAGCAAACAGTTTGGTGGCGCTGGCGATGACGTAGGATTCCGCATCATCCCAACTACTGCGAGCGGAGGCTACCTCATCGTTGGCACCACCAACAGCCTTGGCAATGGCCAGCGTGACGTTTTCCTGGTAAAAGTGGATGCTTTAGGCGACCAAGTATGGAGCAACGCCTATGGCACTCCTGATGAGGAGGACGGCCACAGCGTATTGGAAGTGGCCGATGGCTACCTGGTCGCTGGCACTGCCGACAACCCGGCCAATGGCACGAAGGACGGATATTTGCTCAAAGTTGATTTCAACGGCAACCAAATCTGGAGCAAGTATTTTGGCGTCGCCAACGACATTGACCAGGCTTTCGACCTTGTACTCGCTTCCGATGGCAACGTGGTGCTGACTGGGCACACGGGTTCCACTTCCAACGGATGGCTGCTCAAAACTGACCTTAACGGCAACGAAATTTGGTCAAAAACCTTTGGCGGACCACTTGGCGACGAGGTTTATGACCTTTTGAAAGCGCCCAACGGCGACCTTGTCGTGACGGGTTCCACAGAAGTGGCCGTTGACAATATTGACGCCTTCCTCGCCCGCTTTGACAACGACGGCAACCAGCTTTGGACGAACAATATTGGTCGCAGCAGCCATGCCGACATCGCCCAAGGCGTGGCACTTGCCGACGACGGGGGGTTTGTCGCTATTGGATACAATTCCTTGTTTGGCATATTCTTCAACGATGTTACCTTCATCAAAGCGGGTTCCGACGGTAGCGTTTATACCAATCACCTCACGGGCAAGGTGTTCGTGGATGGCGGCGACTGCGTTTTTCAGAATGGGGAGGCTGGGCTGAATGATTGGATTGTAAAGGCCGAATCGCCTGCAAACACTTTCTATGGTACCACTGATGCCAATGGCAATTATGACATTACCCTTGATGCGGGCGATTATGTGGTTAGTGTGCTGACCAAAAACGATTATTGGGATGCTTGTATCGCAGCCTACAACGTAGCCTTTACGACCGAATACGATACCTTGATACGCAACTTCCCCATGCTTGTCATGGTAGATTGCCCACTGCTCCAAGTGGATATTTCTGCGCCAGTGGCGCAAAACTGTAGCAATATTGCCTACACGGTTTCCTATTGCAATATTGGCACGGCAGCTTCTGCCATTACCAGCGTGAACGTTGTGCTGGACAATGGGTTGACCTATACTGGGGCCACTATTCCACTTGCTTCGCAAAACGACAGCGTATTAGTATTCGATATTGGCTCGCTTGGCCTGGATGAATGCGGAAGTTTCAACGTTTTCGTCTCCTCTGATTGCAGTGGCCTACCGTCAGAGGCATATATTGTTAGCGCTCATATTCTGCCAGATTCTATCTGCCTGCCCATTTCATCGAATTGGGACATGGCAAACGTAACAGTAAACGGTTATTGCGATTCCGATTCTGTCAAGTTTACCATCAAGAACAACGGCTTGGGCGACATGCAGGAGCCAAAGGGGTTTATCGTCATCGAAGACCATATTATGCTCATGGAGACCCCGGAGTCCTTTCAATTACAAGCAGGCCAAACGAAACAACGCACACTGCCTTCCAATGGCTCCACCTACCGCCTCATCGCCGAGCAGTCGGCGGGGCACCCCGGCAACAGCTACCCGACCGTGGCCGTGGAAGGCTGCACGACAACACCTGGAAGTTATTCCACCGGATTTGTGACCGAACTTCAAGAAGACGAAAATGACCCATTTACCTCCGTTGACGCACAAGAAAATATTGAAAATTTTACCGATTACATCATTTTAAGAGGCTATCCCAAGGGCTATTTACGAAATGGTGAAAACCTCATCCCAGCTAACACCGACATCGAGTACCATGTCTATTTCCAGAACGTCAGCATGGATACCATTACTCGCTTGGTCGTTAGAGACACGCTTTCTCGTTTTCTCGACATCAGCACGGTGGCTGCTGGAGCCAGCAGCCACCCCTATAATTTCGAGGTTTACAGCGACGGCGTGCTGAAGTTCACTTTTGACAGCCTTCAACTGTTGCCCGGTGGCGGCCAAGCTTCTGAAGGTTTCGTCAAATTCAGGGTTTCACAAATAGCCGACAACCCCACGGGGACGCATATTGACAACAGTGCAACCGTGTTCATGGGCTTCGATGCGCCATTCCAGACGGCCACCTATACCCATGTCATCGGCGGCGACTCACTGCTCGATTTTGTCATCATCAGCGATGTAGATACTCCGCAACTGCCTGATGGCGTGACAGTTAGCGCATGGCCAAATCCCTTTGCCTCGGCAATAGTGTTCGAGGCCAAAAATTTGCAATGCAAAGAATTAACTATAAATGTTTATGACATAAATGGACGGCATGTGCGCCAGGAGAAAGCTCCCGGCAACCTGTTGCGCCTCCAACGGAACGGCTTGCCTTCGGGCATTTTCACCTACCAGTTGGCCGCAGACGGCGTGACCGTTCATACAGGAAAAATTGTAGTGCGATAAAAAACCCAATTCCGATTTATTTGAGCCGATTACGTTTTTTAGTTATTCCAAATCTATTTTTCAAAAACCGATTTATCCAAAACCGATTTTCCCAAGCCGATGCCCAATTCCCGGTTGCAGTTGTATTTGAAATCGCACAACATTATTGTTCCCATCAACCTGTCCGGGTTCCCCTCCTCCTTTTGGGAGGGGAACTTTTTTCAACTTCGAGATGCATGAAATCGTAGAAACAGCAAGTTGAAAGGACGCATCCACTGATTTTTCGTTTTTCGTTCATGAGATTATAAATTTGTAAAGCCGTGCATTCGTACGGCTTTTTTTATTTTGTGAAATGCCAAAGTCTATATGAATGAACTTGTTTAACGGTAAAAAAAACTACGTGATTCGCTTGTCGAATTGTTACTTGTGTGGCAATCTTCGTCTTCATCAAAACTATTTTTTTTAACCATTTTAAACAAGTTCATTATGTGGAAAGAATTTAAGGATTTCGCAATGAAGGGCAACCTCATTGACATGGCCGTGGCCTTTGTGATGGGTGGTGCCTTTGGCAAGGTAGTTTCTGCCTTTACCGACGGCATAGTTGCACCATTGATTGGCCAATTGGCTGGTGGCGTTGATTTCAATGCCATGAAGTGGGTGCTCACTCCCGCCGTTGTTGGTGCCGACGGCACTGAAACAGCCGCCGAGGTGGCCGTCAAATACGGCTCCTTTATTATGAGTGCCATTGACTTCATAATCGTGGCCCTCGTCATGTTCATGATTATTAAGGGCATGAACAAGATGAAGAAGGAAGAAGTAGCAGGCCCACCGCCTCCACCACCTGCCGACATCGTACTCTTGGAGCAAATCCGTGATTTGCTGAAGAAATAAGAGAAGTAGCCGATGGCTAAAATGCAAACGCCCCGCCGTCTTCGTGACTGGCGGGGCGTTTTTTGTTTACGATTTACGACTGACTATTGGGTAACGCAGTCCCTGACTGCCCCCTGCCCACTGTGGAACTGTTTACCCCTTTAGGGCCAACTAAGACCTCGGCGCTCCCAGCTTTTCCCGAATATCGTCCGCAATCCGCAGCGCCGTTTCCCGGAGCTGCTGTTTTTGATCCACGAGGTTCTGCTCATCCACATCGAACGTGTGCATCTGAATGTGCAGGCGGAGGGCATTGCCCGTCCCGCTTGGGCGAACCGTCAAGTGGTTGTACTCGCTGCCGAAGTAGAAGCGGATGCCCTCGTCGGGGAATACCCAATCGTGCGTCGGTGGATACACGTGGTCGTACTTGCCAGTGCGGTACATGGCTACGCCCGTCACGGGTACGCCGCCGATGCTCAGGCCGCCAGCCAGTGCGATTTGGTAGTAGCCAAGTGCCCTGCGCAGGATGGCCTTTTTCTGGCGGTCTCCCTCGATGCCGGGGTACTCACCGTCAATCGGGTCTGGCTCGTAGTGGTTGTAGAACAGGCCGATTTCATTGTCGAGGTAGATTTCTTTGTCCAAAATCTCGAACACAGTCGTACCGTTGTCCTTGGCCCACTGTGCGATTTCAGCGAGGAGGATGGCGGCAAAAGTGCCGTCCTTGTCCCGCACGTGACCATTTTCACCCAAAGAAAACAAGTCCTTCGGCGGGTTGCCGAGCAATGCGAAGCCGTTGCTCTGTTCAAAGGCGCCGAGGTTATAGTCACGGGCCTTATCCATATTATGACTTTCCATAACCACCATGTCCACCAATGGCTGGTTCGGGTCTTTTTTGCCTTCTATAAGGCCCTGAATCAAGGTGCCGTTCCAGCTATCCCGCACGGCGGCGCTCAGGGCTGCGAAGCCCACCCAGGTTTTCACCACGCCCACGCCGTGTTTTTTTGCTAAAAGCGTCAGAGCATCGGTGGTCGTGTGAGAAAGCACGATGAACGATTTTTTCTTTTTGATGCCCTTATCTAATTTCAAACGGTACCAAAGCAGCACGGCCCAAGCTTCGTCGGCGGGCAGCAATGAATAGTCGCCACCATAAACAGCATGTTGATTTTCAGGCACTTTTACCGTGAGGGCGCATCGGTCGGCATCAGGGTCGGTGCCGATGAGCACATCGGTGGCGTCCCATTTTGCCTTGCCGTATTCTTTGATAAATGCGTCAACGGCTACCTTGCCAGCCCGCCAGTCGCCGGGGTCGGGCTGCTGCACGCCGCCG
>JANPLH010000588.1:0-7413 GCA_031426435.1 Saprospiraceae bacterium | reverse complement strand
AAGTTCCCCATCATAGCACTCGCAGACGTAGTAGTACAGGGCGATTAGTTTTATTGCATTCATAACATAAAGCTACGTCGTACTGTAAACTTTACGTCTGCTTTTGTTTTGAACCTTTTCAACCCCTAATTCGCATAAATTCTTTTTGCTGGCTGAGGTGACATCTTTTTCCACCACCACAAATTTAAGGATAGCAGAGTTTTGCTGGAAAAAGGTGTCACCTCACCTCCCAAACGCCCATACCAAAAACTCCGGCAGCACCTCGCCCCATGTGCTGGGGTGATGGATGCCGTCCTTTACTTCCCGGTAATGCAGGTCTTGCTTGTGGTGGTAGCCCTTTGTCTTTAGCATTTCCATGAGGTCGAGGGTATCGTCAATGGCATCAATGACGCCGTTGCCGTTGCGGTCGTCGGTCTCGTCCATGGTGCCGGTTTGGAACCAAAACTTGAGGCCAGGTCGGTGCAGGCCCATGTCCACCAGTTCGTGCATGATGCGGCCCCCGTCAGGGTCATTCTCCCAAAAATCGCAATGCCGCCACCAGAAGGAACCAGAGAAGACGCCCGCCTTGCCAAAAAGCTGGTGGTTGTTCCAAACGATGTCCATTGCCGAAAGGCCGCCCAAAGAGAAGCCTGCGAAGGCCGTATGCTCCGGTGCTTTCAGGATGGGGTAGGTCTTTTTGACGTGCGGATAAAGCTCGTGGACGATGAAATTGGTGTACAAATGCGCCTTGCTGCCCCGGTTTCGGTAGTCAGGACGGTTGGCGGTGCCGTACTCTTGCAGCCGCTCCCCAGCATGGATGGCCACGACGATGAGCGACGGGATTTGTTGAGCGGCGTAAAGCTTCGTCAACGTATCGGCGAGGCGCACGGCCTCCATGTCTTGCCCATCGTTGAAGAAGAGGACGGGGAAGCGCCCAGCGCCACTTGCGTCGTAGTCGGGCGGCAAGAAAATGTCAATGCTGAAATGGGTAGAGAGGTATTCCGAACGGAAATTGCGCAGCCGATGGAGGTGCAGCGAGTGGCGCTGCTCCTTGTGGAACTCGAAACGATGGTGGCTCAAGGCCGGTATGTCGAAATGACCCATTCCCTGTTTTGCGATTGAAAATCAACGGGTAGTTAGCTTGCTGTCAGGATTTCGCTTTAGCTTTGCCGACCATTCTACCATATACATTGCGAAGCCAAATTAGCCAGCCAAATAAATTTGGCGGCTACAATTTTCCAGAAAACAACGCAGCAAAGCAAATCCATTCAAAGCAAATTTAGCGAAATCATTTTTTGAGCAAGCTCAAAAATCAACCCATAATTTTTTGTACCATTTAAAAACACCTGTAAATGAAAAAGATAGGCATACTTTTCGGTAAGGAGCGAACTTTCCCACAAGCCTTCGTTGAGCGGGTAAATTCCAAACAAGTGGAAGGCATATCGGCAGAATTCGTGAAGGTGGAAGAGCTGATGCAAAACCAACCAAGCGGCTATTCCGTCATCATTGACCGCATCTCACAGGACGTGCCCTTCTACCGGGCCTACCTGAAAAACGCCGCCGCCACAGGTGCCGCCGTCATCAACAATCCGTTTTGGTGGAGCGCTGACGAGAAATTTTTCAACAACGTGCTGGCCGAACAAGTCGGTGTGCCTGTGCCGAAAACGGTACTGCTGCCGAGCAAAGACCACCCGGACGACACCTCCTCCGAAAGCTTTTCGAACCTCAAGTTCCCAATGGAATGGGAGGCGATGCTCGACTACCTTGGCGGCTTTCCGGCCTTCATGAAGCCCCACGCTGGTGGCGGCTGGAAGAGCGTTTATCCCGTTGAAAACTGGGCCGAAGTGTTCAAAGCCTATCATGAGACCGGCCAATTGGTGATGTTGTTCCAGAAAGCAGTGAAGTTTGATAGCTACTTCCGTTGCTACTGCATCGGACGAAAGTACGTGCGCATCATGGACTACGAGCCACGCAACCCGCACCACCTGCGCTATGTGGCCGACCACGGTGCGTCCAAAGAACTATTGGCGACGATGGAAGACTACGTGCTGCGCCTCTGCAATGGCCTCGGCTATGATTTCAACACCGTGGAGTTTGGCGTGGAAAACGGCATACCAGTCGCCATTGACTTCTGCAACCCTGCACCGGACGCCGATGTTAATTCTGTAGGGAAAGAAAACTTCGAGTGGGTGGTGGAAACCATGGCCAACTACGCCATCGAGCGGGCGCAGGCGCACGAAGAGGGCAAGCACAACCTAACTTGGGGCACTTTCGTGCAACAAGCAGTGATGGGCAACCACCTGACGGTGCCGACAAAGGCTGCGGTGAAAAAGAAGAAATAATGGTTTGATTGTTGAAATTGCTTGATTGTTGTACGCAATCAAGCAGCGCCAAATAGCAATCAAGCAATTCAACAATTTAACAATCAATGTTGATGGAAAGTAAGTTAAAGCTGGCTATTCTTGACATGTATGAGGGCACCCGCAACCTCGGCATGACGAATATTCAAGACATTGTTCAAATGTTCCGCACCGACCTCGATTTTGAGGTCTTCGACGTGCGAAGTGCCGTCAGGGTACCTGACCTGAGCCACGATATTTATATCTTCTCCGGCGGCCCTGGCAACCCGCTTGTGGGCGATGAAACTTGGCTGACACCTTTCCATGACCTTATTGACGAGCTTTGGCACTACAACCGCAGCATAGAAGGGCCAAAGAAATACGTGTTCTTCATCTGCCACTCTTTCCAAATGGCCTGCCACCACTTCGGCCTTGGCGAAATCAACCGCAGACGGAAAAAGTCGTTCGGTACTTTCCCTGTCCACAAGACCGTGGCGGGCGAGCGGGAGTGGCTTTTCAGCCTGCTCGATGAGCCGTTTTGGGTAGCAGATTTCAGGGAGTACCAAGTGGTGCAGCCCAACCGGGTCCGCATGTCGGAAATCGGCGCTCAATTGCTTTGCGTGGAAAAAGACCGGCCCCATTTAGAGATGGAGAGGGCCATGATGGCCGTGCGTTTTTCACCGGAAATGATCGGGACGCAGTTCCATCCAGAGGCCGACCCCAAAGGGATGCAGGAGTACTTTGGCGAACTGGAACGCATGGCCGCCATCCTGGAGGAGTACGGTCAGGAAAAGTACGACAATATGTTGAGCCACCTGAACGACCCCGACAAGATTGCCCGTACCCATGCCACCATCCTGCCGCTGTTTTTAAAGGATGCGATACGGGGGGTGAGGGCGTGGGCGCTGGAGTTGGTTTGATTTTGACCAAAACGAAAACTGACTATGATTAAAAACATCCGCACCGCCTACAACGCCGCCTTCACTGACGAGAAGTACCAAGCCTTCCTCGACGAGATTTACCTCGAAACCAACCATCGCCCACCGTTTCATATCGCCGAAACGCCGATTTTTGTGCCAAAGGCGCTAACCAAGCAGCTTTTCCAAGCCTGCGAGGAACTGGTGGATACTATCACCCGGCCCGACTTCAAGGCGCTTTCGCAAGAGACCATTATGCCGGGCTGCTTCGTGCCGGGCGAAACGGCGCACACGACTTTCCTCGTTATTGACTTCGGTATTTGCCAAGATGCGGATGGCAATATTTCCCCGCAACTGATTGAAATTCAGGGCTTTCCATCGCTTTTTTTTTACCAAGACCTCTGCGCAAGGGCCTACCGCAAGCATTTCGACATTCCCGATAATTTGCAGCACCTCTTTGGCGGACTTACGAGCGACAGCTATCGGGAGCGGATGCGCCAAATCATCGTCGGCAACTCAAAACCGGAGAACGTGGTGCTTCTCGAAGTGGAACCATACAAACAAAATACCCAAGTGGACTTCTGGGCCACGGAGCGGGCGCTCGGCATCAAGGTCAAATGCCTGACCGACTTGAAGGTGGAGGGTCGTGATGTCTATTATTTGGATGAAAACGGTCGGAAAGTACCCGTGGAGCGCATTTACAACCGGGTAATTTTTGACGAATTGCAAAAGCGCACCGACCTGAAACGGGAATTCTATTTTGAAAACGAGTACAATATCCAATGGGTCGGGCACCCACATTGGTTTGCCCGTATCAGCAAGCACACGCTGCCGTTGTTCGACAGCCAATTTGTGCCGAAATCAACTTACCTAAGCGACCTCGACGGCATTCCCGCCGACCTTGACAGCTATGTTCTAAAGCCGCTTTATTCCTTCTCTGGACAAGGCGTCATCATCCATCCCACGGCAGCGCACATCGAGGCAATTCCCATTGCGGAGCGCAAACATTTCATCCTACAAAAAAAGGTCGCTTATGCCCCCATCATAGAGACGCTGGACGACCCTGCCAAAGCAGAAATCCGCATGATGATGGTCTGGGAAGATGGTGCGCCAAGGCCCGAACTCATCACCAACCTCGTTCGCCTGAGCAAGGGGGAGATGGTTGGCGTTCGCTACAACATGGGAAAAAAATGGGTGGGCGGCGGCGTTGGGTTTTTTGAGGTGTAAACTTGGAAGTGGTTGAATTGCGTTGAGCATCCCAATTTAACCAGTTTAACGAATTCAACCAATTCACTAACCCTGCGACTTCACATTCCCCAACGAAAAAGCCCCGATGCAACGCATCGGGGCTTCAAACAAACATACTATGAGAAATAACTAGAAGATTTCTTTATATAAGCTTTTTAAAAACACGTTTGTTCACTCTTTGTTCGACACTTGGAGGTATTTCTCCAAGGCCATTGTCATCGAAGGCGTTTCTGGTTCCGGTGCCTTGATATTTGGGTAAAGCCCTCGGTCGACTACTGCCTTTAGAGCGGTAGGCCCGAAGACAGCGATACGGGTAGCCTTTTGTTCGAAATCTGGGAAGTTCTCGTAGAGGGCTTCGATTTCCAGCGGGCTGAAGAAGGCTATTATATCGTAGTAAATGTCCTTCAAATGGCTCAAATCGCTGCTCACCACATTGTACATGATGGCTTCCTGATAATTGAGGCCGTACTCATCCAGTATGGAAGTAATTTGCTTGGCACCGAGGTTGGAACAAGGGAGCAGGAACTTCTCCTTTTCCTTGTGCTTCATGAAGTAAGACTTCAAATCCTGAATACTGCGTTCTCCTGCAAATACCTTGCGTTTCCGATAGACGATGAACTTTTGGAGGTAGTTCGCCACGGCATCGGTCATGCAGAAATACTTGGTGTCTTGCGACATTTTCACCCGCATCTCTTCACAAACGGTGAAGAAGTGGTCAATTGAATTTTTGCTGATGAAAATGACGCAGGAAAACTCGTCAGGCCTGATGCGCTGCTTGCGGAAGTCTTTTGCAGTAAGGACTTCCACTTGAATAAAGGGAATCCAATCTATTTGGAGTTCGTACTTTTTCTCAAGTTCGTAGTAGGGAGAACGTTCAGGTTTTGGTTGCGATACAAGTATCGTCTTCACCTTTTTGTGGGTCTCCACGTATGTTTTACCATTTACAACGTCCATTCGAGCTATAGAATTTTGGTTGTTTCAAATTTCAAGAATCAGTTGCCGCCGTGAACCATTGCCAGCTTGTAGATAACAAGCAAGGGGGCTATTTCGACGGCGCAAAGATACAATAAAAAGTGAAATTTGTTGCCTGCGAGAAAGCGGTTGCCAATGAACAGCCCCCGCAGGGCGAGGAAGATATAGGTTAACCCAAGTAGCCCAATTGCTCCCCAAACGACCATGCCCGTCAAATTCTGCGGGGCATAAGCAATGAAAAGCACCACTGGCACAAGGAACAAGCCCAGTACAATATTGAAAATCATGATCGTGAACTGATAGGAATCTACCTCTTTTCCTATCGGGAAAACAAAGCCTATCAGCCACAGAACGAATTGCTTCGCAATGAAGAACCCTGCAATGCCACCTATGCATACCAACAGGGCATACAAGTTAGAATTAGATATTGGGATGCCAAAATGCCTCGCCGCAAGGAAGGCAAACAAGCCGCTATTGATGAAGAACAGGATATAGAGCACTAAATAGGCCACTGCCAAGCCTGAACTTTGCTCCCGGTGCAGTTGGTTGAGCAGGTTGTCGTTGATGAATGCCTTCCAGATTTTTTCAATCAATATTCTAAAAATAGTGACGATGAGCGTCAGGATGATGAACATCGAAAGGATGGCCACGAACAGGAAGCGACGGTAGTTGGTCTCTTTTTCTTTGGCAGAGAGTGGCTTGTCTTTTTTCTCAACCCGTACCCGAAAGCCAGGGCCAGTAGCGGTGGTCGGGCTTGATTGTATTTCCTTGACAATATCAAAAGGGTTAGTAGAAACTGGTATCGCTAGAACGCTGTCCGACGGCGTTTCAGGTATCCTCGGCTGGAGTTCGAAGGGGTTATTGGCATTTTGGCCATCGGCACCAAAGGCGGCGAATAGCATCAGCGCCGCCCAGCAAATTATCCTTAATGTATTGGTGAATTCTACCATGAAGTCTTTGAATGGCGCAAAATTACACGTTCTGGCGGCGTTTTGTAACGTGTGCAAAATAATCTGTTGAGATTGGTTGAGATAGTTGGTTCCGCTGAGCGCCAATTCATCTCTGTCCAGCCAACCTATTGATAAGGTAAGTGCAATCGGCTCGTCATGGACAAGGAATGCAATTGGCGGTTCAATGGCATTAGGAGATTGATAAAAAGCTTTATCACTGCAAAATGCGTTGACAAAGCTTTTTATCAATCCTCATTAGGAGAACCACATCACTTCAAGGTTCTAATTTTCATATTCCGAAACCAAACCATATCCCCGTGGTCTTGCAGCAGCAAGCGCCCGCTCGTCTTCTTCCCAAAATCAGGCATGTCTTTGAACTTGCTACCTGCGACGAGCTTTTTCCAATCCTCGCCCGTCATGTCCACCGTCACCACCTTGCGGCCATTGAGCCAATGCTCCACCTTGCCGTTGCGGTTCACGAGTCGGGCACGGTTCCATTGTCCACCAGGCTTCACGGTCATCAAGCGGCTGGCGATAAGGTCATAGAGGTCGCCTGCCTTGTGCTTGTCGTACATGGCATCAGGATGGCAGGCATTATCCAGCACCTGCATTTCAGGGCCGGTCTCCCAGCCATACTGGTACTTTGGGTCTTCCACTACATTGTAAACCACACCTGAATTGCCGCAAGGCGCAATCTTCCATTCCAGGCGCAGCTCGTAATTGGCGTATTCTTCGTCCGTCACGATATCGCCATTCTTATCGTCCACGGCTGCTTTTGGGTCAAAATGCAGTGTACCGTCCTGCACCAGCCATTTCTTGCTCAAGGGCTTTTTGTTGAAACCGTGCCAGCCCTCCGTGCTTTTTCCATCGAACAGCAGTTTCCAGCCTGCCGCTTTTTCAGCTTCGGTTAAGCAATAGTCCATGCAGAAAATGAGAATCAGGCATAATTGACTGCCCCAAAACCCAAGGCTTTCTGCACGGCAGGATGATTTAAGTCAAACTTAGCTT
>JANPLH010000587.1:0-5414 GCA_031426435.1 Saprospiraceae bacterium | reverse complement strand
AGCAGTTCAACGGTGGCTTTGGTGTTCAGGTGGAGCTTTACACCCGTTATCTCCAGCTGCTTCGCAAAATAGCGGAGCGTCTCGTGAAACTCCTCCTTGCCGGGGATGCGCTTCGCCAAGTTGAACTGGCCACCGATTTCTCCACTGGCTTCAAAGAGGTGAACCTCATGCCCCCGTCCAGCAGCGGTGGTGGCAGCAGCGAGGCCAGCGGGGCCAGCGCCCACTACGGCTATTTTCTTTTTGGTGGCGCTCCCCAAAGGGGCAAGCCGCAAAATGGGCATCAGCGTCTCGTGACAGGCACGTGGGTTCACGAGGCAGGAGGCCGTTTTTCGGCTAAAAGTATGGTCGAGGCAGGCCTGGTTGCAGGCGATACAGGTATTGATTTCGTCCCGTCGGCCCTCCTTTGCCTTGTTCATAAAATCGGGGTCGGCAAGGAAGGGGCGGGCCATGCTCACCATGTCAGCGCAGCCATCGGCCAGCACCTGCTCGGCCACTTCGGGCATGTTGATGCGGTTGGTGGTGATGAGCGGGATGCCCACTTTGCCCATCAGCCGCTTCGTCACCCAGGCGAAACCCGCCCTTGGCACCATCGTGGCGATGGTCGGTACACGGGCCTCGTGCCAGCCGATGCCAGTATTTATTAGCGTTGCGCCCGCTTTTTCTATTTGCTCTGCAAGGAGTTCCACCTCTTCCCACGAGCTGCCGTCCTCCACGAGGTCGAGCATGGAAAGGCGGTAGATGATGATGAAATTCGAGCCGACGGCCTGCCGTACCTGCCGCACGATTTCAATTGGGAAACGGATGCGGTTTTCAAAACTCCCCCCCCATTCATCATTGCGCTTGTTGGTTTTCGAGACGATGAACTCGTTGATAAGGTAACCCTCGCTGCCCATGATTTCCACGCCATCGTAGCCAGCGTCCTGCGCCAGTTTTGCGCAGCGAACAAAGTCCGAAATGGTGCGCCTAACGCCCCAGCCCGTGAGCGCCCACGGCTTGAACGGGGAGATGGGCGACTGAATCGCCGAAGGCGCCACCGCCAACGGATGGTAGCCGTAGCGCCCAGCGTGCAGGATTTGCATGCAGATTTTGCCGCCCTCGGCGTGTACGGCCTGCGTCACGGTTTTGTGCTCCGCAACGTGCGACCGATTGGCCATGCGGGCCGCAAAGGGTGCTACCCAACCTTGTCGGTTGGGCGCTATGCCCCCGGTCACGATGAGGCCGACGCCGCCCCTCGCCCGCTCGGCAAAGTAGGTGGCCATGCGCTCGAAGCCGTTTTTCGTTTCCTCCAGGCCAGTATGCATACTGCCCATGAGCACACGGTTGGGCAAGGTGGTAAAGCCAAGGTCGAGGGGGGTGAAAAGGTGCGGGTATTGCATAGTGACTGGTGACTGGTGATTGGTAATTGGGGAATGGCCAAAAATAAGGAAGTAAACGAAATGTTGGCAGCTCTGGTTTAGCCTTTTCACTTTTTTCCTTTTGCCTTTGAATAGATTGCCCAACTTTGCAGCCAATTTTTAACCATCAAGTAGTTAGTTCAAACTAAAAAAAAAGCCTTGGGCAGCCATATTGCCAACCTCCGGCCCCTACTATCCTACCTTGGGGCATGGGATTTCGCAGGCTCAATTTTACTTTGTCCTTTTTACTTCCCTACCTGCGGTGCGAAATTTCACGCAACCGCCAGTGCTGGGTTCAATTTTCCTTTAAAATGAAAAATTCAATCAAACTGTTTTTGGCCGTGGCCGTGTTGGCTATGAGCTGTGCCCCCAAGAAGGACAAATACGAAGCCTTTGCCGACGACCTTTGCGTATGCATGAGGCCGATGGCCGATTTCCAGAAGGACCTCACGACCTTGTTCGAGAGCGGCAACCAAGATTCCGTGATGCAAATGATGGCCAAGGGCCAAAAAATTGACGCTGACGGCCAGGCCTGTATCGCCGCACTGGAAAAGAAGCACGGCGTCATAGAAGGCGAAGTCGAGGAAAACAAAGCTATGGATGCCCTCCGCAAAGTCTGCCCGGACATCGTAGAAATGATGGAGGAGGCCAGCTCCGCACCGAGCATGGCACCTGAAGACATGCTGCAGGATGGGGAAATGATGGAGGAAGCTGCGCCAGAGGCACCTGCCGCCAAGAAGCAAGAGGCGCAGTAAAGCAGATTTTTTGTTCGAGAAAAAAGCCGTGGAAGAGACCAATGAAAAAAGCCCGGTGAACTTGCGTTCACCGGGCTTGATTATTTCCTTGACGAATCTTACACCGTTCAAGGATTTTGCCTCCTATTTCCTATATTTAAACTTTTCCAAATATCGTTCCAATTCTTGTTCATCATATAATAAAACTTCTCTAGGCTTCGATCCTTCTGCAGGCCCCACCACGCCTATCGCTTCCAATTGATCCATAATACGTCCTGCACGGTTGTAGCCGAGCTTCAAACGGCGCTGGATCATGGACGTAGAACCATGCTGACTTTGCATCACCAATCGGGCTGCTTCCACCAGCATATCGTCCATGTCGCTGGGGTCAAAGCTGCCCATTTCGCCCATTTCCTCGTCGTCGCCGTGATACTCTGGGAGGTAGAATGGCTCCGGGTAGCCTTTTTGGTCGGAGATGAACTTGATGACCTGGTCAACCTCTGGCGTGTCCACGAAGGCGCACTGGAGGCGCACCATGTCGCCGCCAACGGAAAAGAGCATGTCGCCACGGCCCACCAACTGCTCGGCACCACTATGGTCGAGGATGGTGCGGGAGTCCACCTTGGCGGACACCTTGTAAGCGATACGAGCCGGGAAGTTGGCCTTGATGACGCCCGTGATGATGTTCACAGAAGGGCGTTGCGTAGCAATGATTAAGTGGATGCCCACCGCACGCGCGAGCTGCGCCAAACGGCCAATCGGCAATTCGATTTCCTTGCCCGCCGTCATGATGAGGTCGGCGAACTCGTCAATCACCAGCACGATGAACGGCATGAAATTATGGCCGGACTGCGGGTTCAGCTTGCGGCTAACAAATTTTTCGTTGTACTCACCGATGTTGCGTACGTGGGCCTTTTTCATCAGGTCGTAACGGGTATCCATCTCGATGACGAGGGAGTTCAGTGTGTTCACCACCCGCTTGGTGTCGGTGGTGATAGGCTCCTCCTGTCCGGGCAAAAAGGCAAGGAAGTGGTTCAGCAAGCGGGCATAAGGGAAAAGCTCGACCTTTTTAGGGTCAATGAGCACCAGCTTGACCTGCGAGGGGTGCTTTTTATACAGAATGGACAACAGCACGGCATTGATACCGACCGACTTGCCCTGGCCCGTGGCACCTGCAATAAGCAAGTGGGGCATCTTGGCCAAGTCCACCACGAAGACCTCGTTGCTGATGGATTTGCCGAGGGCAATGGGCAGGTCCATCTTCGAGCGCTTGAACTTGTCGGACATGAGCAGCTCCTTGAGCGCCACAATCTGCTTGTTCTTGTTCGGCACCTCAATGCCGATGGTGCCCCTGCCGGGGATGGGTGCGATGATACGTATGCCCAATGCCGAAAGGCTCAGGGCGATATCGTCCTCTAAGTTTTTGATCCTCGAAATGCGGACGCCTGGCGCTGGCACTATCTCGTACAGCGTGACCGTCGGACCGATGGTGGCCCTAATTTTCACGATTTCGATTTTGTAGTTGAGCAGTGTGTCAACGATTTGGTCCTTGTTGGCTTCCAGTTCAGTGCGGTCAATCTCTACTTTTTGGTCGGCATAGTCGTAGAGCAAGGACATGACGGGGTGCTCGTAGCTCGACAGTTCCAGCGTCGGGTCATAGGGTTCGCTGAAATTCTGCGAGTCCTGTGCTGCCGCTATTTCTGGGAAAAGCGAGGGCTGCACCACGGGTATCTTCGAGGCGGGTGCGGTGGATATTTGTGACAGCAACTCCGCCTCTGGCTCGCTCACAGTGGGTTCGGGGGCAGTGATTTCAAAATCGGAGCCGCCAGGCTTAAGCGTAGGAAGCCTGTCGTTGCTGGATTTTTCAACCGTTTTGAAGGCTGTGTCGTCAGCGTCAAGGTCAAGTGTGGTCGGGATTGGTTTGGCATTCGGTTGCACTTTGCGGCCCGGTTCGGTAAAGCCATCCGGCGTAGCGGCGTTGTCGGTATTTGGCAACGGGCGCTTGCCACGGGTGTACCGGCTGTTGAGCAGGTCTCGGAACCATAGCTTGGTCTCGTACCATGCTGATTGCGGGGTCAGTTCGTTGAAATTGGGGTTGACGAACCAGATGATGATGCCTACGAAAATGGCCAGGAACAATATGGCTGTGCCCAGCGTACCGACGAAACCCTTCATCATTTCACTCACCGATTCGCCGAAGGCGCCGCCCCAAGGGAAAGTGGCTTCGCCAAAAATGAATTCAAGGAAAACGGCTGCCAGCACCATGATGACCAACCATTGACGGATCACGAGGCGATGCGCCCGCAACGGGATGCGCTTCACCATTGACCAGCCCAAAATGGCCACGAGATAGACTATGATGAAGGATGGAAGGCCAAACATCCACCAAAAGAAGGTATTGGAGACGATGGCCCCCAGCTTGCCGAGCATGTTGGAAGCTTGGAACCCATCGCTGAATAGGTCGCCCCACGACTTGTTGTTCACTTCGGCGTAGTCGTCCGTCCAGGTGAAGAGGTAGGAGAAAAACGCAATGAACAGATAAGCTGCCATGAGGAGCAGCACGACGCCCATGAGCTTCGGGATACGATCGTCGTTGCCTAATTTGAATGAAAGCTGGTTTGGATTCTTTTTTGTCGCCACGGATTCTTGTGGTTGCTGAAGGTATGTTTGTCAAGTTCAGTGGCAAAGTTAGCTAATCTGATTGATTCATGGTTTCATTGATTCATTGTTTCATGGCTGCATGGCTTCATTGTTTTATGGCTTCATGGCCTCATGGTTTCATGGGTTCATTGATTCATGGTTTCATTGCTTTGCGAGGAAGTGAGTTAGGAATGATTAAAATTTCAGTTTTTCGTTGGTGTATTGGATGAGCTGGTTAATGGCTTTGGGCAATTTATCCAGTTCGCCGACGATATGCTCAATCTGTTCTTGTGTGAGCAGCCCTCTGACCGCCGATTTCCTTGTCCAATCCCTACTTTCCTCGGATGAACCAAAGCTGTAGCGGTAAAATTTTACCTTGTCCTTTTTATGGTACCTGCCGAACCCCTCCGCAATATTGGCAGAAATCGAGTCTATGGCCTCGGTGTATTGCTTTCCAACTGTCCATTTTGCAAAATCCTCCCATTGCAAAACGATTTCCCAAACATAATTGCTGAGGTTGTAAGCTATCATATACGCATCAATTTTCCCCAATGTCAAATAAGTCTTCTCCATAGTATTTACTGTATTACGCCCAATGAAACCATGAATCAATGAAACCATGAATCAATGAAACCATGAATCAATG
>JANPLH010000586.1:0-2734 GCA_031426435.1 Saprospiraceae bacterium | reverse complement strand
TGACTTTCCCATAGTGGCGAGTTTTGAATTTGCATGATTTCAAAGAACTAAGATACAACTTAATGTCGATTTATAAGCTACAACTTAATGCCGCTTATCAGGGGGTTAGGGGGATGTCGCCCCTTCCCAATCAACCCACACTCTCCAACCGATTCAACCGATAATAATGCTTTACATCCAGTATCCCCTCCGGCCTAGTCACATACTCCTCAAACTCATGCCGGAAATGCCGAATCGCTGCCGCAACGGGCCAGGCCGCAGCCTCGCCCAGCGGGCAGATGGTCTTGCCCTCAATTTTGCTTTGTACATCCCAGAGCAGGTCAATGTCCGCCAAGGTGCCTTTGCCGTCGAGGATTTTCTTGATGATGCGCTCCATCCAGCCCGTGCCTTCCCGACAGGGGCTGCATTGGCCACAGCTCTCGTGGTGGTAGAAACGGGCGAAGGTGTAGAGGTTCTTCACGATGCTAGTGTCCTCGTCCATGACGATGAAGCCGCCGCTACCGAGCATGGTGCCCGTTGCGAAGCCACCATCGCCGAGGCTCTCGTAGCTCATGAGGCGGGGCTCTCCGGCGGCGGTTTTCAGGATGAGGTGCTTGGGCAAAATGGGCACGGACGAACCGCCCGCCACCACGGCCTTCAAGTCCTTGCCGTTGCGGATGCCGCCGCAGTACTCGTCGGAGTAGATGAACTCCTCCACGGGTACACCCAATTCGATTTCATAAACCCCCGGCTTGTTGATATGGCCGCTGGCAGAGATGAGCTTTGTGCCCGTGCTCTTGCCGATGCCGATGCCTGCGTAGGCGTCGCCGCCCATTTCGACGATGGGCACTACGGCGGCGATGGTTTCCACATTATTAACTACTGTGGGGCAATCCCAAAGGCCCTTCACGGCCGGGAACGGCGGCTTGAGGCGGGGATTGCCACGCTTGCCTTCGAGGCTTTCGAGCAGGGCGGTCTCCTCGCCGCAGATGTAGGCGCCCGCCCCGATTTGCACATAGCAATCGTGGTCGAAGCCGCTGCCGAGGATGTTCTTGCCGAGCAATCCGGCGGCGTACGCCTCGTCAATCGCCTTTTCGAGGATGCGCAGCACGTAAAAGTATTCGCCCCGGATGTAGATGTACGAGGTATTGGCCCCCAGCGCAAAGCTGCTGGCTATCATGCCCTCGATGAGCAAATGCGGGATGCGCTCCATCAGGTATCGGTCCTTGAAAGTGCCGGGTTCGCTCTCGTCGGCATTGCAGACGAGGTAGCGGGGAACGCCTTCTGGCTTCGCCAAAAAGCTCCACTTCATGCCCGTGGGGAAGCCCGCACCGCCCCGGCCACGCAAGCCGGACCTTTTCACCTCTTCCACGATGGCATCGGGGGCCATGCCGAGCGCCTTCTTCAAGGACTCATAGCCGCCGTGCTTGCGGTACACCTCCAAGGTGTTGATGCCGGGAATGTGGTCGTTCTTTAGTAGTATTTTTTGAGACATTTGATGTCGTATTCGAAATTAACAATACCTACTCCTTTCCCCCTTCCCATCCCATTCCCCCATTAGCGCATCCACTTTCTCCAGCGTCAAGTTTTCATGGTAATCAGCCCCAATCATCATCATCGGAGCCGTGCCGCAAGAGCCGAGGCATTCGACGGTCTTGAGGGTAAACTTGCCATCGGGCGTGGTTTGGCCTTTTTTGATGCCGAGCTTCTGCTCCAGGTGCTTCACGATGTCATCCGCCCCCATCAGCCAGCAAGAGCTGGTGTGGCAGACCTCGATGAGGCACTTGCCGACCGGCTTCAGGTTGAACATGCTGTAAAACGAAGCCACTTCATAGACCTCGATGGGTTGGATGTCGAGCAGCGAGGCTACGTAGTCCATCACCGGGGCGCTCAGCCAGCCGTCGAACTCGGCTTGGGCCAGGTGCAGCACGGGGATGAGCGCTGATTTTTGGCGGCCAGCCGGGTAGCGCTTGATGGTCTTTTGAACCAAGGCTAGGGTTTCGTCGCTGAATTTTATGTTGTCAGTTGCAGTCATGCAAACTATTGATTTTCAAATATTTAGGTACTCGTCGCTTTTTGCCGTACTCGCCGCTTTGTCATTGCCGAAGGCAAACTGCGACGTCATGTGTGCTGTCCTGTATGGCTTCCCTCATGACGTTGCAGTTGGCCTAAGGCCATGACAAACGTGACGTTGTGGTTTGCCTAAGGCCATGACAAACGTGACGTTGCAGTTGGCCTACGGCCATCACAAACGTGACGTCGCAGTTGCCTTCGGCAATGACAAACGTGACGTTGCGGGTTGCCTGCGGCAAAGACAAAAAGGCTCACGCATCCAACTCCCCCGCAATCACATTCATGCTACTCATCGTCAAAATCGCATCGCTCAGCATCGAACCCTGAATCATCTCCGGGTACGCTTGGTAATAGATGAAACAAGGGCGACGCAGATGCAAACGGAACGGCGTCCGTCCCCCGTCGCTGATGAGATAGAAACCAAGTTCGCCATTGCCTCCCTCCACGGCGTGATAGACTTCGCCCTTTGGCACATCCATCTCGCCCATCACGATTTTGAACTGGTAAATCAGCGCCTCCATTTTCGAGTAAACATCCTCCTTCGGCGGCAGGTAGAACGCCGGCACATCGGGGGAATAAATAGGGCCGTCCGGCATGTTCTTCATCGCCTGTTTGATGATGCCGAGGCTCTGCTTCATTTCTTCGAGGCGCACCATGAAGCGGTCGTAAGTGTCGCCGTTGG
>JANPLH010000585.1:0-6719 GCA_031426435.1 Saprospiraceae bacterium | reverse complement strand
CCCAAACGTCTTCGCCCGAAGGGAGCGTGAACTCCCAGCAAAGCCGCAGCTTGCCATCCGAATTTAACTCGTACACCTGCCGTGCCTGTTCCTTGGCTTTTTCGCTTGGTGCTTCAATGCCAAGGATGGTGGCCGCTTTCTGAGCAGCCTCGCCGACGGTGAGCTTGCTTGCCGGGGCTTCTACCCTGTCAATCATGCCCGAAATCAATTGGCTGCTTTTGTGAAAAACATTGCCGCCAGGCCCAAAATGAATGCTCGCAACGCCCGGCAGAACGGGCATGCCGTTTACCTGCTGCTGCAAGTAAACATGCGTTAGCCCACTGACGGAACTGACATGCCAGGATGTGACAGCAAGCTTCTGGACATCGGCTTTTGAAACGCCCCATTCTTTGCTATGCTTTGAGATATAATCCAAAGCAGCATCGGGGGGCGATTGGGAGAAACCCCTGCCCAGCAGTAGCAGCCAACCCAGCGTGGTTGCGGCAATCTTTACTTTAAACATGGCGATAATCGTGTTTAAATAACTCCTGCGGCCGCCACTCTTTTGCGGCGGTCGCAGGATAATGAAATGACCACAATTTGGCCATTTCATGACATTTCTGACTTCTTAACTTTCGCTTTCTATGGTCTATCACCTAAATACAATTCAAAGGTAATTGCCCAGAAATGTTCACAAGCCCTCAACTGATTTGTCGCAAAACATGGGAAAAAAAAATTCCGCCATTTACGAGTTAAACAACCAACTGGTTTTGAACTCCACAAAAAAGCCCGCAGTTTTTGAGGACTGCGGGCTTCACGATATATAGTATGGAAAATGGTTTGCTGTTAGTGTTTTACCACCATTTTAGAGGTAGTGCCCACGCTGACCAAATATGAACCAACAGGAAGTTGGCTCATGTCCAGTGTAGCGGAGGCTTGGTTTTCTCCGAAAATGGTACGCCCGACGAGCTTCCCTTTTAGGTCAAAAAGCTGTGCGGTGGTCGTGGCTTCGGTCGTATTTGCAAGGCGAATCTGCACTTGGTCAACTACCGGATTTGGGAAGATGGTCAGCTCAAAAACACTCGCAACCGATTGATTATCAGTAGTTTGTACAGTAGCCCCATTGCCACCATAAACTAAAACCGGGGGCAATAGGCCGAGTATCTGGTTGAGGTTCACACTGCCACGGGTACTATGCCCCGGCAGCGCCCAAATGAAATCTAAGTAGCCCAAACCCGTACCCGTGAGTTGCAGGGATTTGTTCGGTAAAAGCTGAATGCCGATGAACTGGGAACTAAGCCCATTAGCTGGGCCAGTCACCGCCGTGATGACGCCCGCAGTGCCGTAACTGACGAACTGCTCCACACCTCCGTCGGGGTTGACGAGGGCGAGGCCACCACCGTTGCCGGTTTGCTCTACATCGTACCAAATGGTTCCGTAACCGTTTTGCTGGCTGGGAATTACCTGATTGCCAAGGTCGTTGACGGTGCTAACGGTTCCGTTCAAGTTATATACAAATGCTGACCAACCATTAAGGCTTGAGCCTGCTTGTCCTGCTATTTCAACGCCACGATGCGTGGGGTTGCTTGCCAAGTAGTTCACCTCGTTAATGAAACTGGCGACTGTCTGGCTGTTGAGTACATTGACGGATAGGATAGTTGAAAAAACGAAAAATGCTAAGTGTTTTTGCATGACGATAACTTTTAGAAGTAATTGGATAATAATAGGTACGGTAGGTAGATATACCAGAAAAGGCATGCAAAAGGAAAGAAGTCGGCTCAAAAGTAAAACAATACTACTGTTAGTGCAAATTTTTTTTTGGAAATTATCGAGTAGCGTATCTGAACCCGCTTTGAGGGTGGTATTTGATATTAGCTTTTTGGCAGCCTAACTGGGAAATTGAAATAGCTGCTGATGTCGAGCAACAGTTTTTTAGTGGTCTGGAGGTGGGGTTTGTCAAGGGTTTGAAGCATCGTAGATTCAAATTTCTTGACATATTGCTCTCTCCCGGTCTCCAGCCATTTTGCCGCATAATAAAATGCGTTCAACGTGAGGTCATTTTCTTCATTGACGACCTTGCCCGTCGTTGATTTTTTATACCGTCGGTAGCTGCGCTCCACTTTCTCAAAATCCTTTAGGCAAAAACCAGCCATGATCATATTGAGGTAAATCGGGTCAATATAGGCGTGAAAAGGTACCTGTTGGTAAAACAAGAGCAGGTTGTCTAGGAGGATGTAGCTTTCCTCAATGTCTTTTTTGTCTCCCAACAGTAAAAGGCCAGCATAAATGGTAGAGAGGTTGATATACCGCACGACGTAGTTTTCCTGGAGCAGCTTGTTGTCCAACAGGATTTTGCCTTTATTCTTGAGGAACTTTATCCTTGCCTGTGTATCTTCTGGCATCAATTGCAAGTGGTCTTCCCGATAGCTGGTGAAGAAATTGCTGATGAGGTAACTGGTCTGGATGGCAATTGAATTGATTTCCGGCTGGTTGACAAAGCTGTTCCAAAACAGGTCGTCTTCGCTGTGCTCGATGATGTCGGCTGCTTCCTCCAGCAGTTTTTCCGGGCTAAGCTGTCGGGTGGAGTAATTCAACCGCAAAAAGCTCAACTTGGGCCGGAGGTTGTGCAGGTATGGGAAAATGATATAGTCGTACTTGTCCAGTTCCGCTTCAATGGCCAACAACTCCTGGTAGTTTTCATCCGTATAAAAACGGGCCTCCCTTTTCAAATGTAGCAAGTAGCATATATTGAGCCTTGCCATTAATTGAACCACCATGCTGTTGCTTTGGCAATAAGGCGTCAAAAATGCCTGCAAGTCCCCCATGTTGGTTTCGCTTTCTTTCCCTTTGTCTTTGAGTTGCTGAAAAATGAAGTGGTTGATATTGTTGAGGGCTTGCATAAAGCTTATCAGCTCGCCACTTCGCTCAAAATAGGTCAGTGCTTTTTTATGGTTGTCCAAGTAGCCTTCCCGTTGCGCCAGAAACTGCAACATTTTGGATTCTGTGCTGAAATCTTCAATCTTTTCACTGACGTCGAGCGCCATTTCGGCGAGCAGCGTGGCGGCGTCGAGCCTGCCCGTGTTCACCAAAAATTGCACCTTAGTAGTATTGTGGTGGAGGTAGTCGGAGTAGTTCCTCGCCAGGAACCCCGTCAACTTGAAGGTGTAGTGCGCCAGTTGGAAGAACTTCTTCATGTCCCTCTCGCCTTCCGGGGCTTCGCCGTACACGGCCTTGTACAGTTTTTCGCTTTCCTGTTCCACTTCAAAATTGCGGTCAATCACGTCAAGCAAGGCCAAGGGGTAGTAGGAGCGCACACTCAGGTTCTTCACATGCTCATGGAACACGCCAAAGTGAAAGTCGTCCAGCAGTTTGACCACTTTTTCAATCAATAACATGGCAGAGAAGTCAGAAATTTATTTGCTCAAATTGATACGGCTAAACGAAAGCAGGGTTTCCAAGCTCAAGGCATGGGACCATAAGCGGGCAAAATTGGCATAAAAGATTGAAATTCAATGGATTGTTGGCTTTACGGGACAAGAGCTGTGAAACTTTTGCCGCAAGGCCGATTTTTTTCCCAACGCTGCTAATTTATCAGATGGCGCATTCAACGAAAACCCTTGCCTGCATCTTTGAACCATCAAACAACTCAATCATGAAAATACGCATCAAACACAAACTTCTCACCCTCCATTTTTTGCACAACTGTCTATTGCCCTTATTTACAGTGGTGCATGAACTCGAAAACATTTTACGATGATGAACTTATTGAATTTCCCCTACAACCTACAGGAAATGTTGCAGGACGAAATTCAAACACCTGCTACCGACACTGACTCCCCCCATAGCGAATGGATAGGCAAGGAACAGCCCAACACTACTAACGAACCAAAAGTGAAAAATCCCCCCAATCCCAGTGCTAAGCGCAAAACGCACCTAAAAGCAAGAAAATTAGCGCCTAAAAATTAATCAAACCATTGATGCAGGGATGGGAGCGAAAATCAGGCTAAACAACTTCCACCTCACCTTATTTTCTCCACAAAAAAAATCCTCATACCTACGGGCTTTTCGAGTCAGTACTACAAACTTCCTTTTGGGGAAAACAATCTTTATGCTATTGTAAATCAATGTTTTATATCGTACTTGAATGCCCATCCCTCCCATTTTACAGCCCAAGTTTCTTGATTTTTTCCCGCGTATTTTTCAGCACATCAGACCACGCCAACAAAGGTTTGGTAAGCCTGCACCTTTGTCCCTGTCATCCAATTTCATTCATAAAATCAAAATTCACCGCCGTGAAAAATTTCAATTTTTACCTAAAGCACACCTTGACCTCCTTGATTTTGCTGGTTTGTTGCTCCGCAATTTTCGGGCAAAAGAATGCCCAGCAGGTTCAGCAGCAAAAACAAGCCATCGAGCAGGATAAAAAAGTCAAATCGGTGGAAATGTCGCCGCTGAGGGGCACACCGCAGACCATCCGCTTCGACGTTTCTGCCAAAGAAAGCTATCAAATGCGGGATGCACGCCGCCTGCTGAAAGACTTCCTACAGCTAAAAAGCGAAGACAAGCTGGAGCCGTTGAAAAATACCCGCCAAAAGAACGGCCTCAGCATCGCCCGTTTTCAACAATTCTATAAAGGTATAAAACTGGCACATGGGCAGTACAACGTGCTGTCGAAACAAGGCGAGCTGGCTGCCATGAGCGGCGAGTTCTATGAGTTACAGCACCTAAGCACTGCTCCAAGCCTCACGGAAGCCCAGGCACTTGAAGCCGCCAAGCAGTTCGTCGGGGCGAATGAATATGTCTGGGATTACATCGAAAGCCTTTGGCGAGGAATGCTTTCTCCAGAAATGGTGAAGCAGATTAACCAGGCCTACGGAGAGTACCTGCCCAAGGGCGAACTCGTTATTGTGGACGATTTTGGCACCCCAGAAACCGACTTGGATCTCGCCTGGAAGTTCAATATTTACGCCAACGAACCTGTGAGCCGCAACTGGGTTTACGTGAACGCCCATGACGGAAGCATCATGCTCAGCGACGCCATCATCAAACACGCAACTGCCTCCGTGCAAACCCGATACGGCGGCATCCAGGAAATTGGAACCAAGCTGGTATTGGGCGCAAACCCCAGCCCGGAGTACTACGGCGACCAAGACTATTATATTCTCTTGGATGAAACCCGTGGAAACGGCATCCAGACCTACGACATGAATGGCATCGGCGGTGCGCCCATTTCGGTACCATTAATTTATGGCCTCGCCACTGATTTCGTGGACGACGACAATATTTGGACCACGCTCGAGCACGTGCGTGACCCGGCGCCAACCGCTGAAGAAGCCATCAACGACGACATTGCCTGGGACGCCCATTGGGGTGCTTCGATGGTGTACGACTACTGGCTCGACCGCCACGGACGCATGAGCTACGACGACAATGACGCTAAAATCAACAGTTACGTACATTATGGAGAAGGCTACGACAACGCTTTTTGGAACGGTAGTGCCATGACCTATGGAGACGGCAGCTACAAAGACCTCGGCGCTACCCAGGTGGAGGGTTTTGCCCCGCTTACCTCGCTCGACGTGTGCGGCCACGAAATCGGTCATGCCGTTTGTTCCAGTACTTCCGACTTGGTTTACCAGCGTGAAAGCGGTGCCATGAACGAGGGCTTTAGCGACATCTGGGCAGCTTGTATGGAAAACTACGTGATGGAGCAGTTTCCCAGCCAAAGCTTTGGTTTCAATATTTGGGGCATCGGTGAGCAGATTGACTTCCGCACTGGCCCAAACGACCCCACCAATGCCCTCCGTTTCATGGACAACCCAAAGGCGGTAGGCGACCCTGATACCTATGGCGGTGATAATTGGACAAATCCAGAGTGCGGCGAACCAAACCTGGCCAATGACCAGTGCGGCGTGCACACCAACAGTGGGGTGCTCAACAAATGGTTCTACCTGCTTACCGCTGGTAGTGGCACATCGCCAGACGACGGCATCAATGACAAAAACCAAACGTACAGCGTGGAAGGCGTTGGCTTTGAAACCTCTGAATTGATTGCCTTCGGAACGGAGGTGCTGCTGACGCCGAACGCCACTTTTGCCGAGGCTCGTGCAGCTTCCATTTCCTATACAAGGGCAGCTTATGGGCCTTGTTCCGCTGAAGAAGAAGCGGTCACCAATGCTTGGCACGGCGTGGGCGTAGGGGCAGCGTTTGTATGTGAAAGCGGTGGGAGCATTATTCCGGTTGGCTTTTTGACAACTGCTGAAAACACGAGCGAAGCGGCACAAGGGCCTGGCCTTTGCAACGACGGTAAAGACATCACCGTCCGCATGTTCGTCAACTCACCACTCAATTTCAACTTGAATATCAGCGGTACGGCTACCCTCGGAACCGATTACACCCTCTCCAGCAGCAACGTCACGCATGGCAGCAACAATTTTTTGGTAAAAACGGTCACCATCCACCTGCTTGACGACGCCGCCAACGAAGGCCCGGAGACCATCGTCCTGAGCATCCCGGCAGGGCAGGGCGCAGTGCCCGGCAGTGATGTCTATACCCTCTCCATCACCGATGACGACGTGAACCCAGTGGTGGGCATTGGCGACAAGAGCTTGCTTTACGAACGCTTCTTGACTACTTCCATCCCTTCGGGCTGGGGCATCAAGACCAATATCGGCAGCCTGAACGAGTGGAACTTTGGAAGCTACCTTGGCAGGGCATACATCAGCCTCACGGGGGTGTTG
>JANPLH010000584.1:0-13811 GCA_031426435.1 Saprospiraceae bacterium | reverse complement strand
AACCGTATGGCCTCCGACTCACTGTAGTGGTTGTATGCCGCCATGAGCGGGGCGTTGAACAACTCTGGAAACATCACAAAATCGCAACGATAGCCACTGACTGCGTCAATGAAGTACTCGGCCTGCTCAATGAGTTCTTCGAGGCTGTTGTAGGGCCTCATTTGCCACTGTACCAGGCCCACCCTCACATATTCTTTTTGACTGGTGGGTGTGTTTATGGAGGGCGCTTCATAGTAAATATTGTCCCATTGCAACAGGCAGGCGTAGTCCTTGCTGGCCTTGTCGCCAGGCAGGTAGCCCCGCATCAGCTTTTTTACGTGGAAATCGTTGGAAAGCTGGAAGGTGAGCACGGGGTCATAAATCTTCTTCAGCTTCACTTCTTGGATATATTCCTTCGTGGAGAGATCTTTGGAGTGGAGGTGGTAATTGGGCAGCCGCCCACCAAAAATAATGGCTTTGAGGTTGAGGTTCTCGCAAAGCTCCTTGCGGTAGTCATAAATCCGGCGGCCAAGCCTCATGCCCCGGAAGCTGGATTTGATGAATACATCAATGCCATACAGCACGTCGCCATCAGGGTCGTGGGTCTCGAAGGAGTAATTGCCACCACAGATTTCGGGGTAGGTATGGTTATCTCCGAATTTCCCGTAGTTGACAATGATGCTGAGGGCGCATCCCACCACTTCCTCGTTCACCGTGATGGCCACCTGCCCATCGGGGAATTTTTCGATGAGGGTTGCAATGGTCTCCTCCGGCCAATAGGAGTCCTTCATGCTGGAGTAGGATTCCTTCATCAAGGCTTTCAGCGATTCGTAGTCACCAATTTGGAGAAAGCGAAGTTCGACTTTGTCAATTGTCTTGGACATGCGATGGATGATTTACTTGTCTGTCGTTATTTTTTTTTGGAGGCGCAAAGGTAAGCCTTGTTAACGTAACACGGACTGCCAGTACTTGCTTATATGTTAGCAAGAAGCAGGCGTCATTAGTAAGGGGAAATGCGGAAGCACGGACTGGCAGTCCGTGTTACGTTCCAATGTACAGTCTCGCAAATTTATTACCAACCAATCCCATAATCCTCGCCGTGGTTGCTGCTGCCGCCCCATATAGTGCCGTGGTCGTGGTCAAAAAAGATAGCATTGATGGGGCCGCTGGTGCGGTCTTGATAGTTGATTTTATAGCCCATCCTGGCCAGTTCCTTGCGTACCCAATCGGGCATGGCACTGTTGAGCGTGAGGTGGCCGGGCTTGCGCTCGTGGTCACCGAAGCTGGCGTGCATCTGATAGGTCTTGAAGCTGGGTGCCTCGCTGGCCTCCTGTGCAGTCATGCCGAACTCCACCATATTGAGGAAAAACTGGATAAGGCATTGGTCCTGTTCGTCGCCGCCCTGCATCCCGAAGGCCATCAACGGCTTGCCATCCTTCAAGGCAAGGCTGGGGGTAAGCGTCACCCGTGGCTGCTTGCCGGGAGCAACCACATTGAATGGGTTTTCTTTCTCATCCAATACGAAGGACTGCATGCGCTGGCTCATGCCAAAGCCCGTATTACCAGCAATGCAGGCAGGAATCCAGCCGCCGCTGGGGGTCACGGAGACAACCCAACCGTCGGCGTCTGCCGCTTCGATGGTGGTGGTGCCGAGGGCGAAGTCTTTGAGGAACTTGGCGGTAAGCCCCAACTCACCGGGTGACTCAAAGTCACCCGGAGAGTGGCGTTCATGTTCAACGCTCCCATTCCCCCAATCCTCCAATAAGTGCAGGTACGGGTTCTTGCCACCTTCAAATGGATACGGGTCGCCCGGCGCTGCCTTGGCGTCGTTGCGGTCGGGGTTTATTTCCTTGCTGCGCAATTTGGCGTATTCCTTCGATAGCAGCCCCTTGATGGGTTCTGCGGGCGGCATGGCCGGGTCGCCGTAGTAGAAATCCCGGTCGGCGAAGGCAAGGTTCATCGCCTGATAGACGGTGTGGATGTATCGGGTCGAGTTGTAGCCCATGCCTTTCAGGTCAAAGTTTTCGAGGATATTGAGGGTCTGGAGCAGGGCAGGGCCTTGCGTCCACTCCTTCAGTTTATAGACCTCGATGTCCTTGTAAGTGCTCATGGTCGGCTCCTCGATTTTCACTTTCCAATTGGCAAGGTCTCCTTCGGTGATGAGGCCCCCCTGTTCTTGGCAGCCCCGCACGAACTCCAAGGCGATGTCGCCCCGGTAGCAGCGGTCGTATGCAGCATAGATGGCTTCCTTCCTGTTTTTGCCTTTGGCTATGGCTGTCCGTTCCGCTTCCACCATTTTGCGAAGCGTGGCGAGCAAGTCCATTTGGATAAAAAGCTCACCCGCCTCTGGCGCTTCCCAAGCATTGCCAAGGTGCGGCAGCAAGACCTTCTTAGAATAGGGCCATTGCTTGATTTCCGCCTTGTTCCGCTCGATGAAATTGGCCATCTGCGCCTCAATAGGGTAGCCATCGGCCAATTGTATGGCAGGGGCAAGCACCTGTTCGAGGCTCATCGTGCCATATTCGGCCAGCATGGTCATGAGGCCACCAGGAGTACCGGGCGTCACGGCGGCGAGCGGACCATACTCGGGCGGGTACTTCATGCCTTTTTGTTTAAAAAATTCAGGGGTAGCACCCGTCGGGGCCACGCCGAGTGCATTGATGGCGATGACCTTTTTCAGTTTCGGATGGTAAAGGAGCGCCTGCGTTTCACCACCCCAACTCAATGCATCAAACATGGTGCAAGTAGCGGCGAGCATGGCGCAGGAAGCATCCACTGCATTGCCTCCTTGCTGGAAAATGGCAGCCCCGGCGGTGGCGGCCAATGGCTTGCCCGTGATGGCCATCCAATGCCGAGCATGGAGCGGGGGCTTCTGCGTGGTGACTGGCAGGTTGTTAAAGGACTGGGCGGTGGCGAGATGGTGCCAGCCCATTGCAAAGCAAAGAAGGAAGCCAAATATGATTCTCATACCTTTCGGTTTTGGTCAAAAACGATGAAGCCGAAAGGTAGGAAATCCTTCTAAGTTCAAGTAGTGGTCTTTCGCTCTGATCGCTGTTTCAGCTTTTTCACTAAAAGGTTCGTCAGCAAGAGAAAGGTTGTGAAGAGAGCGAATCTGGCAATCATATCGCCCCAGCGCACATAAAACGTGATGCGGTCGTTGAACTTGATATTCTGTCGAATGGTCGCCTCCACCTCGTATTCCGTGGGCTGCTGCACATCGCCCCGCTGGTTGATGAAGCAGGAAGTGCCCGTATTTGCGGAGCGGGCAATGCTGCGGCGGGTCTCTACTGCTCGCAGGCGGGCAAAGGCGAGGTGCTGCTTGTGGCCGCCGGAATCGTCCCACCAGCCATCGTTGGTCATGATGAAAGTGGCCTCGGCGCCTGCCCGCACATAGCCACCATTATAGTCCCCGAACACACTTTCATAGCAAATGCTGGGGGCGACCCTACCATCGCTGCTTGGGAATGCCTCCCGGTATTTTTGGATGCCATGCCCTTCCACCGAGCCGTCGAGCTGGTCAACGATGGGTTTCAGGAAAAACAAGACCTCGTGGTAGGGTAGGATTTCGGCCCCCGGCACCAGTTTGGATTTGATGTAAAACGGGATGCTGTCCTGCCCAGCCTCTAATTGCAACGCAGCATTATAGACCTCAACGAAAAAAGTATTCCCATTCGCCCGTTCGATGGTGCGGGTATTGCGGGTATGCGGCTCTCCCTCTCTGAAAACCTTGTAGGCACTGACGCCCGTGACGAGCTTTACGCCGGGGTGCTTTTCCACAAATTGCTTCGCAACCCGCATGGCGGGGTGGTTCTCCATTTCGTCTGTCCTAATGCCATCGAAAGCCGTCTCCGGCCAAACGACGTATTTGGTGTTCGGTGTCACCACTTGCTCCGATAGCCGAATGAAGCGCTCCATTTGCTCCTTATCCGGTATGTTGAACTTCTCGTAGTGCGGCTCAAAATTCGGCTGCACCACAGCCACTTCCACATCACGGCCTTTATCTTTTTCGTTGAAATACCAGATGAGGGAGACGGCGATGGGAACCAAAACGAGCAGCTTGATGCGCCACAAACTCCAACCCTGTTGCCAGGCAGCCTTGGGCGAGAAGCGGAACTCCATTTTCTCTAGCAGCTTGAATACCAGCACATTGACCGCAACGACCCACAACGAGCCGCCGAAAACGCCCGTGTACTCGTACCACTGAACGGCCTCTGGGAACTGCGCAAATGCATTGCCGAGCGTGAGCCACGACCACGAAATTTCCCAATTCAGGTGCAGGAACTCGAAGCTGAGCCAGTATGCGACAAAGGAGAGGTAGCCCGTTTTGGGGAGGTATTGCCTGGTTTTATGAAAGAACCAAATAGGCACGTACATGAACCAAGCGTTCAGCCAAATGGCCACGATGCCAGCGATGAAGGCCGTGTTGCCCACCCACCAGGTGACGAGGATGTTCCAGAGGACGAAGGCGTGGTAGGTGTATGGAAGGATTGAAGGATTGAAGGATTGAAGGATTGAAGGGTCGGCACGTTCCTTTGCTACCTCGTACTCGATGAGGAGTATGGGAGCCCAAGCAATGAAAACCAGGATGGTCGTGGGGAAGGGCGGAAAACTGAGTGCCAAAAGGACGCCGCTGAGTGTGCCAAGGCCGAGACAACGTAGCCCTTTTGGGTGGCAGGTGTATTTTTTCCAAAACAACAGCACGATGCTGGCCCATGCCGCCAAAAAAAAGAACAGCGGGCGGTGGCCCCAAAGGGTTTCGGCTTGCCAAAGGCTGTACATATTATAGCCGAGGGCAATTGTCGCCAACGAGGTAATTGCTAAAAGGCCAAGTCTAAGGGAGTTTTTCATTGGAAGTGCTTTGGCGCTATTGGACATCATTTGTGAAAATAGAGGTAAATACCAAACGCAAGGTTCAACGCTACCATGAAAAGGAAGAGGTTGAAATTGCCCCGCTTTTGAATCAACGAAACAATGCCGTAAATCAACAAACTGATGGCCCCCAGCATGGGAGGAAATGCTTGGTTTGCGATAGCCCCGATTTCAAGGCTATTTAGGTCAGGTCGGGAGATTGCAATGAACCAGGAAACGGCGATGGCAACCACCAGTAAGAGCGTTTGAAGTATCCAGTTGTTTTTCATTTTGCTTTTCGTTAAATGTCCTGCGGCCAAGAGGTGACATCTTTTTCCCTACAACGCACTTCAAACAATAGCAGATTTTGAAAGGGAAAAAGGTGTCATTTCGTGGCGGTTACATTGAGATTACACCTTTTTCCTTCTAAAGCCTGCTAAAAATTTTCAGTTGTTGCTGGAAAAGATGTCACCTCAATTACTTCACACCCAGCCCCGGCCCAAAAGCCTCGCCTGCTTGCACGAAGCTCAGTTTCCCTTCGGCACTCTCCGCCATCAGAATCATGCCCTGCGATTCAACGCCCCGCAGCTTGCGAGGGGCGAGGTTGGCAAGCAGCAGCACCCGCTGTCCGATTACTTCTTCCGGTGTGAAATGCTCCGCAATGCCAGACACCACCGTGCGCTCCTCGAAGCCAAGGTCAACGCTGAGTTTGAGCAGTTTGTCTGCCTTCGGGATGCGCTCGGCAGCCGTGATGGTCGCCGTTCGGATGTCCATTTTGGCGAAGTCGTCATATTGAATTTCTTCTTTCATAGCTGGGTAGGTGGTGACTGGTGATGGGTGATGGGTTGCTGGTAGGGAAGGGTCTGCTTCATCGGCGAGGATAACTGCCAACTTCGCCTTTTGGCGCTCAATAATTTCGAGGCGGCTCTTGTCGTTGCGGTCGTTGATTTTGGCAAAGAGGATTTCGGGTTGGCCGACTTGGTGGCTAGCGGGGAGAAGTGATTCTCCTTTTTCAAATCTATTAATTGTTTTCCGCCAATCATCACGATTATAATCTCCAAGGTTTACCAAACTCCTAATCTTTTTGGCGGTGTTAGGAATAAAAGGTTCACAAACAACACTTAATAAAACGACAATATCTAAACATAATGAAAGACAATCTGCGATGCGTGGGTCGTCTGGATTTGCTTTTCTAAGTGCCCATGGTGCTGTGCTTTGTAGGTATTGATTTCCAAGTGTTGCGAGCTCCATGAGCTTGGCAGCGGCTGCTTTGAAATTAAACCATAATATTTCTTCGGAAATATCTCTGCAAATGTTAAAAGCATTACCAGCAATAAATTCACTCTTAAAACTATTAACATATTCAGGAGTGGTAAAAATTTCTTTTCTCTGAATGCCTGGTGCTTTAGCACCATAATAATTGTTGGTAAGAGTAATTACTCTATTAACAAAATTACCCAAATTATCCGCCAAGTCCTTATCATAAAAATCCACGAACTCGTCCCATTTGAAGTCGGCGTCTTTGTTCTCCGGCAGGTTGCGGATGAGCGCCCAGCGCAAGGCGTCCTCCTTGTTTGGGAAATTGGCAAACTCTTCCAAATACTCGTGCTGCTCAATGCCCCAGCCCTTGCTCTTGCTGAACTTCCGCCCCTCGAAATTGAGGAACTGGTTGGCAGGCACGTTGATGGGCAAAGCGTAATCACCATGCGCTTTGAGCATAGCAGGAAACACGATGCAATGGAAAACGATATTGTCCTTTCCGATGAAATGAACGAGTTGCAGCTTGTCGGGGTCGCCTTTCCAGTAGTCTTCCCAGTTTTTGCCGTTCTCGCTGGCCCATTGCTTTGTGGCAGAAATATAGCCGATGGGTGCATCGAACCAGACGTAAAGCACCTTGCCCTCAGCGCCCGGCATCGGTACGGGTATGCCCCAGTCGAGGTCACGGGTGATGGAGCGGGGCTGCAGGCCCTCGCCGTCGTCAAGCCACGAGAGGCATTGGCCTACCACGTGTTTTTTCCAGGCGTTCGGGTCGTGGTGCTGTTGGCCATCTATTATGCCCGTTTTTATCCATTCACGAAGCCAGTCGCCGTGCTGGTCGAGGCGGAAATACCAGTGAGAAGTCTCTTTCAGAATGGGCGTTGCGCCGCTGAGCATGGACTTCGGGTTTTTCAATTCCATCGGCGATAGGGTAGCCCCACAGCGCTCGCACTGGTCGCCATAGGCTTCGGGGTTGGCGCAGTTGGGGCACTCGCCCATGATGTACCGATCGGCTAAGAACTGCTGGTATTCCTCATCAAAGTATTGCTCCGAAAGCCGCTCCTCCAACTCGCCGCCTTTTTCAATCAGTTTGAGGAAAAAAGCCTGCGCTGTCTCGTGGTGCAGCTTGGCGCTCGTGCGGTCGTAGTGGTCGAAGCTGATGCCCAATTGCTCGAAGGTCTGCTTGTTGAGCGCATGGTATTTGTCAATGATTTCCTGTGGGCTGATGCCCTCCTTCTTTGCCCGAATGGTGATGGCAGCACCGTGTTCGTCAGAGCCGCAGATGAATGCCACATTGCAGCCCATGCCACGAAGGTAGCGCACGTAGATGTCAGCGGGGAGGTAGGCCCCAGCGAGGTGGCCGAGGTGAAGCGCCCCGTTGGCGTAGGGTAGGGCGGAAGTGACGCAGTATTTCTTGGTTAAGTCCATATTTGAAGGAAAAAGTACAAAGTCAAATGGTAAAACTGGGGTTTTGCTTGTTCAAAAATTGAGGCTGCGAAGATAGCCGTAAAACTTAAATCGGAAACGGTGGGCCAAGGTTCCTGTTTTTGGAACAAAAAAAGCGGGTCAGAGCACTTGCACTGACCCGCTTTTCAGGATATGTTACTTGTTAATGAAACGGATTGGAATATTTCACATCAGTCACTAAGGTTTGGTCGGTCAGCGTTTCGAGGAAGGCAACCATTGCCTTTTTCTCCAAAGAAGAAAGGTTCAAGCGAAGCGGTTCACCGTCCGGCCCAATTAGTTTTTTGTCCAAATTGGTGTGAAGCTTGACGCCGCTGTTATAAAATTCAATGACATCTTCCAAAGTTTCCAATCGGCCATCGTGCATGTAGGGGCCAGTAAGTGCGACGTTGCGCAGACTGGGGATTCGGAATTGGCCATCGCGCAAACCCTTGTCGGTCGTCACCAAATCGAGGCCGTTATTGGCGGTGCCTTTAGGGCTGTTGTCATTGCCACCACCAAAGTCAAAACCAATATCTCCATACTCACCACCTGGGCGGTCGTCAGCAGCGAAGTTGTTGCCACTATGGCATTTGGCGCATTTGGTGCGTTCGCTGAAAAACAAGGATTGACCCAAATGTTCCAATTCGTTAAATGTAGTGGGTTGATTGCTGGAAAACTGAGCGTCAAAGCGGCTGTCAACAGAAACCATGCTGCAAAGGAACTGTGCCATTGCATCCGAAATACGGTCTTCGGTGATGGTAGAGGTGCCGAACGCCTTGCGGAAAAGTTCAGGATAATAGCTGGTTTTTGACAGCTTTGAAACCAAAACCTGCAAGTCTTCCATACCCATTTCGATGTGGTTCTGAACTGGTTTGAGCGTCAGTTCCTTTGCAGAATGCACCCTTGAATCCCAGAACAAGTTGCGGTTCAATGCCACATTGATGATGGCCATTGAATTGCGGGGCGTCACCTTGCCCTCAAAGCCAATGCTGCCTGCCGTTGGGTCAGCAAAAGCAAATTGCTGTTTGTGGCAAGAGGCGCAGGACACGGCATTGTTGATGGAAAGCTTTGTGTCGTAAAAAAGCACCCTGCCAAGCGTAGCACCGTCATTCGTGATGGTCGGGTTCGGAATTCCTGAAAAGAAATCACCGTTGTTTGGGAAATCAACGACAATTCCGCCATTGTTCACAAACACATTTGAGGCACTTGAGAGGAAATCATTCTGAAAATGAGGGGGCAGTTGCACCCCAGCATAGTCGTAGGCTTGCTCAGGAAGGTTCAATTGCAGGGCTTCCACAGGTTCTTCCTGCTTCAAGCAGCTTGCCATGATGACCATTAGGCAAATGGCAAAGGACGTTAGTAGCGCATTTTTTTTCATTGGATAAAATTAAGTGTTGAAAGAGTTGCAAGTTAAACGGTAAAAGTTCAAGATTTAAACCAAGTATAAAACTTTAACACTGCGAAAACAGCATTGCTAAAAACTTCTTGGCAAAATCAGGTTCAAGTTGATGGCAACAGGTGGAATAAACCGAAAATCGGGTGTTCCAAAATCGGCATCCAAGCCTATTACCAGTGCTGACTCAATGGAGACACTGATTGGTTGTGTGACTCTGTATTCGATGCACCATCTTGGCCCCAGACCAATTATAGTCGTTTGATTACTGGTCTCCCCAATCACATTGAAACTACCAAACGACAGGTAGCCATCCCAGCCACGATAGAAAGTCCATCTTTCACTGAATTCCCATCGCTTTTCAGTGCCAATCCTAAAATTGAAATGGGCATTTTCGGCAAGGTCAAAATTGCCACCTTCAGCAATGAAAACTCCAAGGCTCCAATGCAAAGCCCTCGAACCGCCTCTGTATCGGTGAAATTCAACGTTGTATGGCCCGCTAACCAATGGGTTTGTCCGATTGAATGGTATCAACTGCGTCAGCAGCGGGGTGGTGTTGATGCTTACCGCTCGGTAGCGTTCAGGGAATGTCCATTCCATTTTTTCAACGGTTTCTTGAGCTGGCAATGTAACTAAGCCAAAGGCGAAAAGCAGGGAAAGCAGGTATTTCATACAGCGTTGGTTTTTTAGGTGTTTAAAAAGAAAAATGGATATAGAGTGAGTTTGGTACCGAGGGCATGATGGACAAGTTTCTAATTTTCTTGCGCTCGTCTGGCACCCCTTGGCCAATTTCTGTAAAGCTTTCACCAGCAAAGAAAATCGCATAAGCGTAGGTCTCCGTTGACAATCGGATGCGTTCGCTCAAATTGAAATAGACCCCAAGAAAAGGGCCAAAGCCGAGGCCGAATTTGAATTCATTGGAAGTTAAGTTTGTGAAAGACTCGAACTCGCTTTTTTCCAAGAAATAGCTCCCTATTGCATCGGCACCATAGTACAGGGCAAAACGCTTATTGATGGGCTGCATCCACTCCCTGCCGAGCCTCAGCATGTACTCAGATTCATTGACAGTTCTGAATTCAAAATTTGGCAATTGTTCCTGCCTTGCATCCACTTTGAAAATTGCGCCAAGCCGCCACAACTTATTGTTTTTCAGAACTTTAAGGCTGAAAAGGAACGGGTCTTTGGCAATGTCTTGACCACCAGAGTTGAAGAAGCCAGCAAGGGTATTCGTGATGTTGATGCCGAGCAAGATATCCGCTTTGCCATCTTTTATGGGCGTATCTTGGGAGCGAAGCGGTAGGTAGCAAACAAGTACGGCCATCAAAGTTACAAGCGTGGTCTTCATATTTCGGTAGGTGTTTAAAACTCAAAAGACGGGTATTTTCCAAATTTGGTTTGCTATTGAGCAAAATTAATTTTCAAACTGCCATTAGTGACGAAAAATTTGGCTTTTGGCAGTGACTTCATTTTTCAACAATTACTTTTGGCCCTTGGCTTTCCTTGTTCGGTTACCTTGAAAGCTGCTTGTCAGAAAATCTATTTTCGAAAAATGATGAAATTCAAACTTTCCATTGTTTGCGTTCTACTGACCTATTTATTGGCTGCGCAAAACGATAAGCCTCAATACCCCATTCAGCCAGTACCTTTCACCGAGGTGAAAATCACAGATAACTTCTGGGCACCCCGCCTTGAAACCGTGCGCACCGTAACGCTACCCTATACCTTCGGACAATGCGAGGAAACAGGCCGGGTAAAGAACTTCGACATTGCCGGAGGCAACGCAAACGGCTCATTCTGTGGGGTTTATGGCTTCGATGATTCCGATGTTTACAAGATAATCGAGGGGGCTGCCTATTCCCTGCAAGTGCATCCTGACCCAAAATTGGACACTTACGTGGATAGCTTGATTGATAAAATCAAGTTGGCGCAGGAGCCGGATGGTTATCTCTATACTTGGCGCACCATCAACGAGCGGGAAAAAGCAGCTGGCGTTGTGAAAAAAGAGGTGACTGGCGACTACTACAAAGGCACCGACACCCGCTGGATTTACGAAGAAAAGCACAGCCACGAACTCTACAACCTTGGCCACCTTTACGAGGCCGCCGTTGCCCATTATCTTGCCACTGGCAAGCGCAGCCTGCTCGACATTGCGCTGAAAAGTGCTGACCTCGTTGACAAGAATTTTGGTTGGGAAAAAGGCAAACTCCAACAGGCTACTGGCCATCAGGAAATCGAGTTGGGTTTGGCCAAGCTCTATTTGGTAACGGGCGAAAAACGCTACCTCGACCTCGCCAAGTTCTTCCTTGACGTTCGGGGTTATGGCGAGGAATACAACCAAAACCACAAGAAGGTAACCGAGCAAAAGGAAATCGTGGGCCATGCCGTGCGGGCCTGCTATATGTACGCCTCAATGGCCGATGTGGCGGCACTGACAGGCGGCAAGGAGTACATCCCGGCACTCGATGCGCTTTGGCAAGATGTGGTCGGTACCAAGATGTATGTGACGGGCGGCATTGGCAGCAGCGGTTCCAACGAGGGTTTCAGCAAGCCTTATGACCTACCCAATTACTCGGCTTATTGCGAGACTTGCTCCTCCATCGCCTTTGTTTACTGGAACCAGCGCATGTTCCAGCTCACAGGCGACAGCAAATACATTGACGTTTTGGAGCGTACCCTTTACAATGCCCTCAACGCTGGCCTCTCGCTAACGGGCGACCGTTTCTTTTACCCAAACCCACTTGAAAGCCGCAAGAACGTGGAGCGCAGCCCATGGTTCCAATGCGCTTGCTGCCCCAGCAACGTGTCGAGGTTCTTCCCGTCCATCCCCGGTTATGTGTTTGCGAAGCGGGGCAACGAGGTCTTCATAAACCTTTATACAACCAGCGAGACGACCGTCGAAAACATCAACAGCAGAGGGCAGGCGGTGAAGGTGAAAATTGCGCAGCAAAGCGACTACCCTTATGATGGTAAAATCATCGTCGCCGTTGAGCCGGAGAAGCCAAACACGTTTACCCTTAAGTTGCGGATACCCGGCTGGGCGCAGGGCGACGCTGTGCCTTATGACCTTTACAGCTTCGCAAATCACGACGGCAGCCAAGTGCAAGTTACGCTGAACGGCAAAAAGATACTCAGCGGCATCAAGGACGGCTATATGACCATCGAACGGAAATGGAAGCCCGGCGATACGGTTTCACTGGTGCTGCCGATGCCCATCCAGCAAGTGAAAGGCAACTCAAAAATCGAAGCGACCAATGACCGATATGCCCTGCAACGTGGGCCGCTTATATATTGCCTCGAAGGCAAAGACCAATCTGACGAGCGTATCTTGAGCGTTTATGTGCCCAAGGATGCCGAGTTTGCTTCGCAATTCGAGGCTGGGCTGCTCGGTGGCGTGCAGACGATTGGCTTCAACGGCTCATTGGTTTTGAAAAAAACGGCCCCCGACCAAGGCGAGCTTTCGCCGCTGAAACTAATGGCCATTCCCTACTTCGCTTGGGCCAATCGGGGCAAGGACAACATGCTCGTCTGGTTGCCCAATGACCTGCGAAGCACCCGCCCATTGGCACAGCCGACGCTAACGGCAAGGAGCAAAATCACAGCATCGGAAGGTGCTAAGGGTGAAATGAGCGCCATTGCCGACCAATGGATTCCCAAACATTCGGACGACCACGAGAACCCATTTGTGCATTGGTGGCCGCATTTCGGCACCACGGAATGGCTGCAATTGGACTTTGAAAAGGAGGAGCAAGTCGGCACAGCCCGAATCTATTGGTTCGATGACGAGGCCAGCCAAGGCGGCTGCCGGGTGCCCAAGTCATTCATTGTCAAGTTCTTGGAAAATGGTGAATGGAAAAAATGCTACTCCTACGACGGTTGGAAGGTGGTGAAGGACGGCTGGACGGAGGTGCAGTTTGAGCCTGTGAAAACGACGGCCATGCGCTTGGAGTTCGTTGGTCAAGATGGCGTTAGTGTGGGGGTGCATGAGTGGGAAGTGCGGTAGCGTTGTGGCCGCTCAATGATTATAATGGACGGATTTTGCATTATGGGAGGGATAATCAATAGGGTAGGGAGGTAAGTTTTTATGGATTAAAACAAGCTCAAAGGGGAAAATCATTCTTTTCCCACTTCGAGCCTACTAAAGTCTTAACCAGAAAGCTGATTTATTAATCCCTGTATCTTGAAAAAAATGATAAATGTTGAATGGTAGAATTAATTTTAAACACACTTCATTTATCATTATACCATTCACTTTTAATCATTTGAAATAAAGATTGTCGGAATCGGTCTGGGCAATCAATGCACTAGTGTATGAAATGCATTAGAAAATAAGGAACACCTTTTTCACATTGGTTTCAATTTTAAAAAAACATAATTATGTAATTCTGTGTTATTCCGCAAGCACCTCATGCTTTAGGATAATCAATTTAAACTTGATGTATTACCTTGAAATAGTGTGCAGATGACCAGATGACCTAAATTGGACATGAACGAGGCTATGCCTATAAGTTGTTCGATTTTACTGGTGCTGCTTTGAGTGAGTATGAGAAGAATGGGTAAATGCAGATTGCCTGATAGTTTTGCAGCATGACAAAGGTACGGACACAGATACCTATCTACCAATAAGGGAAAACCGTATTTTTAACCTACGTATTTATACGTAATAAGTAGTATTATCAAATTGTTATGGTGAAAAAAATCATGAATTCTGCTTGTTTTTTGGCTGGTGACCTCACCCATTTGAGGGAATTGTTGCACCCGTCTAATGACAATGTGAACACCCTGTACAGCCTCGCCCATGCCTACCTCGAAATGGGTGAAAAATCCCTTCCTCATCGTTTGACCAAAAGTTCTGAGACGTATTTCATTCTCGAAGGACAAGGAGAAATTT
>JANPLH010000583.1:0-1188 GCA_031426435.1 Saprospiraceae bacterium | reverse complement strand
CGAGATTTATAAAAGGAACTTGATTGGGCGGGGGTTGGGGCTGTGATATATTTTTGCTATGCTAAAAACAATCCTACTCCTCCTGCTCGGCCTCGTCGTGCTGCCGCTCGTGGCTTGGTACTCCGATGCACCGCTTTCGTTGGAACAAAAAGACATGCTCTTCGCCATGCTGAAAGTCTATGTCGGCGTGGCGCTCACTTGCTTCATCGTCAGTGAAATTACCCGTAATTGCAGCCAAGTGGACAAGCTGTGGAGCATCATGCCCATTGTTTACACTTGGTATTTTGCCGCTGCGGGCAATTGGGACACCCGCATGGTGCTCATGGCCGTGCTGGCCACCGTTTGGGGGCTGCGCCTCACTTTCAACTTTTGGCGGCGGGGCGGCTATTCCTGGGTTCCCTGGGCAGGCGAGGAGGACTACCGTTGGAGCGTGCTGCGCAAAATGCCACTTCTCAATGGCCGCCTGCGCTGGGCGGCGTTCAACTTGGGTTTCATCTCTTTTTACCAGCAGGGACTGATATTGCTGTTCACGCTGCCCGCCGTCATGGCCTGGCACGGCAAAGGGCAGCCGCTCGGCTGGCTGGATTATTTGGCTGCGGCGCTGTTCCTCGCATTCGTGGCCATGGAAACCGTTGCTGACCAGCAGCAATGGAACTATCAGACCGAAAAGTACCGTCGCAAAGCCAGTGGGGAGCCGCTCACGGGCGACTACACTAAGGGCTTCCTCGATACGGGCCTCTGGGCCAAGCTTCGGCACCCCAACTATGCCGCCGAGCAGGGCATCTGGTTGGCATTTTACCTGTTCAGCGTGGCCGCCACTGGGCGCTGGCTCAATGGCTCGATGGTGGGTGCTGTGCTGCTGCTCATCCTATTTCAAGGCAGCGCTGATTTCAGCGAGAAGATTTCATCGGATAAATACCCGGGGTATGCGGATTACGTGAAAAGGGTGGGGCGGTTTCTGCCGGGGAAAGGGCTTGGGGGAGGGCCTAATTGATGGTTAGCTGAAAAAAGGGTAACCTTCCGTAAAATGACAAAACAAAAAAGGATTCTTGGCCAACATATCATCCTGACTACAACTGATTGTAGTGATGGGCAAAACTGACAACAATTTTCGTTCGAAAAGGGGCAGCGCCCCGTAATATTTGTAGCCCTCAGCATACCCCCAGTTCCAAGGGGCAGCGCCCCGCA
>JANPLH010000582.1:0-9670 GCA_031426435.1 Saprospiraceae bacterium | reverse complement strand
CTCGACTGCGGCACCGAGTTCAGCAAGCCAATCGGCCCAGTCATGTTCAAGACCCTTTGGCTCAAAGACCTCGGCGTAAGCGGAATCTCCATGCCATCGGCTGCGGGCTGCAACCTTGGCCCCAGTCAGGAGGTTGAGGTGTTGTTGACCAATTTTGGCCAAGCCCCGCAAACCTTGTTCAAGTTTTTTTATGCCGTCAATGGGCAGCTTGCCCCTATCTCCGTGCCACAGGATGGCCTATTCACCGGGGTGCTTGGCAACGACAGCACACAGGTCATTCAGTTTGAAACCACTTGGGACTTCTCCGAGCCGGGCATCTACCAAATTCAAGCATGGACCGTGCTCGATGGAGACAGCCAGCCGAGGAATGACACTTTTTCAACCTTTGTCGTCACCGCATTTCCCAAGCCTTTGAAAGAAGATTTTGAAGACAACAACATCCATAGCGACTGGACCACCGACGGCACGATTTTCTTCCCATTTGCCCACGAAAACCCCACTTATGTCTTGGGCGACAACCTTTTCGTTGGCGATACATCCTTGGCGTTGACGACCTACCGGGTAGGGCCAATCGTTGCGGGCGACTCCCTGAAATTTGACTATCGCTACGTAAACTGGAATGACCCACAAGTTGGAACAATGCTCAGTGCAAACGACAAACTTGAAGTACAAATCTCCGACGATTGCGAGGAAACCTGGGAAACTGTGCTGACCATTGACAGCACCAACCACGTGCCCGACACTGCCTTCGTCACCAAGACGGTGCCACTCGGTGCTTATGCCGATGGTGCCATCAATATCCGCTTCCTCGGCACCTGGGGCAATGGCGACTACTGGCTCGACCTCGACAATATCAACATCAGCGGCTGCCCGGAATCGCTTTACATCGTTGGTGAAGTATTAGGCACCATTGAGGGCGATTCCACTGGCCATATCAATGTCTCCTTGCCCTTCGACCAAGGTCCATTCACCTATACATGGCAGGATGGTGCGGGTGAAATCATTTCCACGGAACAAGACCCCGGCAACTTGCCCATCGGCACTTACATCGTCATCGTACAAAGCGCTGGCGGCTGCACGGGCGTCAAAACTTTCAACATTGGCATCTTTGTCGGAGCCGACGAGGTGGAGGGCCTGGAGGAAATCAGCCTCTACCCGAACCCAACTTCCGGCGAAGCCTTCGTGAACGTTAAACTGCTGAAAAGCATGGACGTGGAACTGTGCCTGTTCAGCATGAGCGGCCAGTTGGTCTTTGCTTCGCAACAAGAGAACACCACGAGCTTCAACCAAACGCTTGACCTGAGCAACCACGCCCCCGGCATGTACTTCCTGCAAGTCATTGCCGATGGCAAACCGTACCATGCGAAACTGGTAGTGGCGAGATGAGTTGGCAGTTGGCAGTTTTCAGTCAGGGCACAGGAAAATTGCACCTTACTGCCAATTGAAAAAAGGGATGCTCCAAAAGTGGGCATCCCTTTTTTCGTTCAACCTTTGGCTTCTTAAAGTGTATTTAGAGGAGTTTTTCACAAACAGCTAAAAGTTCAAAGCAGTAAAAGCAGCAGCACAAGAGTACCCACTCACCCAGTTTTTCCTTTGTACTTTTTCCTTCGTACTTGTAAACATGAAAATAGGCATCGTTTGTTACCCCACATTTGGCGGCAGCGGCGTGGTGGCCACGGAACTTGGCATGGGCCTCGCCAAGCGGGGCCACGAGGTACACTTCATCACATACCGTCGCCCGGCACGGCTTTCTGCTTTCCACGAAAACGTGTTTTACCACGAAGTAAACGGGGAGGACTACCCCCTTTTCGAGTACCCGCCCTATGATACGGCATTGGCAAGTAAGCTGGTGGAGGTCGTCAAGTTCGAAAAACTCGACCTGCTGCATGTCCATTATGCCATCCCGCATGCCGCCGTGGCCTATATGGCCAAGAAGATACTCTTGCAAGATGGCCGCTACGTGCCCGTCATCACCACCCTGCACGGTACGGATATCACGCTCGTTGGCACCAACCCCGCTTTCAAGCCCGTCGTGGAGTTTTCCATCAACAAATCGGATGGCGTGACGGCGGTCTCTGACTTCCTGCGGGACGAGACCCTGACCAAGTTCAACATCACGAACGACATCCGGGTCATCTACAATTTTGTGGATTTCGACCGCTTTCGCAAAATCAACAAAGACCATTTCAAAAAAGCCATTGCCCCCAACGGCGAACGCATCATGACCCACACTTCCAATTTCCGCAAAGTAAAAAGGGTGGAGGACGTAATTCGGGTCTTTGAAAAGGTGCACCGCACCGTGCCGAGCAAGCTCATGCTCATCGGCGACGGCCCGGAGCGCCGCCAGATGGAAGACCTCTGCCGCCAAATCGGCCTCTGCGATGAAATCCGCTTCCTCGGCAAACAGGACGCCGTGGAGGAACTGCTCGCCATTTCCGACCTGTTCTTCATCCCTTCCCAGAGCGAGAGCTTCGGCCTCGCCGCCCTCGAAGCAATGGCCTGCGAGGTGCCAGTCATTTCCTCCAATGCTGGGGGCCTGCCCGAAGTGAACATCCACGGCAAGACCGGCTTCCTCAGCGATGTGGGCGACGTGGACGCCATGGCCCAGCATGCCATCACCATCCTCGGCGACGACCAGGTGCTGCAAACTTTCCGAAAAAACGCATTGGAACAAGCCGAACGGTTCGACATACGGCATATACTCCCACAGTACGAAGCCTATTATGAGGAGGTGGTGGAAAGGGCGGTTTATAAAAAGGAGGATTAATGGCCCATATTGGGTTATTGAGTTTAAAAAATAGGATTGCAGGATATGATTGCGAGCAGCCATCAAAAAATTGAGGTCATCCAAGGCGACATCACCAAGCTGGCCGTGGACGCCATCGTGAACGCCGCCAACTCCTCGCTCATGGGCGGTGGCGGGGTGGACGGTGCCATCCACCGGGCGGGCGGGCCAGCTATTTTGGAGGATTGCAGGAACATGGTAGCCCGGCAAGGCGGCTGCAAAACGGGCGAGGCCGTCATCACCACGGCGGTCAATTTGCAAGCAAAATTTGTCATCCATACCGTCGGGCCAGTTTGGAACGGTGGGCATAAGGGTGAGGCAAAGAAACTGGCCAACTGCTACAGAAATTCCCTGAAACTCGCCGTGGAAAACGGCTGCAAGACGGTGGCATTTCCTTGCATCAGCACGGGGGTTTATGGGTATCCCATTGCGGAGGCGGCGAAGGTGGCGGTGGCGGCAGTTAAAGTGTTTTTGGATGAAATTCAAAGCATTGAAAAAGTGCAATTTGTGTGTTTTGACGAAGCAAACTTTAATGCGATTCAGTCAGAAATTGGAGCATAAAAAAGCGCCAGCCTCTCGACCAGCGCTTCTATTTTGGGATAAAACTTCACTTCTGAACACTGAAAATCTGCCGCAATTGGTCCACCAACTGCCCACCGCCTGAGACGGAGATACTATTGATTTTCTCGGCAATTTTCTCCACATATTCCATTTCCTTGAGCTTGAAGAGCATCTCGTTCTCCTCCATCAACTTGGCGGTGTTGAGCAGGCTCCGGGTGGAGGCCGTCTCTTCCCGACGGGTGATGATGTTGGCTTGGGCCTTCTTTTCGGCCACCAGCACTTGGTTCATGATGTCCTTCACGTCGCCCGGCAAGATGATGTCCCGGATGCCGCAGTCAACTACCGTGGCACCCATCGCAGCGGCTTTTTCCGCCACATCTTTCAGGATGAACGGTGCCACGCCCTCCTTGTTGGCCAGCAACTCATCAAGGGTTAAAGTGCCCACATATTCCCGGATGGCCAACTGGATGACGATGTACAGCTGCTTCACCAGGTCCTTCGTTTCCACGACGGCCTTTTGCAGGTCAACGACCCGGTACTGGGCGTGGAAGTTGAGGCGGATGGCGGCCTTGTCCTTCGTCAGGATTTCCTGGCCACTGATTTCCATCAACTGGTGCCGCAGGTCGGTCTTCAGCACCGCAATCGGCTGCTCGTTTTTCCAGTAGTAATAGACGCCAGGGCCAAGCTGCTTTACCAGTTTTCCGCTCAAGTAAAGCAAGCCTTCTTCGTAGGATTCCACGACGAATACCCGGACGTACACGCCCACGTCGCTCCGTTGCAGCAGCTTTCGGTCAATGTCGGCAGCGATTTCAAAATCGTTGAGGTTGATGATGGTATGCTCGTACTGCACGACGCTCTTCCAGAAGGCATACCGGCCCGGGGTCAGCACCTTTCGGAAGTTGCCGTTGAGGTATTGAAGGGCGATTTCGTTGTCCCGCACTTCCAGTATGTCCACCAATTGCCGGAAAGCCGGGTCAGCGGTCAGGATGTTCAGTTCGCAGGGCGGCACGAAGTCCTTCGTCAGGTCATAGACCTTGACGGACTCGCTCGGCCAAAGCCAGTGCTTGCCCTCCGCCAGTGTTTCCATGTAGTTGCCATCCTTGAACAGCAAACCGATTTGGTAGGGATAAATCCGTACGAGTTTCATGATAAATAAATTAATGGTGATTGGTAACTGGTGATTTGTTGCCAGCCGCTGATTTGCTAGAGTTAAGTAATTGAATATGAATTATTTAGCAAACTTCATAATGACTCAATGGTAAATTTCAAATGACGTTTAAAGCAGGCGCAAGCATCCCCATCCAGCTTTTGCGGAAGCACCGTTGAGCAGGCCGCCGCCCTTCGGGTTCCACGACCGTGTACTGGTGGGCGATGGTGACTAATGTCGCCCTTGCCCGCCGTCGCTGGAGGAGGAAGCCTTTGGGTGCTGGCCTGCAGTATCCTGGTGCTTCGGGCTGCTGCCGGATTGCCCGTTTTCCCTTTGCCGGAGCTGAGAGGGGCTTGGGAGATGCTTTTGCCTTGCTCTTTTCAAAGAAGGAATCATGGATTAACAGTCCATTGCTCTACCACTGAGCTACATCGCCAGCGCGAAGACAGGATTCGAACCTGTGACATCCAGGAGCTATTGTTCTAACCACTGAACTATCCCGGCTAACCGGGAGTGGGAGTCGAACCCACGGCCATAGCGTGAAGCCGTTTTGAGCGGCCTGGTGGAAAAAGCAATTTGTAAAGCCAGCATACCAGGCCCGAACCAGGCTGGCACTACGGGGCCATGCAGAAACCCTCGTCAGGTGCTTTGGCAAACTACTCTTACCCTCTTTCGTGCAAAAGCACAATCTCATTGCCCCTGCCGACTAATAGGGAGCTTAAAACGCATACTTGCTGAAAAGCCAGCCAATTAGGGACAGGGTATATTCACTTTTGTGATGTCAAATTTTCGGGCATTTACCGCTTTCGGTGAATGATGGGACAAAGCTCCGCCCGTACTGTGCAACCGATTTGCGCAGTAAAATTTGTTCCTGAAAAAAAAATTCGGATTTTTAGCCCTTACTTGGAAAGCATTGAATACCAATGTTTTGCGAAGCGAAACCAATAACCAGTTTTATTAAAAAAATAGTTCCATGCCTGTCAACAAATTGGCGCTCATCCGCTACAAGACCATTTTAACAGAGGAAGAAAAAAGGCCACGCCGAGGGGTTTCGGGAAAAAGTGATGGAGCGCCTCAGAGATATGCTTGCATTACACAAGGTGCCGAATATGCCAAAAAATTGAGGTTGATTTTGTGGTAGCCCGCTCTTCAAAGCCAATGATTGCAGTTCTTTGGTCAACTAATTGAGCATTTGCCGCCTAAAAACGTTTAACAGCCAACCACTTGAGAACCCCAATAAGACCAAACCTCCCAATCGTTGCATTATGTACCGAATTACTTTATTTTTTCTAATGGCTATACCTTTCCAGCTCTGGTCGCAACAGAAAGTGGAACTCGGTGCTTTTGGCGGCTTCGCCAATTATCAGGGCGACCTGGTGGAAGACCCCATTGATGTGTCAGAAACGAAGCTTTCCTACGGCGTGTTCTTACGCTACAATTTTAGCGACAAGCTAAAGTTGCGTGGAAATTTCATGTACGGCTATATTTCTGGCAGTGACAACAACGCTTCAGAGGCCTTTAAAGAAAGGGGCTGGAGCTTCAATTCTAAAATACTCGAAGCTACGGCTGTGGCTGAATACCACCCTTTTGGCAAGAGCAGGACAGGAGAAACTGGCCTTTTCGCAAGACAGGTTTCGCCTTATGTGGGCCTGGGGCTGGGCATGGTCACTTTTAATCCCAATGTAGTGGTAACCAAAACTTCGGATGCCGGTCTTTTTCCAGAGCAAGGTGAAAAAACCGTGTCTGCCAGCATCCCTACCATTGTTGGAGTACGGGCGGATTTGTTTGAGTTTTTCTCACTTGGGCTGGAAGTTGGCTGGCGGTTCACGTTCAACGACTATTTGGACGGTGTGAGCCAAAACGGCAACCCGGATCGCAACGACCTGTACGTGCTTGCGGGCCTCACAGCATCGTTCCACTTTGGCCACATAGAGCCAGATTTCAATTTTGACAAAGAATAAAACGGCAGCTATTCATCCTTTCAGGTATTGTGCTGCCGCATCCAATTCCTCGTAAAAATCCTCGCCATACTTGCGCACGATGGCGTCTTTAACGAATTGGTAAACGGGCAGTTTCGCCTTCTTTCCGGCGGTACAGGCGGCAGAGCAGATGTCCCATACATCGTAGTTCATGGCCTCGAAGTCAACATGTGGGTTGTGCGATATGCGCACCGGATAGAGGTGGCAGGAGATAGGTTTCTTGAAGTCGGTGGCACCTGCTTCGTATGCCTTTTCAATGCCGCATTTGGCGATGCCATTGGCCTCGAAGGTGAGGAAGGCGCAGGCACCGTCTGCGAGCAGTGGCGTGCCGGGGCCGCCAAGGTTAGGATAATGCACGTGCAGCCCCTGCCGCTCAATAGCCTCAATGCCTTCTGGCCGGAGGAAGGGCTTGATGTCTTCATAAATATTGGCAAGGGTATCCAGTTCTTCGGCTTCGAGCGGGGCACCGAAGTCGCCTTCCCAGCAGCAGGCACCCTTGCATGCGCTGAGGTTGCAAAGGAAATGCTCGGTGAGCACGTCCTCGCTGACGAGTATGTCTTGAACGATGACCAAATCAGGGCTTTTTTGCCGGACACTTTACTTTTTAGCGAAAAAACAACAGTATCGGGCCGTTGATGTTGTGCACAGTTGTAACTTAGCGGCAAATGTATTTCAAAATAAACTTGTCGATGAAAAATCTGATTCTAAGCCTTACCCTTTTGATTTGCGCCATTGGCGCAAACGCGCAAAGCAACGAAGGGAAAAACCCGGCGCAGTTGGCGACCGAAAAAATGACCCAACTTTACAGTCTTAACGACCAGCAGCAGGCCGAAATGTTGAAAATTCAGGAGCGGAAGTACCGTAACCTTGCCGATATCGAGCCTTTGAAGGCCAGCGACCCGTCAGCGTACATACTAAAGGTGCGCTCCGTTCAGTCCGGCAACAATACCTCCATCGAGCGGATGCTGAATGCTGAGCAAGTCAAGGTGTTCCGGGAGCAGCAGCACCAGTTGCGGGAGAAAAAATCCAGCGCCTACAAACAGCTCCAATCCAGCGGGGCCAACCAGCAGGAGATTGAGAAAAAAATGGTGGAGTACGACCTGCAAGCGATGTAAGCGGCAGGTTTTGCGAAGCAAGCAAACTAGAAAAAAGCGGTGCGGACATTTCGCTCCGCTTTTTTGTTGCACAATGTTTGGGGGCGTTTCAAAATTCCTACTTTTACGACCCGATTCAAAAACCATATTGGGGCATTGGCGTTAATGCCAGCAATATCAACCAGATAAATCCAGCAGCCTAAATGGATACGCTAAAAAAGAAATTTTTCCAGAAATCAACTGAGGTCAAACAAGAGATAAAAGCCTTGCTTGCCGAGCACGGTAACACCGTCGTTGACGAAGTCACCCTAAGCCAGGTGTTCGGTGGCGGACGTGATATTATCTTCATGCTCTGGGAGCCTTCCCTGCTCGATTCGCAAGAGGGCATCCGTTTCCGGGGCTACTCACTGCCCGAGCTACGGGAAAAACTCCCTAAAGGCCAAGGCAACGAGCCGCTGCCAGAGGGACTGTTCTGGCTCATGCTCGTGGACGAGATTCCCACCGAGGAAGAAGTGGCTTGGCTTAGCGACGAGTGGGAGCGCCGCAGCAAGGTGCCGCCCCATGTATCGAAGGTGCTGGACAAGCTGCCCGCTGGCACCCACCCCATGACCCAGTTCACCATTGCTATCACCGCCATGCAAACGGACTCCGAGTTTGCACGCAGGTACAGCGAGGGAATGAACAAGAACGACTATTGGGACGCCACCTATGAGGACTCTATGAACCTTATCGCCCGGCTACCGGGCATTGCCGCCTATATCTACCGCCGCACCTATCACGGCGGCAACCACATCAAGGCCGACCGCTCGTTAGACTGGGGCGCCAACCTCGCCCACATGCTCGGCGTGTCGAAACACGAGGATTTCCGCAACTTCATGCGGCTGTACATGACCATCCACGCAGACCACGAGGGCGGCAACGCATCAGCGCATACACTGCACCTCATTGGCTCCACCTTGAGCGACCCATACCTATCGTTTGCTGGCGCAATGACCTCGCTCGCCGGGCCGCTGCATGGCCTTGCCAACCAAGAAGTAATTCACTGGATTTTCAACATGGTGAACCAATTGGGCACCCGCAACCCCTCCAAGGAACAAATAGCCAGCTACGTGGAAGCGACCCTTGCCGGTGGCAAAGTGGTGCCCGGCTATGGCCATGCGGTGCTTCGCAAACCAGACCCCCGATTCATCGAGCAGATGCGCTTCGCAAAGCAGTACTGCCCCAATGACGAAATCGTGAACGTGGTCTGGAAGGTGTATGAAGTGGTGCCGCCTATCCTGCAGAGCCTTGGCAAAATAAAGAACCCTTGGCCCAACGTGGATGCTCATTCGGGTGCCATCCTCGTCCACTACGGCCTTGACCAATACAGCTATTACACAGTGTTGTTCGGGGTGTCAAGGGCGCTGGGCGTATTGGCTTCGCTCTGCTGGTCGAGGGCGCTCGGCATGCCGCTGGAGCGGCCAAAATCGGTGAATCTGGATTGGGTGAAGCAGTTTTTGGCATCGAAAAAAGTGTCGTAAACAGGTGGTTTCAACACCTAGTTTTGACATAAAAAAGAAAATCAAATGGTTTCGGTCAGCCTCGTGTTGGCAGGAACCATTTGTATTTTTGCTACCTTTGGTAAAACAAATAGGCTTAATTCTATCAACAGATGCTGTTCATGAACAAATCTTTCCTCCTCCTGCTGCTGGCTGCATTGCTCGTGCCGACCGGCACTTTTTCCCAACGAAACAAAAAGAAAAAGGCCGAAAAAGAAGCCGCTGCGCAACCGCAGGCGAAGGACTACGGCATTGAAAGCTCCGAGCTGTTCAACCGGGCGTTCACGGGCTTTGCGCTTTACGACCCCGCCGAGGGCAAGATGCTCTACCAGCACAATGCCAACAAATACTACACCCCGGCGTCCAACACCAAGATATTAACGCTGTACGCCAGTCTGCGCATCCTTGGCGACTCCATCCCCGCCCTGCAATACAGCCGCCAAGGCAACCTGCTCCTTTGTTGGGGCACGGGCGATCCGTCGCTGCTCAACCCGCACCTGACACAGAACCCGCAGGACTTCGATTTTTTGAAAAACAGCAAGGAGCAACTGCTGTTTTGCCCCGCC
>JANPLH010000581.1:0-15488 GCA_031426435.1 Saprospiraceae bacterium | reverse complement strand
GAAGGCTACGCCAACTTGAAAATTTACGTGGACAACGGGGAACTGCTCGGAGCCGTCAAGCACAGCGCTGGTTTTTCACCGATGCCAAAAAACGCAGCGCAGTTGGTGGATTGCAACATCGCTAAAATAGAAGCGTGGGTTGCAGCCGGTGCTCCGCAATAACCATGAAACCATGAAGCCATGCGTCAATGAATCCATCTAAAACTCAACCTTATCAGTCATGAAAAAACTCATCATCATCGCTGCCATCTTAGCCATTGGCGGTGGTTTTTATGCTTACCGTGAATACAACCGGGGCGTGGAAAGCACAGCCGACATCAAATCCGATGTAACCATTTCGGCCAATGAACTGCTTACTGCTTTCCAAACCAATGAGGAGGAAGCCAACGCCAAGTTCCTCGACAAAGTGGTAGAGGTGACGGGCGAAGTCGGCCAAGTGGAAGTCACCGGAGGCAAGACCATCGTCAGGCTCAATGCTGGCGACTCCATGTCCGGTGTCACTTGCGAAATGGAAGGCACCGATGATGTTGCCTTCAACAAGGGCGAGCAGTTCACCTTCAAATGCACCTGTTCCGGCCTACTGATGGACGTGGTGCTGGTGCGCTGCGTCAGGAAATAACGCCTGCCACCAGTTCCTTTTTCTCGATTACCTAACCAGCATTCATTTCCTTACCTGCCGCAGTTGAACCTGCGCCAGTATTGGCGACATTTCCCCATTTTCAATCGTATCATGATGAAAAAAAAGCTTTTTGCCAGCCTGTTCTCATTGCTTTTCGCCTTTCAGGTTTTTGGGCAAGACGACCTCTTGTCCCTCCTCGGCGACGACGAGCCTGTAACGGAATACGCCACAGCGGCCTTCAAAACTAATCGGGTCATCAACCTGCATTCCATCGAAAGCACGGCGGGCGGGGTGCTCGACGTGAAGATTTCGCACCGCTTCGGCTTCGTAAATGGTGGCTTTGCCGAGCTGTTCGGGCTGGATGCCGCCTCCATCCGCATCGGTGGGGACTATGGCATTTCCGACCGCTTTACCGTTGGCTTTGGGCGCAGCAGCTATGAAAAAACTTACGACGGGTTCCTAAAGTACAAGTTCCTACGGCAAAGCAGCGGGGCGAAGAAGATGCCCATCACAGCAGCCATTTTAGCCACTACGGCCATCAAAACCACGCCCTGGGCCAATCCTGACAGAGATAATTACTTCAGTTCCCGGCTCTACCATACTTTTCAGTTGGTCATGGGCAGGAAGTTCAGCCAAGGCTTTTCTTTGCAGCTCTCCCCTACCCTTTTGCACCGCAACCTCGTGCGCACCAAGACCGAAAGTAACGATGTGCTGGCGCTCGGTGTCGCCATTCGGCAAAAGCTGAACAAGCGCATCGCCATCAATGCCGAGTACGTCTATGTGCTGCCAGACCAATTGGCCGACGGCTACCGCAACTCGCTTTCCATCGGCTTTGATATCGAAACGGGGGGCCATGTTTTCCAACTTCATTTCACGAACTCCACCTCCATGATTGAGAAGGGCTATATCGGCGAGACCGTCGGCGACTGGACCAACGGCGGCGTTCATTTTGGGTTCAATGTGTCGAGGGTGTTTACCTTGAAGAAGCAGGTTTTGGATATTAGACATTAGACAATAGATGGGGGCATGCTTGCTTTGCAGTAACCCATCTAATGTCTAACGTCTATTGTCTAAAGTCTTCAAGCAAATACCAACTTGCTCATATAGGCCGCATCGGCTTCGGCGCTCTTGATGGGCGTTGAATTGTCCCAGCGCTCCTGCTCCACGATATAGTATTGCATACCGTTTTCCTGTGCCACTTTCAGGATTTTTGAAAAATCAATGCTCCCTGTGCCGAGGTCGCAAGAAGCGTCCTGCTCGGTGGCAGGCAGGGTTTTGCTGCGGTCCTTCACATGGCAAAGGCGGAAGCGGTTCGGGTACTTTTTCAGGTACTCAATGGGGTCTTTGCCACCCGTCACCACCCAGTAGATGTCCATTTCATAATCAACCAGCCCAGCGTCGGTGTTTGCCAAGATGTAGTCCTGCGGGATTTGGCCTTCCAAGGTTTCAAAGGAATAAGCATGGTTGTGGTAAGCGTACCGAAGGCCCGCCTTCTTGCAGATTTCCCCGTTTTTGTTGAAGTCTGCGGCAATTTTTTTCCAGTCGTCCATCTTCTTCTGCGCCCCTAAATACGGCGTGATGAGGTAGCTGACGCCAATGGCGGCTGCCTCGGCTGCCTTTTTCTCGAAATCCTTTTTGGTGTCACAATGGCTGGAAACAAGCGTCATGCCCAGTTCGTCCATGTACTTTTTGAAATCGGTATTGGTCATGCCCCAAAACATGCCCTTGTCGCCCTCGAAGCTCTCAATTTGCTTGTAGCCAGCGTTGGCAAGCGCCTTTAGGGTTCCTTTTGCGTCTTTGGCCATGTCGTCACGCACGCTCCAAAGCTGAATGCCATACTGCGCAATGCTGCCAGTGGCGGCAGGGGGCGGGGTAGTGGCGGGCTCAGTCGTTGCGGCAGCATCAGGTGTTTCCGACTTGCAGGACCAGTTGGGCAGGATGAGCGCACCGGCAGCGGCTGCCCCGGCGTACTGGAAGAATTTTCTACGGGAGTGGTTCATTTCTCTGAAATTTTTTAGTTGTTGAATAATGATTTGAAGCCACGAATTACCCCATTTATTTTCAAAATGGCCAAGAAAAAAAGCCCCAACCTCGCTTTTCGCAAAGTTAGGGCTTTTCGGCTCCCATATATTTGAACCAGTTATTCAGGAATCTGCTCTTGAAAAATGGCATTCAACAAGCCAGAATAAATCGCAGCCTGCTGGAAAGTGTATGCCCTATCGTTGTTGGGGCCAAAGAAAACAGCAAAGCCGTCCAAGTTGTAATCGGCCAAGGAATAGGCTTTCAGCATATAGTTGCCGCTGCTCTGTACATTATTCGACGCACTGTGCACAGCCGAAAACAGGTCAAACATATCGTTGTTCGGCCCTTGGTGTATCGCTTTTTTGTCACGATTGCCATCGCCCAACCATAGGCTTCGCTTGCTGCCACTGGTTTTGCAGGCATTGGTGCCGTACAGCAGCAGGCTTGGGTCGGTGAAGTCCACCAAAATTGGCGAATCGGACAGCAGCAGCGCTTTTGCGGTCATCACGCCGAGGTGGTTGCGGTGCTTCAACGATACATGGTAAAGGCCCGGTGCCACGCTGGCGAAATGCACCGGGGAAACCCCGTCCGTGCCGACCACATCGCCATCCCGTTGCAACAGGGCGGCATGGCTGCTCACTGGTTGTGCCAAGTTGTTGGCGCTTCGCAATTCCACCACCACCCAGTCCACAATGGCGTCGTTGCCCGTGACCTGAAGCACGCTTGGGCTGGTGACAGCTTCGCCGCCGCCATCGCCGTAATGCTTGAAATTGTCCAAAGCGGTATATGGCTCGGTGCTGGGCAGCAAGCCTTTGGTGCGAATATCGTCACGCATAAGGCCGCTCGATTCAAGCGGGCCAGAAAGAAAAAGCTTGGGCTTTAAGCTTACGCCGGTTTGCGCAAATGCATTATGGCCAAGAATGGTCAGCTGAAATAGCACGATAAAAAAACCAGTGTGTTTATGCTTCATGTTTTTGAAAAGATTAGGCATTAAGAAAAATATTGAGAAGGGGGGAATTGGTCGGCTTTAAATCAGGGCAGCTCCTCCACCAGCCTGCAATCCCTATCCACTTGCGGGCAGTTGTAGCGCCACAAAAAGACGATGCTGAACGAGAGATAAGCACCGTCAGACATAGGGCCTTGGTACATAATCAGTCCGTCGAGGTTGATGTCGTTTTCGCTGTAGCCCGTGAGGATGTAGTTCTGGTTGGCATCCACATTGTCAGGCGACAACAGCACCTGGAAGAAAATCTGTTCTTTGTCGCTATCTGCACCTTCTGCGTTCACCTCGCCATCCCGGTTGGCATCGCCAGCGAACAGCGCCATGATGCTCTCGATTTGAATCATCGGTTTGCCACCATGAAACTTGGCCTTTGGGTCGGTGAAGTCCACCATCTGCGGGGTTTCGTTCAGGTGGTAAGCAAGTTCAGACATCACGCCGAGGTGGTTCCTGTGGCGCACGGCCACCATGTAGTTGCCGGGTTCTATATCTGGGAATTGCAGCGGAGAAACCCTGTCCACGTCCACCACGTCGCCATCCCTTTGCAGCAGCGCCGAGCGGGTGGAGAGTATGATTTTCTGCAATTCCGGGTGGCGCAGTTCGACAAACACCCAGTCAACAATGGCATCGGAGCCTGCTACTTTTAGCAGCTCCGGGTTTTCTATGACTTCACGGCCACCCAACTCGCCATAGTGGCTGTAATTGTCGAGCGTCGAATAAGGCTCTTGAAGTGGAATGAGTCCTGCGGCACGAAGGTCGTCCCGCATGAGCTTGGAGGGAGGCTTGACGCCAAGTAGGGCACCTTGCAGGTACATCTTGACATTCAGTTGGATGCCGCTGTTGGCCGATGGATGATTGGAGGCATTGCCGCAAGGCAACTGGCAAACAAACGCAATCAACAGCGCAGGAAGAAGGTTCTGGACATTCATGGAATTAGTTTTTAAAAACCTGGTAACGATTGGCCAGCTATGCTGGCTTCCATCAAGTCGGGCAAGCTAAAGGGGGGATGCTTGGTGCCGCTTCGCCTTGCAAGGGGGGAGGAATTGCAACGAGGGATGAACGAGTCAACTAAGCGTATTGTCCAGCGGAATGTCTTTTGTTATTTTTGAAAGGAAAGTAAAAACAAGTGCTAAAGGACTTTTGCAAAGACCGTACCCATCTAATTAGGGAAAGGAAAAAGGCCAATTGAGCTTAATAAAATCACATAACAAGAATCGGCAAGGCAAAACAAAATCTGTTTTGGGCTGGGGCAGTATTTAAGCCAATTAATCCAAAAGCCATTCGCTTCTGTCAACACTTCTTCCGTTTCATTTGTCATGTGCAGCACTTTTAGAAATAGAGCTGATGTTTGGCAAGCGACAACATTCCCTCAACAAATCAAGTCGGAACAGCATGTTGGAAACGGCTTCCGAGCGAAAATGACAGGCCTAATCCAATTTCAAGGCGAGCATAGCAATAGTCAGTTGGACTCCTTCGGCTTGCAGATTAGTTCCTTGGTGCATCCATATTCGAGCAAGGTGGATATGCCTCTTTGTTAAAAGCTTTGGAAACGCATTTTGCTTTTGTGACTTTTAGCATAAAACCACAAGAAAAGAAACCCGAACTTTGCCGCATAAACTCTGCCAACGGCAGTGCCCACAGCAATCGCAATCCCATTATTTTTCGATGAAAAAAAGCCCTTTTTACATCCTTGCCCTTTTCGCTGCCGCCCTGTTGCTGGCCTTCTCCGGCACCGAGCCGAAGGACGCTACCGAACTGGGCAAGCAGCTCTTCGCCGACCCTATCCTATCGCTCGACAGCACCATCAGTTGCCAAAGCTGCCATATCCCCGAATTTGCCTTTGCCGACACGGCCAGGTTCAGTCGGGGAGTGGGCGGGCAGCTGGGCAGGCGCAATGCCCCAAGCATCATGAACATGTCCGCCCGCTCGCATCTCTTCTTCGATGGGCGGGTGCTGGCACTGGAAGACCAAGTGCTGATGCCCATACAGGACAGCCTTGAAATGCGCATGACCATGCCGGAGGTAGCGTTGAGGCTGCGCCGCAACAAGGTCTATGGCCCCGCTTTTGAAAAGATTTTTGGCCGTCCGGCCAATGTGGAGGACATGGCCGCTGCCATCGCCGAGTTCGTGCGGACGCTGGAAACGCCTGCCACGCCCTACGACCGCTGGATGAACGACGAACCCGGCGGCATGAGCGATGCCGCTGCGAGGGGCCGTGATATTTTCATCGGAAAGGGCCGTTGCTTCGACTGCCATTTCGGGGCCGACCTGACCGGGGACGAGTTCCGAAACGTCGGCCTGTTCAACGGCAAAGACCTGAACGACGCTGGCCGCTCGGCCATCACCCGCAACCCCACTGACCTCGGCAAGTTCAAGGTGGCCGGCTTGCGCAATGTGGCGCTCACCGCTCCTTACATGCACAATGGCATGTTCAAGTCCCTCGACGAGGTGATTGATTTCTACAACGACCCTGCCAAGGTAGTGCCCGACGCCATCAACCGGGACACCGTTTTGGCGAAGCCGATGAACCTCACCAAATACGAAAAAGCCGACCTGAAAGCGTTTTTGGAGGCGCTGACGGATGACAGGTTTGTGAAGGGATGAGGTTTGAGGGATGAGATGGCACTAACGACTCGTTCTTGATGCATCAAAAAACTAATTGAGTTTTATATTGGCGCTCTAAGCTTTCGTTGCGTTAGCCAGTTAGGCATCCCCACCATAAGCCGTGATCCGTCCTCCCATTTGAGTTTATTTTCCGAACTTTGAGCTATTGACTTGAAACGGCCACTTACGGAATGTACCACCGACAACCCCAAAGGGGCAAACCGTAAGCCGTCCGCCGTCAAACGTTTAAATGCTATACGACAACCACCACCGACCTATCAACTACCTGCGGCTTGCCGTCACCGACCGCTGCAACCTCCGCTGCTTCTATTGCATGCCGGAGGAAGGCATCGAGTACATGCCGAAGGCGGAGCTGATGACCTACGAGGAGATGCTGCGCATCGTTCAGGTGATGGTGCGCATGGGCATCGAAAAACTGCGCATCACGGGCGGCGAACCTTTCCTCCGGCGGGACATGATGGACTTCCTCACGGCCATCAGCCGATTGGATGGGCTGCGGCAAATCCATATCACCACCAATGGCGTGCTGACCGCCCCGCTGGTACCAGAACTGAAGCGCCTCGGCATCCAATCCATCAACCTTAGCCTCGATACACTCAGCCCACAGCTTTTCCATGAAATAACCCGGCGGGACGAGTTCCACAAAGTGATGCAGACCTTCGAGGCGCTGCTGTCCGCTGGTATTTCAACGAAAATTAACGCCGTGATGATGGAGGGCAAAAACGACCACGACCTGTTGCCGTTGGCAATGCTGTCCAAAGACCATCCCGTGGGCGTGCGTTTCATCGAAGAGATGCCGTTCAATGGCGGAGAGGCGCACTACGACCAACTTTGGTGGAGCCACCGCCGGATTCTCGACACTTTGCAGCAGCATTTCCCGGACATCCAAAAAATACCCGACCCGCCTTTTTCCACTTCGTACAACTACCAGATACCGGGGCACCAAGGCACAGTGGGCATCATCGCCGCTTACAGCCGTACCTTCTGTGGCACCTGCAACCGCATCCGCCTGACGCCGCAGGGCATGTTGAAGACCTGCCTTTATGACGGCGGCGTTTTCAATATCAAAAACCTGCTGCGGGAGGGGGCAACGGATGCCCAATTGGCAACCGCCGTGCTGGAAGCCCTCGGCCACCGGGCCAAGGACGGATTCGAGGCAGAAAGAGAGCGGCTGCTGGGGCCTGTGGGGGAGAGCATGGCGACGATTGGGGGGTGAGGGGAATTGGAAATTGGGGAATTGGGAAATTGGCTGGGACGCTGGCAGGGTTTGCGAACCCTGCCAGCGTTCTTGTTTTTTGGTGAAACAAGTTTTAACAAAAAATTAGTCCCTAAAATGCCATCTTCGCCGTCCGAAATCGTAAATCCTTAAATCGCAAATCCGAAATCCTTTGACCAACCTCGCCATTGACATCGGAAATACCCGCACGAAACTTGCCGTGTTCGATGGCGATGCAATGACGCATTTGGAAGCTTGGGAAGTGCTGACCGTGGAAGGCATCCGACAATTGGCGTACAACCAAAACGTCGGAAAAATCATCCTTTCAAGTGTTGCGAAGCAAACGGAGGAGGTAATGGCTTTCCTTGAAGCCCAACCTTTCTTCCTGGAACTAACGACGGAGACGCCTTTGCCCATTGCCATTCGATACAAAACACCGCATACGCTCGGTAAAGACCGGGTGGCGGCAGCAGTGGGTGCCCATCACCTTTATCCCAACGAAAACTGCCTTGTGGTGGACGCTGGCACCTGCATCAAGATGGACATGGTGAGCGCCAAGGGCGAGTTCCTCGGCGGCAATATTTCGCCGGGCATCGAGATGCGACTGAAGGCCATGCACCATTTCACGGCAAGGCTGCCGTTGGTGAAACAAGGCGAAGATTTGCCCGACCTGCTTGGCGACAGCACCGAAAATGCCTTGCGAAATGGTGGCGAATTGGGTGCTTTGCTGGAAGTCGAGGGCTTTATTGGGCGCTGCAAACAAATATTTAGTCCCTTTCGCATTCTATTTACAGGTGGTGACGCTGATTTTTTTGTCAGAAACAACAAAACCAAGATATTTGCGCACCAAAATTTAGTCCTGCTTGGACTGAATCAAATTTTACAACATAATGCCAAACTTTTTGAAGGATTTTAGAGGCGGTTTGTTCACGCTTTTTTTATTGTTTTTCACCACCCTTGCTTTTGCGCAGCCAAAGGACAATTCGCCCTATTCGAGGCTTGGGCTGGGCGAAATCATTTACCCTACCCTATCTGCGGCAGGTATGGCAGGATTGTCGGCGGCCTACGCTGACCCGCTTCATGTCAACCTCCTGAACCCCGCTTCCCTTGGTTGGCTGAATACGGCAACTTTTGAGGTGGGCCTATACACCGAGCGGGCCACTTTGCAGTTTGGCGACGAAAAATCGAAAATCTGGACGGGGAACCTTAGCCATCTTGCATTGGCCTTTCCGTTGCACAATGCGCTGAACGACGTATTGGACAAGAAAAAGCGCAAGCTGAAATGGAGCATGGGCTTTTCCCTGTCGCCTTACTCCCTTGTCGGCTACGATATTCAAACCACAGAGGTCTTGCCCGAAATTGATACCACCACCAATATTTACCAAGGCACTGGCGGCACCAACAAGGCACTTTGGGGAAATGCGGTACGGTACAAAAACTTCTCGGCGGGTGCCAACCTGGGGTACATCTTCGGGCAGTTGGAGCGAACCCGCAGCGTGGTGTTCAATGACCTGGCCACTTCTTATGAAGACCAATTTAAAGACAATATCAGCGTCCGTGGGTTCGTCTGGTCGGTTGGGGTGCAGCAACTTATTGAGTTGGAACAAAAGAAGACCGAAGACGAAATCTATACGGGCAAGTCATTGATTTTGGGTGCCTATGGCAATTCGGCCACCAACTTCAACACCAATAGCACGATTCTGCGCATGAGGTACAATCCCTCGTTTTTCCATCGTGATACCTTGCTCTACGCCGAAGACCAAAAAGGTTCCGGCAAGTTGCCATCCGAGTGGACCTTGGGGCTGATGTACCAAGACCCTGGCAAGTTCAGGCTCGGCGCAGAATATACTTCGAGCAAATGGAGCGATTATGAGAACGAGGCAAAGCCTGAGACGCTTTTCGACAGCCGCCGAATTGCAGTTGGTGCCGAGTTCATACCCGATATTTCATCGTACAACAACTACCTGAAGCGCATCCGCTATCGGGCAGGCTTATACCACCGCACCGACCCACGCCTCGACGACCTCAAGCAATATGCCCTTACGCTGGGCTTTGGCTTGCCAGTGATTTTGCCGAGGCAACAGACTTCCTTTGTAAACCTTGCCTTTGAATTTGGGCGCTACGACACGTCCAATTCCATCAAGGAAAATTTTGTGAAAATGAGCCTCGGATTCACTCTTAACGACAGTAGTTGGTTCTTTAAGCGCAAATTTGGATAATGCACTATAGAGCGGGGAAATTGGGAAATTAAGAAATTTGAAATTATGGCAATTAGATAATTTAGGAATTTCTAAATTTCCAAACTTGCAAAGTGTCAATCATACTAAACTCAATTGTAAACATCTGATTATGAAGAATTTAGCGAAGCTTTTTGTTCTTGCCATTGTGGCTATGGCTTGGCAATCACCTTTGTTTGGCCAATGCCAAAGCTGGGTTGGCTCCCCTCAAAAGGATGCTCTGGAAGAAGCCCACGTGCTATACCGCCAGTTTATGAAAACGGAGGAGTACGACAAGGCCTTTGAATTTTGGGAAAAAGCCTACAAAGGTGCACCTGCGGCGGACGGGCAGCGCTCTTCCCACTTCGTGGATGGCCGCAAGATTTACCTCCACAAATTCAAAAAAGCCACAGACGAGGCGCAGAAAAAGGAGTACGCAGCTAATGCACTCCGCCTGTTCGACGAGCAGGGAAACTGCTACCCGAACGAAAAGGCCACGGCCCAAGGAATCAAGGCTTACGAGATGTTCTACACCCTCAACTCGCCTTATCCTGACACCAAGAAGGCCTGCCAGGAAGCCGTTGCCGGAGGCGGCAACAACACGAGCTATGTGGTGTTCCAGCCCTATACTTCCATCATCATTTGGCAGTACCAAAACAAGCAGGCTGACGCCGCTGAGGCGAGGGATGTCTATATCAAACTAAACGAGATTGCAGACTACAACATCACCAATAATACCAAGCAAGGTGAAGCCTACAAGCAAGCAAAAGATGCCATGAACGGCACCTTCGCTGCCATCGAAAACGAGATTTTCGACTGCAACTTCTTCAAGTCGAAATTAGAGCCGGATTACCGTGCCCACCCAGACGACACAGAGGTTATCAAGTTCGTGTATAACAAACTCAAGCAGCAAGGTTGCACGGATGACGATGCGCTCGTGGGCGAATTGAAAGGCCGTTACGAAAACATCATCGCTACTGAAAACGCCGCCAAACTTGCGCAGCACTATGCCGACAATCCAGGTGACCACGCCATTGCCCTTTTCAAAGATGGCAAGTACAGCGAGGCGCTTCAAAAATTTGAAGCGGGGATTGCGAAGGAAAAAGCAGGTGGCAACGATGGCAACAAACTGGCTGACTACTACTTCTACATGGCCTCCATTGAGTTCCGCCAACTGAACCGCTACTCCGCTGCCCGTGAAGACGCCCGCACCGCAGCCAAGTACAGGCCAGGATGGGGCCAGCCGTATATGCTCATCGGCGACATGTACGCCTCTACGAGCAACTCCTGCGGTAGTGATGCCTTTGATGCTGGTTTGGCCGTATTGGCTGCCATTGACAAGTATGCCTATGCCAAGTCCATTGACGGTGATGTAGCTGGAGAGGCCAATAGCAAGATTGGTCGTTACAGCGCCTACTATCCATCCAAGGAAGAGGCGTTCATGCGCAAAATCAACGAAGGCGACTCGATGGCCGTACCATGCTGGATTGGTGAGTCGGTTCGCATTCGCTTGAAATAACAACCGATATTTTCGGAGAAATGAACAATTATAAGCCCCGTCTTTTAAAGAGACGGGGCTTTTTTGTTGCTTTGTAGTTGGGAAATTCATTTCCCAACATATTCATACTTTGTTGGGAAATGAATTTCCCAACTACAATTAAATCAACCACTTATGACAACCAGACTTCTTTTCTCATTGCTCGTTTTTGCGCTCGTGGTAGGCTGCACGCCCAAGGCGCCGATAACCACTACGGAACCCACGCCGACACAACCTGCAAAGGACCCGAACAAGCCTTGCAAAACCTTTGACGATGCCGTCAATCCGAGCAAAGCCTTAGACGAGTTCATAATTTACAAGGACTTTTTAAAAGCAAAAGATTGGAACGGGGCCTTCGAGAAATGGCAGTACGTTTATAAAAATGCCCCGAATGCGGATGGAAAGCGCTCGACGGTTTACACCGACGGTATCAAGTTCTACGAGCATTTCATGGAACTCGACTCCACCAAAAAGGAGGGGTACCTCACCGAGATTTTCAAGATTTACGATGAAATGGAGAAGTGCATGGGTGACGGTGGCAATGTGACCGGCCTCAAGGCATTTGATTACTTCTTCAAATACCCGACCCGCATTTCCAAAGAGGAGCAGTACAAGCTCTTCAAGGAATCCATCACCAAAGACGGCGAAAAGCCCCGCTATTTCGTACTCAATCCATTTACCTCCCTGTTGGTGGACCTTGCATTGGAAGGCAAGGTACCCCTTGCGGAAGCACAAAAATACGACCGCCTCATTCGGGAGACCTACACCAAGGGCCTTGCCGAGTGCAAGGGCGACGACTGCGAGAACTGGAAAATCATCAGCGAGTACGTCCCACTTCGTTTGGAGGCACTGGAATCCGTCGAGGATTTTTATCCGTGCGACTATTACAGCAACAAATACTACCCGCTGTTTGAGGCAAGTCCTACAGATTGCGAAGTCATCATCAACACTTACAGCCGCTTAAAATGGGGCAAATGCGCTGACAGCGACCCCAAGGTGCAGGCCGTGAACACCGCCTACAACAACAACTGCAAGAAGGAGGAAGATACTGCTCCATCCTGCAATCAAATATTGCGCAGCGGCAAATACCGTGACGCTGTGAAATGCCTCGAAGACGCCCTGCCGACCTTGAGCGACAACAAGACCAAGGCGCAATACAACTACCTCATTGCCCAAATTTATTTTGCCTATTTGAAGAACTACGGACGTGCCCGCCAGTACGCCCGTGAGGCCAGCCGCCTGCGGCCAGGCTGGGGCGACCCCTACATCCTCGTAGGCCTGTTGTACGCTTCCAGTGGCCCCATCTGCGGCCCAGGCAGGGGCTGGGACAGCCAAGTGGTCGTTTGGCCAGCCATTGACGAATGGCAAAAAGCGAAGAACGTGGACCCCAGCGTAGCGGGCAAGGCGAACAAGTACATCGGCCAATACAGCCAGTACATGCCGGACAGGGCCGAACTGTTTCAGCGACTGAAAAAAGAAGGCGAGAGCTACTTCGTCGGCTGCTGGATTCAGGAGTCAACGATTATCAGGGCAAAACCGTAAAAGAGTCGCCATTTTCTATCTCAATAAAAGCGTGGGCAGCCAATGATGGCGCCCACGCTTTTCTGTTTGTCCAAAAGTTGGTACTTTTCGGAGCGAAACATTTTTCACCAAAAACTTAAGCCATGATGCGCTTCCTCGTATTGCTCCTGCTTTCAGCAATGTTTTTCAGGCCAAACACCTTGCACTCGCAACCGCCACCGATGGAATTTGGGAAGGTGTCCGTGCCCGAACTAAAGATGCGGGTATATGAAGCTGACTCCACTGCCGTAGCCATTGTGCTCTGTGATTTTGCTACCGCCTTGGTGGAGCCACATACGACCTCCTACCACCTCGTTTGGAAGCACCACAAACGCATCAAGCTGCTGAACAAGCAAGGCTTCGACTACGCCAATATCGCCATCCCGTTTTACTCCCACGAAAAGCAGGAAGAGTTCCTATTCGACGATGCGGCGGTTTATTTTCCGGATGGCAAAAAAATCAATTTGACGAGGAAGGATGTCGTGGTGGAAAAGATAAACAATTACTATTCCTTGGCGAAGTTCACCTTCCCACAAGTGACGGAGGGCTGTGTCATCGAATACGCCTATACCATCAATGCCAAGTCAATTTATGAGCTGCGGGAATGGTTTTTCCAATCAGAAATACCCGTGGTGAAGAGCGAAATCAGGGCGGACTTCCCGGAGTTCGTGGATTATATCTATCTATTCCAAGGCAACGAGGACATGCTTTCTGAAAAAGACAAGGACGGTAATACGAGGTTCAACGGCAAGAACGGCTCGTTCTTGATAGCGTCCCGCCGCTTCGTGATGGAAAACGCCCCAGCCATGAAAGAGGAAGCCTATATCACCACCATGGACGACTACCGAGCGCGTGTCCGGTTTCAGCTATCGGACATAGCCCGTGCGGGCGGCTATGTGGAGAAGGTGATGAGCGACTGGCCGAACCTGCAAAAGGGAATCATGGCGTCCGCCCAGTTTGGCGACCAAATGCTCAAAAAGGCCAACTACAAGAAAATGGCAGAAAAACTAATCCCATTGGCAGCGGGCCTGCTGAGCAACAAGGAAAAAGTGTGGTTCTTTTATGACTACCTGACCAGGAACATCCGCTGGAGCGAAAGCTACTCGATGTACACCCACGATAAGAAACTGAGCGAGATTTTCGAGCAGGGCGAGGCGAACAGCGGCGAATTGAACATGATGTTGTACGTGCTGCTCACCGAATCGGGCATGAAGGCTAGCCCGGTGCTGCTCAGTACCCGTGGCCACGGCAGGATGTACGAGGAGTACCCCATTCTCGACCAGTTCAACCACATGGTGGTGGCGATGGATATGGAGGGAAAGCAGGTCTTCTTGGATGCTACAGATGGGCTGCGCCCGCCCGGCTACCCCAGCATCCCTTCGCTCAATGGTCGTGGGCTGAAATTGGACTTTGCCACGGGACGACCTACTTGGATAAACATCACGCCGCCGAGGGACGCCACCGATGCCCTGACATTTAACTTCCGCCTCGACGAGGAAGGCAACCTGACGGGCAACCTGACCACTGCGCACAAGGGATATAACGCCATGCCCGAAAGGCAAGGGGCTGGCGAAGACAATGGCTTGAGCCTCTGGCAAAAACGGCTCGTCGGGCGCTTCCCTGACGTGGCGGTGCTGAACGCAAAGGTTGGCAACCTGCATGAAATCGATAAGCCGTTTTATGATACCCTCGACATCAGCATCCCCAATGCTGCACAGGTCTCCGGCGACCATATTTACTTGACTCCCGTTATTTATTCCGAATTTGACGAAAACATCTTCCAACTAAAAGAGCGTCTGTATCCGGTGGATATCCCCTACCCATTCGTAGAGCAAGTCACCCTGAACTTGACCCTGCCGGATGGCTACGAGATTGAAAGCCTGCCCAAGCTGTCCAATGCCTCCGTGCCAAGCGGCGGCGGCAGCTACTTCTTTGCCTCCACCCCAAAGGCCGACGGCACGGTACAGTTTTCGGCGAGCCTGAACATGTCCAAGCAGAAGTTCACACCCGCCGACTACCCTGCCCTCAAATCACTCTTCGATGTGATGGTGAAGAAACGGGATGAATTGATTGTGATTAGGAAGAAAGGGTGATTGTTGGATTGCTTGATTGTTATATTGCTTTATTGTTATTGGGGCGGCGCATCGTGCCGAAATAGAGGCCGAGCACGACCAACAGCACTTCCTTGGCGTAGGCCAGAGCGTCCAGTCCGCCTTTTAACGAGAGCAGCACGAAGCCGATGGTGACGACCACCACGAGCAGCTTTTCCACATGCACTTCCCGCCAATTGAAATTGCTCAGGTCAAGGTTTGGGGTGAAACGCTTCAACAGCCAGTGCAGCACGAACAGGGCCACGGCCACCTGCACAAATGGTTTTACAAATCCAATACCGCTTCGGCAAAGCCTTTTATTTGCCCTGCAACGTGCAGGTAGGCCGCCCGTCGGGTGGAGTCGAAGTCGGCGGCGTAGGCGATTTCCAGGCCGAGCCAAGCGGTGAGCAGGATGCCGCTGATGGCGGCGGCGATGATGGTGATTTTGCGGAGGGGGACTTGCTTCGTTGCTTCCATGAGTTTTGAATTGTGAACGGTGAATTGTGAATTGTGCAGCAAAGAAGCGCCTTATCAAATCTCAATTAAATATAGCTTGAGCAAGTGTAGGTGTTGAATTAGTATTCGGCAAAAAAAGGAGTTGAC
>JANPLH010000580.1:0-7386 GCA_031426435.1 Saprospiraceae bacterium | reverse complement strand
CGCACGGCGGGTGCCACAGGCAAGTACATGCTCATAGCAGCGGCTGCGCAACAATGGGGCGTCCCCTTTGCAGAATGCACCGCCGCCGACAGCCAAGTGCGCCATGACAGTAGTGGCAAATCGGCCAGTTATGGCAGCCTTGCGGCCTTGGCCGCAACCTTGCCACCGCCCGCACCAGAGGAGGTGAAACTGAAAGACCCCCGCGAGTTCACGCTCATCGGCACCAGTCAGGGCAATGTGGACATGGAGAAAATCATTACCGGGGTGCCCATGTTCGGTTTGGACAAAAAGGTGCCCGGTATGCTGTATGCCACTGCCATGCGCCCACCTGCTTTTGGGCAAAAGCTGAAATCATTTGACGACAAAGCGGCCAAGGCCGTCAATGGTGTTGTACAGGTTTTTCGCTTCGCAAACGACAACAAAATAGCCGTGGTGGCCACTTCTACCTGGGCGGCCATCAAAGGCAAAAAAGCACTGCAAGCCGTTTGGGAAGACGACGGTACGCTGGAAATCAGCGCTACGCAAAGCGAGGCCATGCGCAAGCTGCACGACGAGCCGGCCGAACCGCCCAAGCGCAACGACGGCGACGTGAAGGCCGCATTTGCGACAGCAGACAAGGTCATTGAGCGGGTGTACGAAGCTCCGTATTTGCCGCACAACCCGATGGAGCCGGGCAATTTCTTTGCCCACGTGACAGCGGAAAAAGTGGAAATGGAAGGCCCAGCCCAAGCACCGGAGCGCTTCCGAAAGGAGGTGGCTGACCTGTTGAAAAGGGACGAAAGCACTATCTCCATTGGCCTCACCCGCATGGGCGGCGGCTTCGGGCGGCGGCTTCGGGGCGACTTCGTGCTGGAGGCGGCGGAGATTTCGAGCATTGCGAAAGCACCCATCCAACATATTTTCACGAGGGAAGACGACATGACGGCGGGCATTTATCGCCCGGCCTGCATGTACAAGTTCAGGGCGGCCATCAAGGGCGGGCAACTCGTCGGATTCCACTTGACGGGAGCAGGCATGAACCTGGAAAATACGGTGCGAGAGAATTTCTTCCCTGCCGGGGCCATCGAAAACTGCCTGATGGAATCGCACAACGTGCCGAGCAAGGTGACCATCGGGCCGTGGCGGGCACCCGTGACGAACTTCCTCGCCAGCGCCGAGCAGAGCTTCCTCGACGAGGTGGCCGAGGCGCTTGGGCAGGATGCCGTGCAGCTTCGCATCGGGCTGTTCGAGCGGGCTAAGACGAATCCGGTCGGTAAGTTCGAGTACGATGTGGACAAGTCCATCGGCGTGATGAAACTGGCGGCGGAGAAGGCCAATTGGGGCAAAGCGGCAGCAGGCACGCACCAAGGTTTCAGTGCCTATTTCTGCCACAATTCCTACGCAGCGGAGGTGGCAGAGGTGAAAATGGAGGGCAGGAAACCTGTGGTGAAACGGGTCGTTTGTGCCGTGGACTGCGGCATCGTCATCAACCCCGTGGCGGCCATCAACCAAGCGGAAGGCGGCATCATTGACGGCATCGGCCATGCACTGTACGGCGATTTCAGCTTCGAGAACGGCAAGCCTCAGCAGGATAATTTCGATAAATTCCGCCTCATCCGCATGGGTGAACAACCCACCGTAGAGGTGCATTTCGTGAAGAGTAACAACGACCCGACCGGCCTCGGCGAGCCTACGCTGCCGCCTGCGGGCGGGGCCGTGGCGAATGCGTTTTACCGTGCAACGGGGGAACGGGTATATGTGCAGCCTTTCGTTAAAGCGGTGAAGGGGTGGGGGTGAACGGGTTTTCGATTCAGCTATTTTTCAGTAATCGAATACTCCGCTTGTACAACGAATAAATAAGCCCGCTGACCATCAACGAAGCAATGCCAATCAGTAGGAGGATGATGAGCAGGGCGTTCTCGGTATAGCGCTGGAGCAGGAAGCCGAGCACGATGAAGAAGACATTGACGCCGACCAATACGGCAGTGGCCTGCATGTGGCCCAGCCCGGCGTCGAGCAAGAGGTGGTGGATATGGGTGCGGTCAGGGTGCAGCGGGTGTTTGCCCTTTAGAATGCGGGTGGCGAACACCCTCAGCGTATCGAACAGCGGTAGGATGAGGATGCCGATGGCAACGCCCGGTGCTGCATTTATCTTGAACGGGTGCAGGTCTTCCAACTGGCTGTTGAACTCGATGAAATTGATGGTGAGAATGGAGCAGATAAGTCCCAACAGCAGCGCCCCTGTGTCTCCCATGAAGATTTGAGCAGGAGAGTAGTTGTACTTCAAGAAAGCCGCCGTAGCGCCCGCTGCGGATAGCGCCATGATGGCAAAATCATATCTTTTTATCAACAGAAACCAAATGCCAAGCGTGCCAGCAATGAGGATGACCAAGCTGCCCGACAGCCCGTTGATGCCGTCCATGAGGTTGATGGCATTGATGATGACGATGACGGTGAACATGGTGAGCAGTGCGCTCCAAATGGGGTCAATGGCCTCGATGCCCATGATGCCGTGTAGGCCGGTAATTTTTACATCGGCCTTGAAGAACAGGATGCCCGCTGCCAATATTTCCACCATGAGTTTTTTTGAAGGGGAAATTTCGGTGATATCGTCCTTCACGCCCACCAAAAAAATGAGGATAAAGGCGCAGAGCACATATTGAATGTCGCCGCCATACTGCGTGAACGGCGTCCAGAGCATGATGCTGAAAATGGCCCCAGCGAAAATGGCCACTCCGCCGAGCCTTGGTGTTGGCACAAAATGGCTGCGGCGCTCGCTCGGCTCATCGTATAGTTTCTTGGCAATGGCCACCCGGATGACGGGGGGTATGACGAAGTACGTCAGCGTGAACGCTGTGATGAAGCTGATGATGACATCGTAGTCGTACATTCGTGAGGATTAGGTCGTGAAGTGAAAAACAGGCAGCAAAGATAGCTTTTCAAATTCGTTATTTATGTAAGGCGAAGCCATGTTTCACTCCCAAAAATCTAACAGGTGCAACTGTGCGCTTTTCTTAATTTTGCGCACTCAATTGCGAAGCAGGCATTTTTCCGCACATGGATTTAAAGTCAAAAATCAATTTGGAAAAGCTGCCCCGGCACATCGCTGTCATCATGGATGGCAACGGTCGCTGGGCAAAGGAACACGGGATGCCCCGTGTCTTCGGGCATCGAAATGGGGTGAAGGCCGTGCGGGAGACCACCGAAGCCTGCACCGAGCTGGGCGTACAATACCTGACGCTCTACGCTTTTTCCACCGAAAACTGGAACCGCCCGGAGGCTGAAGTGAACGCCCTGATGACGTTGCTGGTGGAGACCATCAAGAAGGAAATCAAGACCCTTAACGAAAACGGCGTTCGGCTAAAAGCTATTGGTGACCTGAACCGTTTGCCCGAAAAAAGCCGCAAAACGCTCCTGCAAGCAATTGAGGACACGAAGCAAAACCCTCGCATGACGCTCGTCCTGGCCTTGAATTACAGTGCCAAATGGGAAATCGTGGAGGCCGCCCGAAAATTGGCGCAAGCCGCAAAAGCTGGCGAAATCGAGCCACAGGCAATTAACGAAGAAGCTTTCGCCAATGCCCTCTCCACCAACGGTATACCCGACCCAGAACTGCTTATACGCACCAGCGGCGAGAACCGCATCAGCAATTTCCTCCTTTGGCAAATCGCATACGCCGAGCTTTATTTTACGCCCACCCTTTGGCCCGACTTCCGCAGGGAGCACCTCTACCAAGCCATTATTGACTTCCAAAACAGGGAGCGGAGATTTGGGAAAACAAGCGAGCAGTTGGCTTCATAAATGAACGGTTGGTGCGTTTTGCTCCAACACCATCGAAATCCGAAATCCGCATTCCGAAATCATACAACCCCCGCCCGTTCATATTACACCTTAGTATTCGCACTGGACAAATTTCGGCCAAGCCTACAAGAGTTTGGTCAAAGCTGCGTTTCTTTGCAATCTTTTTGAAAAAGCAGACCCTTTGCATGAAAAACATCATATCAGGATTTTTACTTCTTCTATTAGCTTTCGCCCTATCGGACAATCTGGTTGCCCAGACCGATACGCTGCCACCAGTCATTGACTACACCAAGGCCAAGGACTATGAGATTGGTGGCATCCGGGTCACTGGTGCCACCTTTAGCGATGCAGGGGCCATTATCTCCATTGCTGGTTTTCGGGTGGGCGACCGCATACGGGTACCAGGGGGCGAGATTCCCCGTGCCGTCAAATCGCTTTACAAACTCAGCCTCTTTACCGATGTGCAGATTTACAAGGAGAAGTCCATTGGCGATGTGATTTTCCTTGAAATAGTCGTGGTGGAGCGCCCACGCCTTACCACCCACTCCTTCAAAGGCGTGAAAAAAGGCAGCCACGACGACCTCAACGAAGAAGTGAACAAGTACCTCATCAAAGGCGGCATCGTCACGGACGCCATCAAGGCAAGCGCTGCTTATGGCATCGAAAAATACTTTATTGACAAAGGCTACTATGATGTAAATGTGAAGGTGGAGGAACTCGCTGACACCTCCCGTATCAACTCCGTCAAGTTGGTCTTCGACATAGACCGTGGCTTGAAGGTGAAGATTGATGACATCACCTTCTCTGGCAACGAAAACGTGAAGGATCGCAAGCTGCGTGGCCTGATGAAGGAGACACGTCGCAAAAAGCGCATCTTCTCTGGCTCTAAGCTCATCCGGCCTGATTATGAAGCCGACAAGAAAAAGCTCATTACCTATTACAACAAAGTGGGGTTCCGGGATGCCCGCATCGTGCAGGACAGCATCTGGCGTGCCACCGAAAAGGACGGCTCGAAGGGCAACCTGCTCATTCATATTGACCTCGAAGAGGGCAGCCGCTACTATTTCCGCAACATCATCTGGAAGGGCAACTCCATCTATGCCACCAAGGACCTCGATAATGTGCTCGGTATCAAAAAAGGGGATGTCTATAACTCCGAACTCCTCGAAACCCGCCTTCGTTTCAGTCAGGACGGGCGGGATGTCAGCTCGCTCTACATGGACAACGGCTACTTATTCTTCAATGTTGAACCCATTGAAGTGGCCGTGGCCAGCGACTCCATTGACCTCGAACTGCGCATTTTTGAAGGCCCGCAGGCCACCATTGACAAGGTCATCATAAGAGGCAACGACCGTACGCACGAGCATGTGGTGCGGCGGGAGCTTTTCACCGTGCCCGGCGAGAAGTTCAGCCGTTCTGACATCATCCGCTCGCAGCGCCAAATCATCAACCTCGGCTACTTCAACCCAGAAAACCTGGGCATAGAGACCCCTGTGAACCCGCAGCGGGGCACGGTGGATATCGTCTATACCTTGGAAGAAAAGCCCTCCGACCAATTGGAACTTTCGGCAGGGTGGGGCGGAAGGCGGAACGGCGTCATCGGCACCCTCGGCGTGGCCTTCAACAATTTTTCGGCCCGCAATATTTTCAAGAGAGAAACCTGGAGCCCGCTCCCACAGGGCGATGGCCAACGCCTCTCGTTGAGGGCGCAGACCAACGGGCGCTATTTCCAGTCGTACAATGTCTCCTTCACGGAGCCTTGGCTTGGGGGCAAGAAGCCGAACTCGCTCACAGTGGCAGGTTTCATGTCCATTCTGTCGAACGGCTACAACCGCAACAGCGATAACTACGGCAAACTGACCAACGGCGGCGTCACCATCAGCCTTGGCACCCGCTTGAAGAAGCCGGACGACAACTTTGTTTCTTCAACGGCGCTCAACTTGCAGGTCATCAAATTGCAGAATTATACTTCTATTGGCCGTCTGTTCCGCACCGACGAAGGGGAGACGGTTATACTGGGAACTTTCCGAAATTTCAGCATCACGCAGACCATTGCCCGCACCACCATCAACAACCCCATTTTCCCACAGGAAGGCTCAAGGGTACAGTTGTCCATGCAACTCACGCCGCCTTATTCGCTGTTCAACAACAAGGACTATAAAAGCTTGAATCCGGAGGAGCGTTTCAAGTTCCTGGAGTATCACAAATGGAAGTTGAACGCCGAATGGTACCAGACGCTGGTGGGCAAGTTGGTGATAAAGGCGGATGCCAAATTCGGATTCCTCGGTACTTACAACAAGGACATAGGCATATCGCCCTTCGAGCGTTTCCAGATTGGCGGCGATGGCCTCAACAACCAACAGTTCGGCTTTTTCACTGGCACAGAGGTTATAAGCGCCAGGGGCTACAAGCAGAGCGATTATGAAAACAACCGGAACAAGGGCAGCAACTCCGACCTGAATGCCACGCCTTTGTACCAAAAAATCACGTTGGAGCTTCGCTACCCGCTGTCGCTGAACCCAAGCTCCACCATCTATGCCCATGTATTTGCACAGGGAAGCAACTCCTGGCGCAGGGCAAGGGAATACAACCCGTTCGACATGAAGCGGTCAGTGGGCGCTGGCCTCCGGGTCTTCCTGCCGATGTTCGGTGTGCTTGGCTTCGACTATGGCCTCGGCTTCGACAAGTCCAATCCAAGTGGGAAAATTTCCAGCCTCGGCACGTTCAATATTGTGCTGGGCTTTGAACCGGAGTAAAGTAGTTGGGAAATTCATTTCCCGACAGGTAAAAAAATATAGCGTTATGTGGGGAAATGAATTTCCCGACTACAAAAACGGGCCGGGAATCACTTCCCGGCCCGTCGTTTTTCATAACCCGATTGGCTGGATTAGCCGATTTCAATCACCCTTGCAGGTTGCGGCTTTGCTTCGGGTCTTTTCTCGATGATGACGTGCAGCACGCCGTTCTCGTAGTTAGCCGTGATGTTGTTGGTATCAACCGAGTCGGGGAGGTGGAAGCTGCGCTTGAACTCGAAGTAGTTGAACTCCTTGCGGGTGTAACGCTCTTCTTTGTTCTCCTCTGCGGTTTCCGTCTTCTTAGCGGCGGAGATGGTCAACTGGTCCTTGTCCACCTTAATCTCGAAGTCTTCTTTGGCGAGGCCGGGGGCGGCCACTTCCAAACGGTAGGCATCCTTGTTCTCTACCACATTCACGGCAGGGCTTTTCTGCACTTGGCCGTTGCGGAAGGAAACGGGGAAGTCGTGGTTGAAGAACTCGTTGAACATACTTTCGAAGTTAGGTGCGGTGGCAGCCTTCCTGCCATCGGTTGGAACAAAACTGATAAGGTTCATATTCGTGGATTTTAAAAAGTTGAAGTTTATGGGCTTTGAGAAAAGCTGTTCTGAACTTCCTCAAAAAACCCGTTGACAAACCTGCTTTTTCAAACTGCGTTCCAAACGATTTTTTCTGAAAAACTGGCGTAAAAAATAAAACAACGACTGACAGGTTGTCTAAAAATCAATAAAGGACATGACAGGTTGGCAAAATCATTCGATTTTACCAACCTGGAATTTGGCTCCTGTGCCAAATGAAAATGGTTTTCATGGCC
>JANPLH010000579.1:0-5731 GCA_031426435.1 Saprospiraceae bacterium | reverse complement strand
TGAATGGGTTGATTGCTACCGACCCAGTAACGGTGGAAGTTGTGGACGTTCGCTGCGGCAATAACCTAGACAAGGTCAATATTTGCCATATTCCACCTGGCAACCAAGGTAATCCGAACACCCTCTGCGTCAGCGAAAATTCAGTTCCTGCACATTTGGCACATGGAGACTACCTTGGTTCCTGCGGAACGAATCCGTGCAGCAACCTGGGCGGATACAACCTGCTTTATTTTGGGGCTAATTCAACGGCTGAAATGGAAGTGCAGCTCGAATGGATAAACAAAAGCCAAACTGCCAACGACTATTTCGTAGTTGAGAAATCCGCAGATAGAGTGCATTTCGATTCCCTCCTTCGTCGGGATGGTTCAGGGCCAAGCGATGAAGTTGAAATCTACCGGGACATGGACCTGAATCCTTTTGAGGGCTACAATTACTACCGCCTCAAGGTGGTTTACAAAGGTGGCGGCTTTGAGTATTCCAACATCGAGGTAGTGCTGTTCAACCCCGATTCCGATTTCACCATCTTCCCCAACCCCACCAGCGACGAAGTACGGCTCTACTTAGACCGTTTTATGGGCAAGGAAGATGTGGACGTGATAATCGTGAACACACTGGGCGAGGTACTTTACAAAGAGCACTTGGTAGTGGTAAAAGACAAGATATTACCCATTCGGCTCGACAGGAACCGATTCACAGATGGGCTATACTCGGTTTCGGTGGTGTACCTCGGCCGGGCGCATTCGAAAAGGCTGGTAGTAGCGAGGAATTGAGAAAAGCTATTATTTTTAGTAGAGAAATCCCGTCAGGCTGTCATGGTTTGACGGGATTTTTTCATTCTAGGTTTGGCAACTCTTCAGACGTTGGCAAACTGACGAACTTGGCAATATGCCAAAGTCTTGCTTTGGCTATTTCCTCATTTTGTCATACTGCCATACTCCTGCTGTGCCAACCATCCCGGTGGGATTGCTGGAAATGGGCCACACAGTCGGCGGTGGCGGTGGGGTACATGCCTTTGAGTCGGAGCCAATAGTTGTAGAGGTTCATTGAATGGCTTGGATGTAGGCATGTTCTGGGCGGGGGTGCAAGGTAGGGGGATTAGTGCAGCAAGGCAAGGAGCTAAATTGGCAACCCTCTTGTTTAGCCCTTAAATTTTCGTGCCTTTTAAAAGTTGAACTGAAACGGCAGCATCTGGTTGTTTTGCCAGGTGCTGCCGTTGAATTGTGCGCTTTTTTATTTAATGATACTCATTCGCCTGGTATCTACCCTGTGTTGGCCCAGTTGCAATGAATAGAAATATACGCCAGCGGACAGGTCCTTCGTATTTAGGTTGATGTTATAAAATCCTGCTGGCAGCAACTCATCCACGGGAGTGCTTATCGTCATTCCCTGTGCATCCACGATTTTAAGGGTCACGTACCCCTCATCTGCAATAACAAATGGGATGACTGTTTCTTCCGTCAGGGGATTGGGATAGTTTTGACCCAATTGCGTACCCTCGCCCATGGTAATGCGGTTCGATTGCCCCCTGAACCCTACGGGGCACTCAAGCTCGCCTTCGTTGATGGCATTGATGAAGATATTGGCCATGTAGGTTAGCGTTTCATATTCTTCCGTTGAAATCTTGCCATCGGCCCAGAGGTCATACAACTGGTCAATAAAAGCAGCCAATTTTTCAAGTGCCTCGGTGACTTTGCCTTCACAATAAAAATCCACGGCTTTCTTCAGCTTACTATCGTAAAGGGCGTGCTTAAGTCCGGCGCTCAGGTTAAGGCCTGCTATGTACGCTTTGGCAGTTCCCAAAGCGGCTTCTGCATTCGTGGAATTATCGCAGGCATCGCCGATTTCGTCCTGGTCAAGGTCTTCCTGGTTGACATTAGGCACCATGGGGCAGTTGTCTTCATTGGCGCACAGCCCATCATTGTCCATATCATTGTCGGGGTCATTCGGGCAGGCATCGCAGGCATCGCCGAGGTTGTCCCCATCCGAGTTTGCCTGGTCGGCATTGGGCGTCGTAGGGCAGTTGTCCTCCTCATCACAAATCCCGTCGCCATCGGCATCGGAGCAGGGTACGTATTTCCAAAGGTGACTATTTCCAGTTCCATCATTGGCAATGAAAAACAGCGTCCCGTTGACGTCGGTAAGAGAATAGGGGTAGGAAGAAGCAGTGCCGGGAACGATATCTTTGACCAGCACGGTGCCCGCTTCGGTGCCGTCGCTTTTCCAGAGTTCATGGCCATGGGCTGCATCATAGGCCAGGAAAAACAGCGTCCCGTTGACGTCGGTAAGTTCATAGGGGCTGGAATGATCAGTGCCGGGAACGATATCTTTGACCAGCACGGTGCCCGCTTCGGTGCCGTCGCTTTTCCAGAGTTCAAGGCCATGGGCTGCATCATAGGCACGGAAAAACAGCGTTCCGTTGACGTTGGTCAAAAATTGAGGGTATAAGAGTTCCGTGCTGACTTTTACTTGTCCATTCAGATGGAACGACACTAAGGTGGCCAATAAGGTCAAGCTCAGGAGAAATAGTAAATTTTTCATGATTCTCATTTTATAGGTTAAAGACGCTATGCAGCAATTGGGGGCAAGCTCCCCGGGTGGTGTCAGGTAACCGTTGGCATGCCAGACATCCGGAGGCATGCCTAGGGCATTTCAATGGGTGATACGAAGCTTTTTCATGGCAAGCATATTTGAAGTTGATGGGTGCATCCTGGGTATGCATCCAGTTTTGGTCTTGTCAGGCTGAACCATTTCGGGATTTGGCCACTCCTTCTTCCCAAGCATGTATCAGTGGTAGCCACCAACCCTGCCGAACTGCGGTGGCTGTGCTTGAAATACTCCGTAAGGGCAAGGGAAACTATGAAGGCTGGCAAGATGAGAATAAGCATCCAAGCTGAGCGGCCAGGAATAGCTGCATAAATCTTTTTCATCTTTCTGGTATTGAACGTGGTCAAATAAAATGATTACCCCCCCCTTTCAATGCGAGGGGATATGGTGCAAGTTGGGAGTTGCTCGATGACCCTGCAATGATTGGAATCAGTTGAGGGCAATGATATTTGATAAAAATGGCGGTGGGGTACATGCCTTTGAGTCGGAGCCAATAGTTGTATAGGTTCATTGAATGGCTTGGTTGTAGGCATGTTCTGGGCGGGGTGCAAGGTAGGGGATTCATGGGGGCTTGTCAAGGCTGTTCTTCGCCGATGTACTCGAAACGTGGCACTTCCTTGCCATCAAGCAGGGCCTTGGATAGGAATATTTCGAGTGGGCGCACCCACATCTTCCCTTCGCCGTACTGCGGGACATAAACGACCATTTCTTCCAGTGTCTCGGAATGGGTGGCGGTTCCGATGACTCGGTAGTGGTTGCCTTTGAAGTGGCGGTAGAGGCCGGGTTGGAGCATGGTGGTGTTAGTCTTTGGCTTGGTCGGGGAAGTATTTTTTCATCAGGGCATCCCATTGTTCAGCACGCTCCCGTAGCGGGGCTAGGGCTGGGATTTCCTGTATCAAGGCAAAGTTTTTAAAACCCTTTTGTAATGCCAGTTCCAACGTATTATAGGCCTTGTCTGTATGGTTTTGGAGGCCATGGTAACAGGCAAGGTGATACCATGCTGCGCTACTGTTCGAATCGATGTGGATGGCTTTTTTGAATTGCTGCTCCGCCTCGTCATATCGACCAGTGACATTGTAAACATAACCCAGCATACTATAGGCAGTCACGTAGGTCGAATCTAGTAAAATAATTTTTTTGAATTGTTGCTCAGCCTCGGCATATTGACGAGTAAGATTATAAACATTCCCTAGCATAATGTAAGCAAAGAGAAAAGTTGAATCGAGTTGAATAGTTTTTTTGAAAAGCTGCTCAGCCTCGACATACCGGCGGGTATCTTTATAAACTCTCCCTAGCATGTTTAATGCAAATAAACTCGTTGAATCGATATGGATTGCTTTTTTGAACTGCTGTTCCGCCTCAGAATAGCTCTGGAGGCTGAAATAAACATTTCCCAGGTTAATATAGGCACCTGAATATGTTGAATCGAGTTGAATAGTTTTTTTTAAAGCCAACTCCGCCTCTTGGTATCGCCCTAACCTACCATACAACCACCCTAGGTCATTCCAGCCAAGTCCAGCGTATGTCTCCATCAAAGTTAATTTGAGAAACATTCTCTCTGCCTCTATGTACTGGTCAGTCAAGGTATAATATGCCCCCCAATATTCCCAACCTATAACCGAGGTAGAATCAATTCTTTTGACTTGCTCCAAATATGACTTTGAGCGGTCTAAATCTCTCGTAGTCCACCAAGACATCCAAGAAGCATCACAAAGTGGAATTACCCATTTTGGATTAAGGGTTATAGCTTGTTGAACATAATAGTCAGCTGAATCAATTTCATGTAGGTTATAACCATAGACAAGGCCCATCTGCCAATATACCTGAGGTAGTTCTGATTGCCAACTTAATGCCTCACGGAACTGTGCCAAAGCTTTATTGGCCAGTTCCTTATCAGGGTTGCGGTTTGACAAAGCCAATAAATAGCCATTGAAGAAATGTCTCCTTGCTTGAAGAACAGGGTACATATAATGATTTTCTCCTAGTAATTGTGCAGCTCTTTCTAGGTATTGGGAATAAGGTTGGTATTTTTTAGTTTGTGTTCTTTTGGATAGGACATATTCGCTCATATCAGCTTTCAACCAACCATTCATTACTTGCTGTGCGTCGTCCTGCAGCGCAGCAGCATAATTTCGGCGCATCGTGGAATGCAGTCGAGCAAGTTTTGGTTCTGCCATTAATCTTTCGTAATAGGCATCGGCGCAAGCAGTAGCAGGCTCTAAAAATACCTTGGCTTTCAAGGCTTTATTAAAAAGCCGGTACAGCTCTCGAATAGTGGTGTCCACACTGGCCATTACATCGTCTTCCAACCCTCTTGTATCAATTGGCGAAAGCATCTGCATCTGGTTGGTTCGTCCAGAGCTGATAGCGGCAAGCAGGTTGGCATCAACCGTGGACAACCGTTCGGTTGGGTTGCCCACCACTTTTGGGATTTGGCTCACTGGGGCCACTTCGGGAGTGACGTGGTCTTCGAGATAACGGCCCACCTCCTGGAGCGTCACAGAAAGGTCCTTGTTCGCATCGGCCATTCCATAGAGGGCTTCCACCAGATTGAAGGAAAAAGCGCCTCGTCCACCGCCCCATTGCTCACCCTCGATGCTGTACTCGTTGGGTTGGCAAGAGAGTATCTTGATTTCATTGGCGTATTGTTTGGCGAGATTGGCTGCTGTAGCCTGGGCCCCACCTACTGAATTCCCTGCGAGTGTACCGGAGCGGCAGGCATCGGTGATGACAACCACCTTTGACTTGTTCTGGATGGACAGCGTGGAAACAATTTCTTGGACATCTCTAAGGTTGAAGGCCCCGCCCGCCATGTACACCCTTGCAGGTGCATCCCAACAAAGAAGGAACCCCGGTTGGGTCAGGGTCTTTTTCTCCACGTCGCCATGTCCAGAAAAGTAGATGATGGCCTGGTCGCCTTCCTTTGAGTTTTCAATCAGCCAGTCGAGGGCGATGGCGAACTGGGCAACAGTTGCCTGGCTGTCAATCAGTAACTTCAAGTGGTCGCCATCCAGCGTGCCGCCAGCAGGCGAGCGCAGGAAGTTGGCGAAAGCCACTGCGTCCCGGTCGGCAAAGCGAAGGTCGGGGATAAGGGGGTCCTGGTAGTCGGAGATGCCGACGACGACGG
>JANPLH010000578.1:0-16477 GCA_031426435.1 Saprospiraceae bacterium | reverse complement strand
GCGGTTGAAAGGTTGACTGCCAAGTTACGTGCTTTCTGGTTTGCTCCGCAATGACAAAAAAAACGCCGCTGCGCCCAAGGCACAGCGGCGTTTCTGGAAACACTGAGGTGACAACTTTTTCCAGCTAAACCCTAAAATTTCGGGCAGTATCATGATGGAAAAAGGTGTCATCTCTTGGTGGTAATTTACCAGAAGACAATATACAACGCTGCCAAAATACCCATGACTATCAGGGTGCCTACGGCAAACGAGCCGCCAATCCGGAAGTCCTCGAAGTCCACTTTCATGGCCTTTGGGTTGTCCTTGCTCTTCGGGTCGGCGAGGCTGATGATGACCATGAGCGCCACGAGGATGACGAAGACCCAACCCATACGGTCGAGGAAGGGGATTTGTGGTGCCCAGAACTTGAAGGCGGTGGAAAGCGGAATGGTTAGCAGTGCAGCCACCAATGCGGCCATAGAGTTGGTGCGTTTCCAAAAGAAGCCCAGCAGGAAGATGGCCACCACGCCCGGTGAGATGAAACCCGTGTATTCTTGAATGTATTGGAAGGCTTGGTCGAGATTCCTGAGTTGCGGAGCAACTAACACGGCGATGGCCATGGCTACCACGATGGTAATGCGACCGATGCTGACCAATTGTTTCTCTGTGGCGTTTGGCCCAAAAAACTTCTTGTAAATATCGAGGGTGAAAATGGTAGATATAGAGTTGGCCTTGCCCGCCAGCGATGCCACAATGGCTGCCGTCAACGCCGCAAACGACAGGCCCATGAGGCCATGCGGCAGCAGGTTGATGAGCACGCCGTAGCTCTGGTCTGGCTTGATTACTTGACTGGCCACGCCGTCCACGACCGCAGCACCGAGCATTTCGGTTTGGAACAGGCCGTTTTTGTGCAGCACGTATGCTGCAATGCCCGGCAGCACCACGATGACTGGCATCAATAGTTTCAAGAACGCAGCGAACAGGATGCCTTTCCGTGCCGTTGGCAACGAAGCGCCGAGTGCCCGCTGGGTGATGTACTGATTGCATCCCCAATAGTTGAGGTTGGCTATCCACATGCCACCGATGAGCACCGTGAGGCCCGGCAGGTCCATGTAGGCGTCCCGCTGGCCGCCCTGCCCGTCCGGCATGGACATTTGTCCTTCGGAAAAAATCATGTGGAAATGCTCCGGGGCCTTTTCCTTTAACAAGCCGAGGCCCGCCCAAGCGCCATCGGCACCGAATTGCGTAGCGACCAAATCCAGCGCAAGGTAGGTGGTGGCCAAGCCGCCCAGCACCAACACGAAGACCTGAATCACGTCCGTGTAGCCAATCACCTTCATGCCACCGAGGGTGATGATGACGGCAAAAATGGCGCAGAACAAGGCACAGGCCATGAAACTAAATCCAGAAATGGTGCTGATGGCCAAGGCACCGAGGTATAGGATGGCAGACAGGTTGACGAAAACGTAAACGAACAGCCAGAAGACCGCCATGAGCGTCGCCACGGTGCCACTGTACCGCTGCTGGAGGAACTGCGGCATGGTGAAGATTTTGTTCTTCAGGTAGCCGGGCATGAGGAAAATGGCCACGAAAAGCAGCGTCAATGCTGCCATCCACTCGTAGGTGGAGATGGCTAGGCCCATTGCGAAGCCCGAGCCGGACATCCCGATGAACTGCTCGGCGGAGATGTTGGAAGCGATGAGGGAGGCACCGATGGCCCACCAAGTGAGCGCTCCTTCTGCGAGGAAATAATCGGCAGAAGAGGCTTCTTTTGCCTTCTTTTTGGTGTAAATCCAGTAGCCGTAGCCAGCCACTACGAGGAAATAGACGAGGAAAACAAGGTAGTCTAACGTTTGTAGTTCGTTTTGCATGTATTAGAATTTTGCCCGAAAGAAAGGGAAAAGGTGGGGATGGGCAAAATTTATTTTCACCTGACCCAGGATGTGCCAAGTGACCGCCTATCAAAAAAACGAAGCCCTGCACGGCAAACAAGCTGTGCAGGGCTTCGGCTTCGCCAAATATTTGTCAAAAATCCTTGACCATTTCCGCCACGTTGAATTGGATGCCTTCCATGATTTCTACGTCCGCCGACCAGTCATCCATGAGCCAAGTTTGCCCAGCGTTGGCGACGATTACTTTTTTTGCCTTCGTAAAAATCCAGATGATGCGCTTTACGCCAAACTTGTGGTAGTCGTCCGTTTTTTCGGCTACATAGTCCATTTCGTGGCGGTCTTCCACCTCGGCTCGCACGTCAATTTCAATGATGATTTCGGGCGGCAGGTTGGCGTATTTGTCAACCAGCTTGAAATTGTCTGTTCTGAAAATACAGATGCTCGCACCCCTCCTGTCCAATGGGGAAAGGTCAATGCCCATTTCTCCCACAGTTAGTTGGAATTTGCCACTTGGGAGAACCTCAAATAAATATCCAATTAGATATGCCTTCAGCGATGCGTTTAATATTGTTTCGACCCTAATAGATTCAAAATTTCTAGTTCCGTTCAATACCTCCTTGTAGCCCTTGTAGTAGATGGGCTTGCCCTTCGCCACCTCGTAAATGAGGTAGTCCGGGATTTTCGTGGCAACCTTTTTTTGGCGCTTTGGTGCTTCTTTCAGAGACTTCGGCGCTTCGGCGATAGCTGTTGACATAAGCGATTTTTTTCAAAAATAAGGTGATTCTACAACACTGCGGCAAAAAATTAATCCTTTAAAAAATCAATCGGGTTCAAATAAAACATCTTCTTCCACCCCTGTCTGTCGCTGTCCCAGCGCCAAGGATAGGGGATGGCGGTGACGATGGCATAGTGCAAATGCGGCGGTTTGCCTGCCGCATTGCCCGTAGTTCCGACTGTCCCGATGGCCTCGCCCCGGCTCACCCAAGAGAAGCGGCGGGTCGTGATGTCCTGCAAATGGGCGTAGTAGTGCAGCCGCCATTTTGGGCCTAACACGAGGACGATATTGCCACCCATCTTGATGTTCCCGCAACTGACGACCAGCCCGCTCGTGGCAGCGGTGACCTTCGTACCTTCCTTCGCAAAAATGTCCACGCCCTTGTGGGTAACGGACTTACCCCAGGGGTAATACCAAAATGAGTCAGGGTTGTAGTCTTTGGCGGTGGCACCGGAGACGGGCATGGTGAAGGGCTGGGGGAGGAGGAGGCCGATGAATGCAATTACAAGAACCGTGAGGCCTACTTTTTGTGAGGTTTTCATGACCTAGGATATTGTCTTTCGATAACCCACTCCCCTTTCCCCCAAATACCCCAACACAAACTCCAACGCCCCCTCCACCTCGCCCACATACTCCGGCGGGCTAATCCCTTTCCTGTCGTATTTCCCATCTAGCACCAAATTGGCCACGGCCGTGCAAGTATAGCCCGTGGTGCGGGCCATGCTGATTGTGTCAGAGGCAGCGTCGTAGCGGTCGAGGAGGTCGTAGATGATGGTACCCTCGTCCGTGCCGAAACTGATGCGCATGATGGTGAAGTCACCCTCGCCGGGCTGGAGCTTCCATTGTGGGAAAAGCAGCCGTGCAGTCAAGTCCACTGGTCGGATGCGCTGGCCCTTCACCTCCACCTCGTCGTAGCTGAAAAAGCCGCCTGCCCGCAGCACCCGCAGGTACTCGATGCAGCCGGGGTAGCGCAGGGTTTTTTCAATCATGTCCGGCACGTCGGGCATGGTGTGGATAAGTGAGCGCAGGCCGTCGGTGTTGAATGCCTCCAAGGTGCCAACGCCTTGAAAATCAATCAATTCGGGGTCGGAGAGCGCCTCACGGGTCACGAGCCTGCCACCCTCCACGTACCTCGCCGGACGAATGTACTCCTCAATCACGTCAATCGGGGAGAAGACTGCCCGGTACTCCCACGGCCATTGCCGCACCTGTGGCAAACCGCCTACTAAGCAGCGGAAACTGTTGATTTTCTGGTGCTTGTGGTGGTGTCCGAAGATGATATTGCCCATGCCGGGCGCTACGCCGCAGTCCACGACGGCAGTGACATTGTGCTGCTTGGCCATTTCGTCGAGGCCGAAAGCGTCTTCAGGGAAGAAGCTGATGTCTACCATGTTTTTGCCCGCTTCGATGCAGGTTTTCAGCGCATTGTAGCCCAAAAAGCCGGGCAATGCGCCGATGACGAGGTCGAAATCCTTGACGAGTTCCCTCAGCTTTTCAGGGTTGGAAAGGTCGGCCTGCACGGTCGGAATTCCAGCAGCGGCGGGCTTTTTCAGCGACTCGGCGCTGGCATCGGCGCTTGTCACATCGTGCTGTTTTTTGAGGTCAATGGCGATGGCGCTGCCAACGAGTCCGGCGCCGAGTACGATTATTTTTTTCATTGGATGGTTGAATTTGCGAAGCGGTGAAGGTAAGTCGGGAAAAGTGATTAGGAAACAAAGAGTCAAAGGATAATGTGGTAAATACTGCTGTGTTATTTTACAATAATAACCTAAATTTGCTTTGCCGAAAAATATTGTCATTTTTTTCAATCACTTGATTATGAATACCTTAGAAATAAAAGGCAGCCTCTTCGACCTGCTTTGGAGCGTGGAAGACCCGCAAACCTTGCTCAAAGTGCGAGAAGTAGTTTTGGAGCTTTTGGGCAAAGCCCAAAAAGAAGAAGCCGACTGGTGGGAGGAACTTACCCCGCAGCAGCAAACAAGGTTGGACAAGGCTATGGCCGATGCGAAAGCTGGCAAAAATGTCATCTCGCACGAGGCAGCAATGGCGCATTTTGATGCTAGGCTAAAAAAATTGGGCACTGGCAATTAGTGTCAAATGGCACAATGACGCACTCCGGGATTTAACGGAAATTGTAGATTATTTTGAATCAACTGGAGAAGTTCAAGCTGCATTTAGCTTCAGGGAAAAAATGATTGGTAAAATTGATTTCATTTCAAAATTCCCCGGTGCAGGCAGACCTTCAAAAAGCCGAAAAAACCTTCGTTATATTTTGATTGATAGACATCGCAGATTGTACTACCAATATACCAGCAGGTCGCTGACAATCCTCGCTTTTTTTGATGCAAGGCAAGACCCAGGAAAAGCCCCTTTTTGAATTTTTACTTGTCTTATCCGGTATGAATCTTACCAAACTAACCCAATTTGCTTTCCTCGCCCTCCTCCTCACTTGGCTTTTTTCCTTTTGTAAAAAAACAGGTAGCAGCACTTCCGACAGCCCCTTCCGCAATGTCCGGGACAGCGTCGCCTACGTGGGCATGAATACCTGCAAATCCTGCCACGCCAACGTCCACGAGACCTTTCAGCACACGGGCATGGGGCGCTCCTTTGACCTCGCCACCCTGCAAAAATCCGCCGCCAAGTTCGGCCCGCAAGCCGTTGTTTTTGATTCGCTCCGCAATTTCTACTACCACCCTTTTTTCAAGGACTCGGTCATGTACGTCCTCGAATACCGCCTCGAAAACGGCGACACCACGCACCGCCGACTGGAGCAGATCAGCTATATCATCGGCAGCGGCCAGCACACCAACTCCCACATTATCAACGAGAACGGCTATATTTATCAAGCGCCCATCACTTGGTACACGCAGGAGCAGCGCTGGGACCTGGCACCCGGTTTCAAAGAAAACAACAGCCGCTTCGGGCGCTGGCTCACCGACGAGTGCATCACCTGCCACAACCACCTCCCGGAACAGGTGCCCGGCTCCCTCAACCGCTTCTCGAAAATGCCAACGGGCATCGAATGCGAGCGCTGCCACGGGCCCGGCAAGCTGCACGTAGAGGAGAAACTGGCGGGCATCATCGTGGACACTTCCAAGCAGGCCGACTACTCCATCGTGAACCCCCGCCGCCTGTCCCGTGACCTCCAAATGGACCTCTGCCAACGCTGCCACCTGCAAGGCGTGACCGTGCTGAACGAGGGCAAGACCTTCTACGAATTCAAGCCGGGGATGCAACTCAGCGAGGTGCTTCAAGTCTATCTGCCCCGCTACACCGACTCGCACGAGCGCTTCATTATGGCCTCGCAGGCGGACCGGCTGCGCATGAGCGACTGCTTCGCAAGGTCCGAGGAACTGAGCTGCATCACCTGCCACCAACCGCACCGCAGCGTGGAAATCACCCCGGCCAGCCAGTACAATTCGGCTTGTATGAAATGCCACCAGCCAACGGCCTGCACCGAGGCACCTGCTACAAGGGCCTCAAAATCAGATAATTGTGTGACCTGCCACATGCCCAAGTCCGGAAGCGTTGACATCCCGCACGTGCGCATCACCGACCACCGCATTGCGAAGCACAACGAGCAAAAGGCGTTGTCCACTCCTCAAAAAAAAGCATTTCTCGGCATCCAGAACCTGACCAAGCCGAACCCCTCGCCGCTGGAAATGGCACGGGGCTACCTTGCCATGCACGACAAGTACATCCAAACGCCCGTGATGTTGGACAGTGCGGCGTTTTACCTCAATCAATCAAAAGCGAAGGCGGAGGAACTGCTGCCCGTGCGCATCCACCTGCTGTTTTTGAAAGAGGACTGGAAGGGGATTTTGGCTGCTGCGCAACAATTGGAAACCATCCCAAAGAATGGCTGGACGGCCTATCACATCGCCGAAGCGTATTACAACACAGGCGATTATGAAAACGCCCTGCGCCATTTCGACTTGGCACTTGCCGTTTACCCGCAACACCTTGATTTTCAGGAGAAAAAGGCAGCAACGCTCATCGCTTTAAAGCGCATTGCCGAAGCAAAAAAACTGCTGGAAAGCCTGCTACGGGAAAACGCCAAGCGCCCCATCGCCCTACTGAACCTCGGCTTCGCCCATGCCCTCACGAACAACCTGCCCGAAGCCCTCCGCCGCTATGACCAAGCCCTCGCCCTTGACCCCGATTACGAGCAGGCGCTGGTGAACAAGGCGGCGATTTTTATTTTTCAAGGGAAAAAAGTGGCGGCGAGGGGGCTGCTGGAAAGGGTGTTGAAAATCAATCCAGGGAATGGACAGGCGAGGGAGGGTCTTGTGAGGCTTTAAATATCAAGTTCTTCTTCTTCGATGATTTCTTTCACTCTACCCACCTCTCCCGTATCAAGCCGCACCTTGATGCCATGCGGGTGCTGCGGGGCATTGGTCAGTATGTCTTGGACGTAGCCCTCGGTCAGTTCGCCGGAGCGCTGGTCTTCCTTCATCACGATTTTCACGGCGAGGCCGGGGCGGATGTTTTTGCGGTAGTTGCCTTTCATTTCGATTTTTTGCACCAAGTTATCAAGAATGGGTGACTCTGGTTTTTCAAGCCTTTATAAAGCCCATGCACGAGGTGACGGGCGATTGGTCATCAACACTTAAAACATGGATTCGCAAAACAAATGCAAACAAACTTTGCCATACATTTGTGCCATTAAAACATTCACTCATCACTAAAATACCTTCGATTTGGATACCCGAAAAATGTTGATGTTGGCCGCCCTTTCCGGCATGTTTGCGGTCATCTTGGGCGCTTTTGGAGCGCATATTTTGAAAAAAATCCTGACTCCAGAGGAACTACAAATTTTTGAAACTGGCGTTCGCTACCAATTCTACCACACCATTATATTGGCGGTAACGGCCATTTTTGCTCGTTATGTGGGCCACCGTTGGACAAACGTAGCAGGTTGGCTTTTCGTGATAGGCATGGCAATGTTCAGTGGGTCGCTCTATATGCTTGCGGTCATCAACCATATTGGCTTGGAGGCGAGCACGGCCATTATTGGCCCAATGACACCCATTGGTGGCTTGCTGCTCATGGGCGGTTGGCTCGCACTGTTCAGGGCAGCATTTGACTACAAAAAGCCAGGCCACCACCGCAGTTCATCCTCCAGTGATAAATGACCTATTTTATTGGCCTCGACATTGGCACCTCCAGCACCAAGGCTGTTGCTTTTGACGAACAGGGCACAAGCCTGGCCGAAGTGTCGAAGGTTTACCCCACCTTGACGCCCAAGATTGGCTGGCAGGATCAAGACCCCGACCAAGTGGTTCGTGCCGCATCAGCAGCCTTGAAAAAACTGGTGACTGCCCTTGGAAAACCGCCCGCTGGCATCGGCCTGAGCGCTGCCATGCACAGCCTCATCGCCGTGGACGGAAAAGGGCAGCCGCTCACCCGGAGCATCATTTGGTCCGACAACCGAGCAGCCGATATTGCCTCACAACTGAAAGGTACGCCGCTCGGAAAGGATATTTATCGGCACACGGGTACGCCCATACACCCCATGTCGCCGCTGCCCAAATTAGCTTGGCTGCGCCAAAATGAGCCTGCCGTTTTTCAAAAGACATTCAAATTTTTAGGGATAAAAGAATACTTGATTTTCAGGCTATTTGGCGAGTTTTTCACCGACCAATCCATCGCCTCGGCCACTGGCCTTTTCGATGCCGAGCAGCTGGATTGGCATGTCCCTGCCCTTGATTTTGCTGGTATCAATGCTTCGCAATTGCCAAAGCATGTCTCCCCGTTTTTCACCTTTAAGCAGCTGAAGCCGTCCATTGCGAAGCAAATCGGCATCCCTGCTGAAACACCTTGGGCCATTGGTGCCTCCGACGGCTGCTTGGCCAATTTAGGGGCTGGCGTCATGACACCGGGCGAGGCGGTACTTTCCATCGGAACGAGCGGGGCGCTGCGCATCACCACCCACCGGCCCGTGCATGACCCCGGGGAGCGCATTTTCAATTACCTGCTGTTTCCACGGGAGGCGGACAAGCCCCCTACCTATGTGACGGGGGGTGCGAGCAACAACGGAGGGGTGATTTACGAATGGTTTTGCCGTCAGTTTTTTGGCCTTTCTCCATCGTCGAAAGGCATGGAACGCCACCGCATTGCGATGCAAAAAATACCAATGGGATGCGAAGGCCTCCGCTTTCAGCCACACCTGCTTGGCGAACGGGCACCGCTTTGGGATGCGTCGGCGACAGGCACTTTCCAAGGCATTCGTCCGCATCATACCCTGGCGCATTTCCATCGGGCCGTACTTGAGGGTATCTTGTTGAATATGAAGGTGATAGGCGATGTGTTAGAGGAAGTCGCTGGGCCGTTCCACACCATTTACGCCAATGGCGGCTTCACCAAAATGCCGTTTTGGGTAGAGATGGCCGCAGCCATTTTCGAGAAGAAAATCGTGGTGTCGAACCATGAAGGAGGGCCTGCTTTGGGAGCAGCAATGGTGGCTAAAGTTGCTTTGGAAGCAGGTAAAAGTTCCTTATAAAAAAATGTGACCCCGCCTGGACTCGAACCAGGGACCCTCTGCTTAGCTTACCAACTACGGCTTTCGCCGCTCCCGAATTGTATCCGGAATTTGTGGTCTGGACTATATCTTCACCATTTCAGGTGCAGTGCGTATAGTCTCTACGGAACCTCCCTATAACCATCCGCTAAATTCACTCTAACGGATTGATTATTCTTCGGTGTCTCTACCCTAAAACTGACTGACTTGTTAAAGGACACTGGGTTGAAATAGTAGCAAGTATCATTGTCTATGCAATAAACACAGTACAAATCAACTTCACTTTTATCAACCTCCCTGGTCTTAACACCTTTCGAAGTCGAGTAGGAATTTCTGAACGCAATCATGAAACCTCCATGTTGGTCAATCTTCCTATACTTCACCTGAACACGTAGAAAACTACAATTTTATATGCCACCAAATCGAAAGGTGAATGTTCAGAAAAAGGTACACAGACCAGATATCCTTTAGCGCATAAGTCAGCAGAAGCCTTCAAGACGCCTAAATCGCCTTTGTTTTTTGTATGATGTTCTCTCATCAAGCAAAAATACAAAACGACAGAAAGTTTCCTCGGTATTGCCATTTTAAAGGTTTCACCGATACAGCACTGTCCACTCATTGCGTTCTGTTTCCACAATGAGGCTCCTAATAACTTAAAGGCAGATGCTCTATCCACTGAGCTACGGGGCCAAACTTGTAAAGAACTTTTGCGGCGGCAAATGTAGCTGTTTTTGTCAAAACAACGCCGACAACCCCAAACGGCATTTAGCACCTGCATTGTTCCCGATTCTTCCAAAATACCTACCTTGCCTCAACTTCAATTCTTCAATCTTTTTAGAAGCATGAGCGTAAAAATCGAAGAAAGCTGGCGGGCAGCATTAGCCCAAGAGTTTGAACAGCCGTATTTTCAGGGTATCACCGCTTTTTTGAAAAAGGAATTGGCGGCTGGCAGGGCCATTTATCCACCTGGCTCGCAGATTTTCAATGCTTTCAACACGACGCCCTTCGACAAAGTGAAGGTGGTCATACTCGGCCAAGACCCCTACATCAATCCGGGCGAAGCGATGGGGCTGTCTTTTTCTGTGCCGAGGGGCATGGCCATTCCGCCTTCGCTGCGAAACATCTACAAGGAACTACATGCCGACATTGGCTGCCCAATCCCCAAGCACGGCGACTTGACTGCTTGGGCTGAACAGGGCGTTTTCCTCCTTAACGCTGCACTGACAGTAGCGAGGGGCGACTCCAACTCCCACGCCAAAATCGGGTGGCATACTTTCACCGATGCCGTCATCCGCAAACTTTCCGATGGGCGAGATGGGCTGGTGTTCATGCTCTGGGGAGGTTTTGCAAAGCAGAAGGCCGCCCTGATTGACCCTTTCAAGCACCTTGTGCTGGAGGCGGCCCACCCTTCCCCGCTCGCTAAGGGTGCCTTCAACGGCAGCCAGCATTTCAGCAAGGCCAACGAGTTTTTGGCCAATACCGGGCAGACGACGATAAATTGGGAATTGGCTGCTTAAGGAATGGTTTCATTGTTTCATTGATTCATGGCTTCATTGTTTCATGGTTTCATTGTTTCATGGCTTCATTGATTCATGGTTGCTTCGCCGCCACGGTTGTCGTTAGAGGGTAACAATGAAGCCATGAATCAATGAAACCATGAATCAATGAAACCATTATTAACGTTTCACCACCTTATACATCCCCATCTCCTTTCCTTGTATGATTTTCACCCAAAAAATACCTGGCGGGAAGCTGCTCAAATCAAGTTGAATTGCTTGTTTTTCACTTTGTTTTACTTCGTAAAATGGCGGTATAATGCACCTTCCCATTGCATCGAAAACAGCCACGGAGGCATTTCCAACCCATTGATTTTCAATACTTAATGTGACTTGCCCACTGGTCGGATTGGGCGATATCAGTACCATCCCACCATTGAGCAACCTCGAATTTGAACTGGATGGCGCTGTGACCGCCACTGCCACATTGCTATAATCTGAAAAGGCGTTGCTTTGCTTCGCCCGCACCCTGTAGAAGTAGGTGATGCCGGGCGATACGCTATTGTCGCTGAAGGCCGTGGCATTGGGCGGCAACTGTATGATAGGGCCAAAATTATCGTCAGTATTGTCCGAGCGCTCGATGACGTAGGCCGTTTCCGAAGCGGAATTGTCCTGCCATGATAGGCTGATTTTGTTGTAGCTGACAAAGGTAATGGCCAGCACGGTCGGTGTGGCCAATGGCTCGGAGTCGCATCCGGTTTCAATATTTTCTTGGGTTGCTTGCCGTACATTAGGCAGCAGTGGGTAAAATAAATCGCCGGGACAAGAGGTGCTGCAGCCGTCACGGTGGCCAGAGATGTTCATCAAAGTGAGCCCAGAGCCGCTGTGTAAAGAGGTGCCAAGCGGGTCAATATTTTCATCGCAAGTTTCCCAAGCGAGGAATTCAGCGAGGGTGTTCAGTGCAGCGGCTTGCGGTTGAATGCTGGTAAAATCGCCCATGACGCAGATGCCCGTCGTCTTTCCGTTTTGGGCGCAAAAATGGGCGCCGAGCCTGCCGTCTCCCCTACCCTCGTACAGCACACCGTTCGGGTCAACGAGCCAGTTGTAGCCTACATCGTCCCAGCCGTTGGTGTTCACATGGAAGTCCCAAATGGAGCGCACAACGGCTGCCCAATCACTGGAAACGTTGGTGCCAGCCGTGTGATGGATGATAACGTGCGTCGGGTCAGGCACGAATTCCGGCGTGGGGTCGGGTGGACAAGTGCCATCGGGACACCAGTCGAGACGGCCTTGGAAGGGGGGCTGGGGGCAGGTGCAGACGGAGCGGGTGGAAATTGGGAAATTGGGAAATTGGGAAATTGGGGGTTTCAGGTTTAAGGTTTCAGGTTTCAGGGTGGGGCCGGGGTCGAAGAAGTGGATTTCGAGGCTATTTAGTCGGCTTCGACTATATGTGTGAAAACTAATACTATTTGCGTCCTTAACTTGAAAAATCAGCTCACTTACATGCTTACCTTTAACTTGTTCGGTGTGGCCATCAGTTTGTAGATTGACACGACGTGTTGGCATATCATTTTGATTGAAATAGAGTAACAAAAAGTCTCTCCCTTCTACCCAATCATCTGCATACCAAACAACGGATACTGCCACAAATGCCCCCATTTTTTTTTCAAAAGGGAGGCTTATATTCTTAGTTATCCATTTGTTTTGATGTTTCGGTGAAGTATAAAAATCATTGGCATTAATAGTTATCACTTCTCTTTGGGTCTGTGCCTTTACATTTCCCAACAAAAACATACAAGCCACAAAGGCCATTAGCGCAATCTTCATATTTTTTTTCATCTCATTTTTTTTCATAAAAAACGGCAACCACTGCCAGCCTCAAAATTATAAACTTTACTGACACGGGCAGGTTACCAATCGTTTCGGGCCGTACCGGGTTGGCTTTTAATAGCAACATGAGCTATAAAACCACTGCTTTTTTTGTTCAGCACCTTTGCTGTAAAAAACCTTTATTTTGCAGCGAAATCAGCCCACTGAATAGCCAAACACACCGCTAAACTTTTTACCAAAATGATTAAGATTCTCGCCAACGATGGCATTCACCCAGATGGCAAATTGCTGCTCGAAGAAGCAGGCTTCGATGTGGACACCAACAAAGTTCCACAGGAAAAACTTGCCGAGGTGCTGCCCGGCTACGAAGTCATCATTGTGCGCAGCGCCACCAAGGTTCGCCAAGACTTGATTGACGCCTGCCCCAACCTGAAAATCATCGCCCGTGGCGGCGTCGGTCTCGACAATGTGGACCATGAGTACGCCCGCAGCAAGGGCATCCACGTCTGCAACACACCAAAGGCCAGCAGCCGTGCCGTTGCGGAACTCGTGTTCACCCATGCCTTCAACCTCGCCCGGCTCATCAACCAAGCCAATCGGGAGATGGCGACCGGCGATTTTGAAAAACTGAAGAAAAACTGCTCGGCTGGCATCCAGCTTCGGGGCCGCACCATGGGCATCATTGGCTTTGGCCGAATAGGCCAGGAGGTCGCCCGCATGGGCATCGGCCTCGGCATGAACATCCTCGCCACCGACCTCATGGTGACGGAGGCCGACATCGAAATCAAGGTGTTCAACAGCCCCGACTTGAGCCTGAATGTGCATATTGAAACTTCTTCCATGGAGGAGGTGCTGCGCAAATCCGACTTCATCACGCTGCACGTGCCGGGTGGGAAGCAAGCCCTTATCGGTGCCAATGAAATTGTAAAAATGAAGGATGGCGCCATCCTTATCAACACCGCTCGTGGCGGTACGATTGATGAAGATGCCCTGCTGGCAGCCCTTGCCAGCGGCAAGCTTGGCGGCGTTGGCCTTGATGTGTTCGTTGGCGAACCAACTCCCCGCAAAGAAATCTTGGAACATCCCCGCATCTCCGTTTCCCCACACGTCGGCGGCTCCACGCAGGAGGCACAGTCGGCAATTGGGATGGAATTGGCGGAGCAGATTATTGAGAAATTGGGAAATTAGAAATTAAGAAATTGGGGGCGCAGCTTAAACGCCCTCAATTTCCTAATTTCTCAATTTCCTAATTTCCGCACAGCGCCCCCCGGCTGAATCAGCCGCCCCGTCTCCTTCGTGTTCCTCGTTTCCGCCCCTGTATCATGCAGGATTTGGTAGGCTTCCTTGGTTGTCAAATCGGGTTTCATGCTCTTCATCAGGCCAAGCAGCCCAGCGACGTAGGGCGTGGCCATACTCGTGCCATTGAAAGTAGCGTAAATGCTGCCTGGGATGGTAGAGTAGATTTTCACGCCAGGTGCAGCTACACCCATTTTGACATCGGGCACCATATTGGAAAACGAGGCCCGGTTCAGCAGGGTGTCCACAGCGCTGACCGTGATGACACCTTCCACATTGGCCGGCACAAATTCCTTGGCGTTTCGGTTGGAATTGCCTGCGGCAACGACGACGATACAGCCTTTCTTGTTGGCGTATTCGAGCGCTTTTTGATAAGCCTTTTGGCGGCTATCGGAAGAGAGGCCACCGAGGGATAGGGAAAGTACGTCGGCCCCCCTATCGGCAGCTTCCAACATGCCGTTGATGATGGACTGTTGGGTGCCGCTGCCGCCATCCGATAGGACTTTTACGCTCGTAACCCGCACAAAATCATTGGTTTGTGAAAACGAAGCCACCCCTATCCCATTGTTGCTCACTGCGGCGGCGATGCCTGCGCAATGGGTGCCGTGGCCAGCTCGGTCGCTGTCGTAGGCGGATTTTGTGGAGGTGAAATTGGCCTTCAAGTCCTCATGGTTGGCGTCCACGCCCGTGTCAAGGATAGCGATGAGCGCCCGTTTCACGGGTTTTTTATCCTTTAAAACGGCATAAAGTTCATCCACTTTCATCGCCTCGAAACCCCAGAGATTGGATATGCCGGGGTCGTTGATGCCGAATTTTTTATTGGCAATAGGAGTGGTTTTCATCGGTTCCAATTCCATTGGCGAGAGACTGACCTGTTCGTTTTCCTCCAGCCACTCCACAGCCGCCAGTTCTGACAGTTCTTTTTTCACCTTCGGAAAATCCTGCACGGCTGGCACGTCAACCACGAAATAATCATCAAGGTCGGTGGCAGCAGCATCTTGCGGAGCAAAAGCTGGCAGGGCAATGAGGCCGTATTTTTTCAAAACAGCTTGAATATCAGCCAGTTTTGAGCCTTCTTTTATTTCAATCAGCAACTCGCCGTTTGGGTCAAGGTCTGTTGGAGCAGGTGACACAGTTGTTTTTTGCTCCGCAACGACAGCTTGAGGGAAGCTGCTTTTCAGTTTTTCAAAATAAAACACCCGAAGCCCAGTGAGCACACCCAGCAGCGCCACGAGGTAGGCCCATTTGTTTTTCCTAAAAACACTGAGCAGCACGGGAACTGCCCCCAAAACGAGCATTTCCCTCAGCAGCATGGGGAACTTGTACGCCCATTGCCCCTCAGCCATTAGCCAAGAAACGCCGAAAGCGGTAAAGCTGCCGAGGAAGATTTTGCGAAGAAATTCGCTGCGTTGCTCGTTGTCACGAAAGAAAAACCAACCGCTGAGGGCGGCGAGGCTGAGTATGAAGGTGATGGGATATAGGCTGGAAAACATTTTCTTTAATGATAAATGATGAATGTTGAATGATGAAAATGTGGTCACGGTATTCATCAGACAACTTGGTTTATCAAAAATAGCTGGAACAGCGTTGTGGTTGGGATTTTTTCGACGAAGGAATGGCAGCTAAGTATCAGTTCATTTGTCCCTAAACAAAAACGGGCAGCCACTAACCGAAGTGACTGCCCGTTTTGCGCAACAAAGCCGCATATTTTTCACGCAAAATAATCCTTCATTTTATCGAAAAACCCACGCTCCCCTTTCTCTGGGGCCGGTTTGAAATTGGGCATATCCTTCATTTTTTCCAGCATTTTGCGCTCGTCGTCGGTCAGTTTTTTGGGCGTCCAAACGTTTACCTGGATGAGTTGGTCTCCCTTTTCGTAGCTCTGCACGGAAGGCAAACCCTTGCCTTTCAGCCTGAAAATCTTTCCCGCTTGTGTACCGTTTGGCACCTTGATTTTCACTGGGCCTTCGATGGTCGGCACTTCGACGGAGGTGCCAAGTGCAGCATCGGCAAAGTTGATGTGCAGGTCGTAAATTATGTTGAGCCCATCCCGTTGCAGGTGTTCGTGCTGAACTTCTTCCACGTTGATGAGCAGGTCGCCATTCGGGCCGCCCTTAGCGCCAGCGTTTCCTTTGCCGCCGAGCGAGAGCTGCATGCCCTCGGCCACGCCTGCTGGGATGTCAATATCAATCGTTTCTTCGCCATAGGTGCGGCCATCACCCTTGCAAGTGGGGCAGTTTGCGGTGATGGTTTCGCCGGAGCCTTGGCAGGTTGGGCAAGTAGTGGTGGTCTGCATTTGGCCCAGGAAGGTGCTGCGCACTTGCCGCACATAGCCGGAGCCACGGCAGGTGCCGCAGGTCTGCACGGAGCTTTTGTCTTTGGCACCACTACCGCCGCAGGTCTGGCAGTGCACCTGTTTATTGACCTTTATTTTTTTGTTTACGCCGGTGGCAATTTCCTCCAAAGTCAGCTTGACCTTGATCCGTAGGTTGCTGCCCCGTTGGCCCATGGGCCGACCGCCGCCGCCCCGCTGTTGGCCACCCCGGAAGAACTCGTCGAAGGGACTACCCCCGCCACCGCCGCCGAAGATGTCGCCGAATTGGGAGAAGATGTCCTCCATCGTCATGCCACCTTGCCCACCCCGGAAACCGCCGCCGCCCATGTTCGGGTCAACGCCTGCATGTCCGTA
>JANPLH010000577.1:0-5821 GCA_031426435.1 Saprospiraceae bacterium | reverse complement strand
GGAAGGAGGAGTCGGCCTAAGCAAGGCGCAACGGCAGGGCATCCTCATCGCAAGAGCAGTTTATAAACAGCCGGACATCCTCTTCCTTGACGAGGCTACCAACGACCTCGACTCCCAAAACGAGACCATCGTCCTGAGCCGAATCGAGGAGGTATTTAAAGGAAAAACGGTGGTGCTCTTCACCAGCCGAATCAATTTACCCATCCACATCCATCATGTTATCCCATTGGCACCGCCAAGAAACAAGGTGGCAGAACGCTCCATGCTTTCTGATTCAATGGGTGGAAACGGCAATATTTTGCCAGATAATTTTGAAGAAGTTTTACAATCCAACTGAGCCACAGATGCAACAAGACAATATTGAATATCTGAGCGGCGAAGTAAAGGAAATCTTGGCTTCGCCTCCATCATGGGTTGCCACTTGGGGCACCTGTATCCTCATTGGTACCATATTGCTGATGGCCTTGGTAGGGTTCATGTTCCATTATCCAGACATTGTCACAGGAGAAGCCATCATTTCGACAGAAACACCTCCCATCACGGTTATTTCGCCAAAATCGGAATACATCGCCGAGATAAAGGTGCCTGAAAATGCCAAGGTCAACAGCGGCGATATTTTGGCAGTTTTCCCTTCTAATGCCCGGTATGAGGACGTGCTGAAATTGGAAGAAGACATGGAAGGCATCGGTCAACTTGACCTCGAAAACCTGCGCAGCTATCGCCCTGACCCAAACCTGAAAATTGGGGAACTGACACAGGCCTACTCCAATTTCGTGACGGCTTTTGAATTGGTTCCGTTGAATGCAAGTGGCGAAGTGGACTATGCAACCGTATCTGCCGTGGAATCCGTGAACGAACAGTATCAACGGCAATTGCGCAGCTTGGAAGCCTCCTTGCCAAGCATCAATGCTGAATTGACCGCACTGAAAAATGAGTTGAAAAATGCCTCCAGCCAATATGCCAAATCCGTTGATACTACTGATGCACTGGTTATTTTCAACATCAATTCGGCCATCAAAAGCAGGGAGTCATCGCTAAAACGGATTCAATCAGATATTGAAAAGACAAAGGGCGAAATTTCAAAATCAAATGTGCGCAAGCTACAGGCACAGACGCAGGCCGACCAAGGTGCCGGCAACGCCATTTTCCAATTGAATCAAAAATTAGATGCCCTCAAACAGGAAATAAAAGCCTGGAAAAGTAAATACCTGATTGTGGCGCCTGGCAGTGGAATCGTGCTGTTTTACACAGATTTAAAGGCAAAGGATTTCGTGAACGGCGGCGATATTCTGTTCAGTATCATGCCCGAAAAGGCCACCGAAAAGTACGTGGGAAAGGTGAACCTTCCTGTTGCGAAAAGCAGCAAGGTGGATTCTGGGCAGGTCGTCAACATAAAGTTCGAGCGCTATGATTTTCGGGAACACGGCACGGTGCGAGCAAAGGTCAGCAAGGTCTATCCGGTAGCCAAAGAGAATGCTTTTTACGCTGATATTGTCTTGGAAAAAGGCTTGGTGACCACCCTCAACCACAAGCTCGAATACTACCAAAACATGGTAGGAAAAGCAGAAATTGTGACAGAGGACAAGACATTCATCAGCAAGCTGTTCGAAAAGTTGACGGCGAATTGGTAGCAATCGAAAGCTTACAAATCACTGTTTTTCAACCTTTTATAACTCCAAAAGAGGAACAGTGAGGTGTAAGCAATAGTTGTAATAGCAGCTTCCAAGGGCGTGAGCAACATCCGAAACCCCTGCCCCTTTAAAAGTTCATTGGCTATTTCGGTGATGGGCAGCGGTGCCAAATCCTCCATTGCATTCAACGGATAAAAACTCATACTGATGTTCTTGAAGAAATACAAGTGAACGACCCACCGCAAGATGGACTCCAGCACCATCGAATAGCCAAGGTAAACGAACAATGCAATCCCTGTCTTCTTCGTCAATAGTCCCACCAACAGACCGAAGCTCATATAGCCCATGCTCATCAGCCAAAACCTTGGCACATAGTCCATGTTTTTCACCACAGTCGAAAAATAGAGGGTATCGTCAACATGAATAAACCCAATCACCAATGCGCATACTGCATAATAAATAGTGGCTGCCAACGCCACTACTGACATGAACACCAGCTTACTTTTGAAGAACTCCTCACGGTCAAGGCCAGCGATGATGTTTTGCCGCAAGGTCTTGTTCGTGTATTCATTCGTAACCATTAGCACGGAGAGGAACCCAAGCACAAAGAACACCATCCAATTACCGATATAGCCGAGCCATTCCCACACCGTTGGGAAATTAAAAAACTCCTTTATGGGGTTGAACGGAGCATCATTTCCGATGTCCAATTTTTTTCCAACAAAAATAGAAGCGGGCAAAAACACCAAATAGGCGGCGGCGAGTAGGCGGAACAGCACATAGTCTTTTTGCTTGAGCCATTCCAATTTTAGCAAGTATAGCATGGTTGAAAAATTGAACGATTGGTTGGTTTATTTACCGGCAGTGATTTCCAAAAACTCAGATTCAAGGCTTTTCGGTTTCATGGCCAAATGACTGACAATCAGCCCATTGTCGAAGGCAAGCTTGTTCAACTCGGCAACGGTCAAACTTGGGCTGACCTGCAATTGTAGCAGCCGGTTTTTCTCCGAGATGGCATTGACGCCGGGGAAATTGGCCAACAATTCCCGCAGGCGGCCAAGGTTCTCAGCGGCAATGTCCACCTGTCGGTCGTCGCTGAGGATGGCCCCTACCTCGCCGTTGGCCAGCAACTTGCCCCGCTTGATGATGGCCACGTGGCTGCACACTTTTTCTACCTCATCGAGGATATGGCTGGCCATGATTATGGTCTTTCCCTCAGCGGCTATGCGCAGGATGATTTCACGGATTTCGGCGATGCCCTGTGGGTCGAGGCCGTTGGTGGGTTCATCAAAAATCAGCACTTCAGGGTCGCCGATGAGGGCTGCGGCAATGGCAAGCCGCTGTTTCATGCCAAATGAAAATGTGTTGAAAGCAGAGTCCCGGCGTTGCGCCAAGTTGACCAATTCGAGCACCTGGTCAATTTTTGGCGAAGCCACACGCTTGATATGCGCCGTGATTTCGAGGTTTTTCACGGGTGAGAGGTAGGGGTAGAAATTGGGCGTTTCGAGCAAAGCCCCAATATGCAAGCGCTCCCGATTGCCGTATTTTCCCTCAAACCAAGTATAAGTTCCGCTGTCGGGCTTGGTGATGCCAAGCACCATACCGAGCGTGGTGGTCTTGCCACTGCCATTTGGGCCGAGGATACCATAAACGCTCCCCGCCCCTATTTCAAGGTTCAGGTTGCTGACGGCTGTGATGCTGCCGTAGCGTTTCGTCAATCCTTCGATTTGTAGTATTGCCATTGAAATTGAATGATTATCGGCGAAAGGTAACACACGCCCCTGCCAAGGCTTGTTTTTTCTTCGACAAAAAGGCAAATTGCCATGCTCGATTGCGGTTTTTACTTGTTGAAAACGAATTTTTCTACCTTTGGCGGGTGCTACCATTGCGGCCAAGCCGCAAACGCATCCAAACCCAATTCAATGGTTTATGAGGTTTTTGGTTTCAAGTTTCAGGGAAATGACTGCTTACATCATTATTGACAAGGTTGATTTACCAATGAAGCTATTCCAAAATTGCTATTCATTTTCAATTGAACTGGGAACCCCCGTGAAACCTTAAACTTGAAACCTTCACGAACCATCGCAGATTAAATGTTTGACAAAATAAAGCAGACCATCAACTCGGCAGGCGAATCCATCAAGGAGCAGGCTTCCTCCATCAGTGAGGCAGCCAAGGAAAAATGGATGGGCATGATTAACGCATGGATTTCGACGCTGCCTAAATTGGAGGCCTACGGTTTTAGGACCAGTTATTTCTCTGTCTCTATGTCACTCAATCCCACCTTGGAAATCGAGTTGCAAAGTGAAGTAGATAGCTTTTCGCTAGGACGGATTGATGCAATTTTGGCTGAAAACCCCGCAAGTACCCCAGTCAATATCGTTTTCACGGCCATCAAAAACGCCATGAAAATGTATCAAAGCGCCCGTATCGGCCCACATTCCCAATTAATCGTCAAGATTTATGTCCGCCTTTCGCCAGAAGTGAAAGTCTCTTTTGGCAAGCCAGCATTCAACTAAACTAAGTACATGAAAATCGTCAAGTTCCTCCTTTCCCTGTCAGCGCTTTTAGGGCTGGTTTATGTCCTCAACAGGCCCATCCCTATCCAAACGCCACTACCCGATGACCCTACCAAAACAAAAGAAACCGTGATACCGCCCATCGGTCCATTCCTCAGCCCGTTCACGGGTTTTTGGCAAAGTGCCGAGGCAGCCAGCGATTTTGTTCCTTATAAAATCGAGGTGCCGGAGATGAAGGGCAAGGTGAAAATCCTGTTCGATGAGCGCATGGTGCCGCATATTTTCGCCGAAAACATGGAGGATGCCATGTACGCACAAGGCTACGTGACCGCAAAGTTCCGCTTGTTCCAAATGGAATTGGCGAGCCGTGCATCAGGAGGCCGCTTGGCGGAAATCGTTGGCAAGGATGGCCTCGAAAACGACCTGTTGAAGCGCAGACAAGGAATGGCCGCAGGTGCCGAAAGGGCCGTAGCCAGTTGGGGGAAAAGCAAGGAAGTATCTGCCATCATGGATGCTTACACGGCTGGGGTGAACAAGTACATTTCCGAATTGCAGCCAAGGAATTACCCGGTGGAGTTCAAACTGATGGGCTTCCAACCGGAGCCATGGAACAGCTACAAAACGGCATTGGTAAAAAAGTACATGGACCAAACCCTTTGCTTCGGCGAGGATGACCTTGAATCCTCCAATGCGCTCAGGATTTTGGGGGCGGACATGTTCAAGAAGCTCTACCCCGAATTGAACCCAAAACAGTCCCCGGTGATACCCGCTGGTACGCCTTGGAATTTCAAAGCCAGCAAAACCAACGAAAAACCAGCCGTACAGGAAGCGATTGGTTTGATAAAGTACAAATTGCCGGAGAAAGAACGTGGCGTGCTCGGCAGCAACAACTGGGCGGTTTCGGGAAGCAAGACCCGCTCTGGCAAACCAATTTTGAGCAATGACCCGCACCTGAAACTGAGCTTGCCTTCCATCTGGTTCGAGCTGCAGATACATACCCCAGATGCCAATGTTTACGGGGTTTCCGTGCCTGGCCTGCCGGGCGTCATCATTGGTTTCAACGAAAATTTCGCTTGGGGCGTAACCAACGTTGGGCACGATATGAACGACTGGTACCAAATCTCCTGGACTGACCAAGCCAAGACCTCCTACCAATACGACGGCGGTGTGAAAAAGGCCAAAATCGTCATTGACTCCTTCCGGGTTCGTGGCATGGAGCAGCCAGTTTACGACACAGTTCGCTGGACGGAATGGGGCCCTGTCGTTTATGAATCCAAGGAAAATGGCTGGCACGACCTCGCCATGCACTGGATTGGGCATGAAGCACCCAATCCAGAAGAATTCATGACTTTCATTGGGCTTGCCAAAGGCAAAAACCATGAGGATTACCGAAAGGCATTGACCAACTACGACTACCCTGCCCAGAACTTCGTTTTTGCAGCAAAGGACGGCGACATAGCCATCACCGCCAATGGCAATCTTCCCATCAAAAACAAGGAGCAAGGCCGCTACCTGCAGGACGGCAGCAGCTCCAAAAACGCTTGGTCGGGCTACATCCCACGTGACCAATTGCCTACTACAAAGAACCCAAAACGAGGATTTGTATCCTCCGCCAACCAGCATTCCACCGATGCTACCTATCCTTATTATTACAATAGCCCCTATTTCGAC
>JANPLH010000576.1:0-3001 GCA_031426435.1 Saprospiraceae bacterium | reverse complement strand
TGCATTGACCCATCAAAAATAACCGACCAAGGCTGCACGAAAGAGTACCGTCCAGTTTGTGGTTGTGATGGGAAAACCTACGGGAACCCTTGCATGGCCGAGCGGGCTGGTCTGAAAACCTGGCGGGACGGCGAGTGCAATGACGACTGTATCGAGCGAAACCCAATGAAGTCGGACTGCCCAGATATTTACCAACCCGTTTGCGGCTGTGATGGAAAAACCTACCCCAATGATTGTAGTGCCCGAAATGCTGGGGTAAAGAAGTTTACCAAGGGGCCATGTCAGTAAAAGTTCGCAAAGCCCACCTTGGTGCGCTATTCAATTGACAATCAACGAATTATTAAAGCTGTTTGAAAACTAAAAATGTATTTTTATGAAAAAAATCTTCCTATCCATTAGCCTAATAGCACTCGCCGCAAACTTGTTTGGGCAAATCAACCGCTACCAACGGGAGCAATATGTAGGAAATGAAGGTGCAGTTCTTCTGCTCAATTTTGCTTACGGCGGGCAATTGCCAGGGGCAGACCTCGCCTACCGTTATGGTGGCAATTTTCTGGCAGGAATCGGGGTAGACTACTATACCGCCAACAATTGGATAATTGGGGCGCAAGGTGATTTTTTGTTTGGGAAAAAAGTCAAAACGGATGTCTTGTCCACCTTGCGGGGCAGCGAAGGCTACGTCTATTCCGATGATGGTGGCTTGGCCGATGTTCAATTAAGGGAGCGTGGGCTATTTATAAGTGGCCACCTGGGCAAGGTGTTCGCAATTTCTGAAAGAAATAAACGCTCTGGCATCAGAGTAACTTTGGGTGCCGGCATGTTGCGCCATAAAATCAGGATTCAAGATGAGCCACAAGTGTTTGTATCGGGCCTTAGCAAGGAAAACAAAAAGGGCTACGACCGACTTGCAAGCGGACTTGCCCTCACCGAATTCATTGGTTATCAGTTTATTGCAAACAATCGGTTGATAAACTTTTCGATTGGTGTAGAGTTCGTTCAGGGGTTCACGCAGGGCCGCCGCAGCTTCAATTTCGACACCAGGCAACCCGGCTTGGAAAAGCGCTTTGACTTGCTCTACGGCTATCGGCTCGCATGGACACTGCCGCTTTTTGTAGGTGAAAACCCCGATGAAATAAACTATTGATTTAATTGTGAACTGTGAACTGTGAACTCTGAATGCGGCTATTGATTTACAACATCCTGACCCAAGCGTATTTTTTTGGGATAAAATTGGCCTCGCTTTGGAACCCAAAAGCGAAGCAGTGGGTGCAGGGCAGGGTAGGGGTTTGGGATTTCCTTGAAATAAAAATTGCGAAGCAACGGGCTGATAACCAACGACTTTTTTGGATACACTGCGCCTCATTGGGCGAGTTTGAACAAGGAAGGCCCGTCTTGGAAGCCCTGCGAAAATCAGACCCATCAGTAAAAATCCTGCTCACGTTTTTCTCCCCCTCCGGCTATGAAATCAGGAAGGATTACCCTGGTGCCGATTACATCACTTACCTGCCCGCAGACTCCGCCGCCAACGCCAAACGATTCGTTGATTTGGTGAGACCAGACATCGCCATTTTCGTCAAATACGAGTTTTGGTACCATTACCTGGCCCAGTTAAAGCGACAAAAAATCCCAACGCTGCTGATTTCTGCCATCTTCAGGCCTTCCCAACCCTTCTTCAAACCATACGGTGGTTTGCACAGAGCCATGCTTAGCTGTTTCACCAAAATCATGGTACAGGACGAGGCATCCAAGTCGCTACTCGATGGCATTGGGTTCAAACAAGCCGTCGTAGCCGGTGACACCAGGGTTGACAGGGTCGTTGAAATAGCCAACAACCCCATTGATTTGCCGCTGGTGAAAAAATTCTGTGGCGATGCTCCTGTCTTGGTATGCGGCAGTACCTGGCCACCAGATGAGGCAATGCTCTACCCAATTTTCACCCATCCAAGTTTCAAGGATTGGAAGTACATCCTTGCACCGCACGATGTGCAACCCACTCATTTACAGGCAATTGCATCAAAATTGAACGTTCCTTTTGTCCGGTACAGTAAACTTGAACATACACCACCCAATGCCCGTTTGCTTTTGGTGGACAATATCGGCTATCTATCATCACTATACCAATTTGGCAGGATTGCCTACATTGGTGGTGGTTTTGGACAGGGCATCCACAATATTTTGGAACCTGCAGCTTATGGTTTGCCAGTGCTGTTTGGGCCGAAGTATGGAAAATTTGAGGAGGCGAGGTGGATGGTGGAGAAAGGGGGGGCGTTTGATGTTCGGAGTAAAGATGACCTTATTGCTTCGCTTGCGAATCTTTTGGAAAACGATGCATCAAGCACCGTTCTTAACTACATCGAATTGAATAGCGGGGCCACACAATTAGTCTTGCGAGAAATTGATTTGCTGCTGACCAACTGGATGGTTTCCATCAAAAAAATTAAGTAGTGCCTACACAGATGACGGTTTTGCGCTATTTTTGTTTTATTTTTTAAAAACCGTTCCCAATGAAAGCTAAGCTTCTAACTATATGCTTGTTACTATTTTTTATTCCGTGTTCCAAAGCTCAGATCATCAATGGGCTGGACACCTTGTATGGAAACGAGTGGATAAACTTTGACCAATCTTACTTCAAGCTACTGGTGGCCGAGGATGGCATATACCGGATACCGCAACAAACGCTTGCTACTGCCAATGTTCCATTAAGCCAAGTCAATGGCAACCAATTCCAGCTTTTCCACAATGGAGAAGAAGTGCCCATCTTCCTATCTACCGACGGATCATTGGGAAGCAACGATTTTATTGAGTTTTATGGCAAGAAAAATACTTCTGAACTGGATAGGCATTTATTCAAAGACCCTGATGCTGAAATGATGAACCCGCTGTACAGCCTTTTCACAGATTCCTCGGCGTATTTTTTGACTTGGAAAACTGCAGGCGGTAATTTGCGGTATGAGCAGATTGGGAATGATTTGACGAGTTTGCCGGCGAAGGAGGAGTTTTG
>JANPLH010000575.1:0-2563 GCA_031426435.1 Saprospiraceae bacterium | reverse complement strand
CAAAAACAACATCACAATCTTGCGGTACGCAGCCTGTAAGCGTATAGGTACCGACAGGGTCTTGGCAGCCATTATTAAAATCACGTACCCAGAACGAATATGTTCCTTCTGCCAGGTTGTTGAATGTAGAAGACGATTGCCAAGGGCCAGTTGAGCTCATGGCATATTCCAAAGGCCCGCCACTTGCACTGACAGCCTGTATGACGATGCTACCGTTGGTGCCGCCACAAGACGGGTTATTCTGGTCAACGCTTTGGATGATGGCTGCCAATGGGCCAGGCAGTTCAAATTCCCCAGCGTTATTTACATCACACAGCACCGCAGCTCCTCTTATTGCCACATAGTAGGTATCACCTGCTGCCAGACCCGAAAATACTGGGCTGGCCTGCCACACTTCATTTTGCCCAGCACCCAAGGTTATGGTGTACTGCATGGGGTTGAAATCATTGGTGGCAGAAATTGTGATAGAACCATCAGCAAGGCCACAGGTGGAAGGTGGAACCAATGCCACATCGAATATCTCGCTGCAATCGCTCGCATCATTACGGGTATCAGCTTGGAAATTGCTGTAATCGCCGGAATAAGCATCAACCCCTTGCCCAGCACCTGCAATTTGGATGAAACTGCCTACACCGCTGATGCTTGCCGAGTTCGGCTCCACATTAAAAGGGTCTGTATCATTGTTTATCAATGACAAAGGGCCCATTGCGCCGGTACTTTTGATCGTGAACAAAGGAATTTCAACCCCTTTCGTAAAGACTGTGGCTGGTAATGCAATAACAGGATTGTCCAAGGCAATCAGGAAATAGTTATATCCTGGTGCTTCCGCGGGTGCAGGTACGGTGGTAAGTGTCCAAGTACCTTTTTGGTTGGCAATGTTCCCCAAGGTGAACCCGACCGGGGCCCTCATTGAGACTTGGGCAAATTGGATAGTAGCATTTGAGCCGCTATACGTCACATCAGGCCTCATCGAAACCTGAAAAGTCTGGTTGTCAGGAAGGAGTTTAACCTTGAACCTGACTTGAGCGGTCAGTGAGCTGAAAAAGAGGAAAAAAGCTAAAAGTGTAAGCTGAGGTTTCATGATAAATGAGTGATTAGCTTCACGAAATAAAAGGTTAGCACTGCAAAGGGCAGGGGGGGATGCGCTATCCATTTAGAAGGAAAGGCAATGCCTGAGTCCAGTGAAACCACGACCAGTTGTAGGGGGGAGTAAACCGGGGGAATTTTTATAAAACGTTGATAATTAGCATTTTTTCAAAAACAAGGCCAAAATCGGTTGGGCTGATTTCATCTTTGCCCAAAGGCTTTGCATTTAGCCAATTGTCAGTGTTGTCACAGGCTGGTCTTTTATTTTTATTTCATCAAATTAACTTCGCCGGAGAACAGAATAATCTCTCCGTCAATGAACTCCACATTCATCGTGTAAAGGTAAGTACCTGGTAAGGCCGGCTTTTCTCTTGCACTGCCGTCCCAACCAGCGGTTTCGTCATTGGGTTTGAATTTTTCTTGTGATTGAAACATTTTCCCACCCCAACGGTCATAAACCTGCATCGTATGGATGGCCACGATTTCATTGCCGCCATAAGGGTAGAACGAGTCATTGATGCCATCATGGTTAGGGCTGAAGGTATTTGGGATGTAGATATCCCTTGATTTTCTTACTGCAATGCTGATGAAGTCGTCAATGGAACAGCCTGCGCTATCCGTCATTTCCAGCCTGTACACGACGCCTTCTATTGGCGTAGCTACCGGATTCGGGCAGTCGGCACAACTGAGGCCCTCGGACGGCATCCAGCTGAAGGCCACATTGTTGAAAGGAAAGTATTCGGCATCAATATCAACATGCTCGCCGTACTTTATTTCCCTGCTTTCACCCACCTCCAATTGAAGTTCTTGACGGGCAGCCACAATAAAGTCTTCTTCGGCAGTGCATCCCTTTGCATCTTTTATTATCAGCTTCATGGGAAACCCAGGTTCCAGTAGAAATTTATCTCCGCCTTGAATCTCGCTTTCACCACCTTCTATGGTCGCCAACCATGGTTCAACCGCATTGGAGATGCCTATTATCTCAAGCAGGCCCTGTTCACCGTAGCATTTTGGCTCGGTCAGACGATAATCCAATTCTATGGCTGGTGGTTCGTTGATGCTAAAGCTCTCTACCTTTACGCAGCCTCCAATCACATCTGTGATGGTGACTGAATAGGTGCCGGGACCAAGATGATACGCGGCCGACTCGTTGGCCGTTGGTACATTGCTCGACCAATCGAAGTCGAACTCAAGGTTTGACGTGGGCGTAACCGGAAAAATGTCAATCAAACCATTTGCCGCCCCGTTGCATAAAACATTCTTAACTGTTGTATTTGAAAGCTCTATTTCAGCTGCAGCCACGACAGAGGCAGAACCAGTTGCAAAGCAACCATTGTCATCCGTCACGGTAACACTGTAAGTGCCTACTGGGACAAAAGTCAGTGCAGAATCCAATTCCGATGGAAAACCAGCCCAATTGTAATGGTAGCCACCTGCTACAGTGCCACCTTTGGCTTTATCCACCACTACCCCACCG
>JANPLH010000574.1:0-5236 GCA_031426435.1 Saprospiraceae bacterium | reverse complement strand
GACTACAAAGACCAATTGATACACGTAAACACCGCCGCCAACGTCCATGCTTTTTACAGCTACGACAGCCAGCGCCAGCGGGTACGCAAAGTAGTCTTCCATGATGACCAGCGCACAGAGCGAATTTACCTCGGCGGCTTTGAAATATTCCGCAGGACAAGCACCGATGGCACGGTGGTGAACGATGAACTGCAAACGCTGCACATCATGGACGACAAGCAGCGGGTGTGCATGGTGGAAACGATTACCGTGACCGGTAGCCAGCCCATACCCCCCGACCGCTACGATCCCCGCTACCGCTACCAACTCTCCAACCACCTCGGCTCCTCGATGGCAGAATTGGACGAGCAGGCACAGGTGATTACTTACGAGGAGTACCACCCCTACGGTAGCACCTCCTTCCGGGCGAGCCGCTCCGGGGCGGAGGTGAGCGAGAAGCGATACCGATATACGGGGATGGAAAGGGATGAGGAGACGGGGTTGGGATATCATGGGGCGAGGTATTATGTGGGGTGGTTGGGGCGGTGGTGTAATTGTGACCCTGGTGGATTGAATGATGGATTGAACTTATTTCTAAACTGTCATAATAATCCAATAATAAGTACAGACAAATCTGGGTTTCAAACTGATGTGGTCTCTTTTGAAGAAGAAAAAGTAATTGCTACAGTGGAAATAGGCGTGGTGGGAGTTAAAAAAGGAGACACTTTTGAATCTTTGGCAGGACAAGCTTTCAAAAAACACTTTGGCGATAAGTTATCAGAAGAAGCTCTTAATTCTATTGTAAGTAATTACATTAAATCAATTAAGACTATATACGGAATTGAAAACCTTGACTTATTACTAAATGGACATGAAAAATATTCATTTCACGTAACATTAGCTGATTATTTAAAAGTAGCAGAAGCAAATAATATCAACTTAGAGTCAGATTATGAAAGTGTTTTAGGGATTTATGAAGGAGAAGGAAGCACTAATTTTGGTAATATTTCAAAAATAGCTGAGGTTGTTACAACTGCTTTAGGGTTAATTGATACAATATCAGATTTTATTGCCCCTATCAAAAGTTTGTCAAAATCGGGTATTAAGGCAAGTTTAAGTGAAGGTAGGGCTATATTATTGAATTTGCTTGAAAAATTTATTAGAAAGAGAGCTAAAAAAGAAGTTGCGGAAGAAGTTCTACAAAGAGGATTTCCGTACGGTTTTAGAAATATAGAGGAATTTATTGACTTTTCAGATACTATGAATAAAGGTCTTGGAAAGAAAAAACTTCGTGATGTTGAGGCATATTTTCAAGGGAGTTCAGTCACAGGGGTTGGTTACGACAGTGCCAAATCTTTCGATTTTGGAAGAGTAAGTGATTTTGATATTGCCTTATCAAGTAAAACGTTGCTTGATAAGGCTAAAAGATTAGGTATCCCACTTGACTCAAATCCATTGAGGTCAATGGTATTAAGTGATGACCATTTGAGAAGCCTTGGACTTTTGGATTTGAGAAATAAGCTTAGTAGAGAGGCTGGACGTCAAGTCAATTTAAAATTATTTGGTAATCGAAATGCTGTTTTTCAAACAGGTCCGAGCTTTCCAGTTCCAAGGTAAAACCATCTTTGGCAGTTCTTAATGCAAGAAAAGTAAGATATTCTCCAAAAACCAATCAAAAAAACAACAAACCCAGTCCTCATGCAAACAACCCTCACCCTCCGCCTCCAATTAGTCCCTACCGAGCCGCAGGAGCCGCTCGCCCACCTCGAAGTCGAGCTATGGGAGTACCAAACCACGACCGACATGCCCATGGGCGTCGCCACGGCTAATGCGAAGGGGCAGGTCGCCTTTCCGTTCACGGGCAGCGAGGCAAAAGCCTTGCTCGAAGGCATGGAGCGCAGCTTGTACTTCAAGGTCTTCGATGGGGAAAAGCTGCTGGTGGATACGAGCCAGGGGGAACACCTCCTGTTTTGGACGGTGGACGCAGGCGAGGAGGCGTTGCGCCTGTACCTGCCGCCCGCTACGGGCATCTACCGGGTGCATGGTCGGGTCTTCGAAGGCGAGGGCATTGGGCGGGACGGGCTGCGGGTCGTCCTGCTCGACGTAGGCAAGGGAACGGAAACCCTGCTCGGCGAAACGACCTCCGCCTCCGGTGGCAGCTACGACATCTGCTACCGCACGGGCTACCTGAAAACCAAAGAGCAGCAGCCGGAATTGCAGGTGCGGGTGTACGACCCGGCAGCAGGGGGTGCGCTGGTGGGGACTTCTGATTTGCAGCAGGGAGTGGGGATGGAGGCGGTGGTGAATGTCGTGGTTTCATCAGAACAACCTGCTGAAAAATACATAGTCGTTGGGCAAGTCCGGCAGCCGGATGGAGAGCCTTTGGCAGGGATTGCGGTGGTTGCCTATCAGAAAAAACTTGGCAATAAAGAAGTTTTGCTTGACCGTGACATCACCAATCCCAAAGGTGAATATGCAATTGAGTACCGTCCGGAGGCAAAACCCTTTAACTTGGTAGTGAAAGCTATTGACGGTAACGGAAAGGAATTGGCGACTTACCCGGTTATCTGCAATGCGAAACCCAAGGAATCGGCTGACCTGACCGTCGGCGGGGCATTCCGTGGTGCTTCCGAATACAGGAAACTGAAGGAAATGCTGCTGCCGATATTGCGAAAGGAAGGCATCGGCGCTTCCGACCTCAGCGCCCAGGATATCGAGTTGTTGGCTTGCAATTACCCCGAACTCAATGCGGAACACGCCGCCTTTTTTGTCGTCAGCGAGCGGCTTTGGAAAGAGACCCAAATCAACCAGGAAGCGCTGTACGGCTTGCTCCGTCAAAAAATGCCGGTGGCTTTGGTGTCGCTGGTTTCTCAATCTTCGGACATCTTGCAACAGGCTTTGGAAACGGCTATCGGGGAGAATATCATCGGGAAACATATTGAAGAACTAATTCCCCAAATCCTTAAAGAATTGAAAGCCCAAATCATCCGGCTGTCACTTAGGGAACCCGAACCGGAGAAGGCAAACTTCGGAACACTGCTTGAGTCTGCCGGAATCAGGGACGGCAGGAAAGAAAAAGTGCTCCAATCATTTTTGGAACACAAAGGAACGACAGAGGAATACTGGAAAAACCTGCGGCGTTCACCCGATTTTAACGACGAGGAGATTGACGACCTGCAACATTCCCTTAAAGTAGCCACCGTTGCGCTCAACCACGAGCCTTTGATTTCTGAATTGTTGCGAATGAGGAGACGAGGCGGGGAGTTCCGGGAGTTCAAAGACTTGGTTCGATTGGACAGGGAAACCTGGAAAACGCTTTTGAAAAAAGACGTGAACGGAAAGCCAATCGGTGCGCCTGATTTTTTGGGAAAGGAAGCCGACGAGCGCATCGAGCGGTTCGCCGCCTATTTGCCCAGGGTGATGGAGGTTATTTTTCCGACCGCCACACTTGTTCACCAGTTGAAGCAAGCACCTGCGACGGGTTTGGAAGAAGCCGTCCGCTTCCTGGAAATCAACCCTGAATTTGAGTTTCAAACCACCCGGCTCAATGACTACCTCAAGGAAAGACCCAATGCTTTGAACGGGTTTGCCGATGCTGAGATGGCAAGAAAAAACCTTGAAGGATTGGAACGTGGATTTTATCTGACGCCAGCATTCGACCGTGCCAAAACAATTGTCGAGCTTACCAAAGTCTTTGACGCTTCCAGCCTGTCAGCCTTCGCAATCAGGCGCATGGGCGCTGGCTACCCTGAATAACCTTTCTATTTTGTATAAGTCCGAAAATGAGTTCCGCAAGGCAAAAGTTGCCAACGGGAAAGCCCTGAAAATATCTCGTGAATTAGCTGTAGTCAACAAACAAACTTACTTGCCATATGTGGCTACCACTCTGAACAATTTAGCGGGTTTGTACAGTGCTAAAAATGATTTCAAAAAATCCGGAGCCGCTTATAAAGAAGCCCTGAAAATCTACCGGGAATTGGCCGCCTTAAACCCACAAACCTACCTGCCGAATCTGGCGGCAGTACTGAACAACTTGGCGGTTTTGTACAATGGAAAAAGTGAGTTCCCAAAAGCCGAAGCGGCCTATGAGGAAGCACTGAAAATCAGAAAGGAACTGGCCGACGTCAACCCCAAAGCCCATCTGCCAGATGTAGCAATGACGACTGTAAACATGAGTGTTTTCTATTTGGAAAGTATCCCAAATAAGGAAAAATCATTAGCATTGGTTAAAGAAACGATTCAGGCTACTTTGCCTTTTCTAGAGATTTTGCCAGCCGCTGCCAATTATACCCAAACTGCCAGGCAGGTTGTCAAAGACTGGGGGTTGGATGTCGAGCTTTTCTTTAATGAAGTAGCCTCGGAATTGAACAAACAAGAATTGCCGCTCAATTCAACAAGTTGATGCCTCCTTTCGAGACTATTGGTACAGCCTTACTTCCCATATTTCTGGAAATACCATAAATCTACTCCAAAGTCCCCCGCAGCCTTCCCACCTCCCCAATCCCACCTCAGCAAATCACCACCATTCTCGACAGCTTGCATCGCCTATTGCCTCAAATAGTAGCATAATATTTCAATTCTTAGCATCTTTACATCCGAAATCCAGCATACCATCACCAACCTACCGATAGCGCATGCTACGATTTCTCGCTTTGGCCGCTATTGCCGCAGCCGCCATCACCTTCCATTCCTGTACAGCCGAACCCGACCAGCCGCCTACCGAGTATTGCCCGGAGGCCACCAAGTTCAGCGTCAACCTCTGCATTGACGACAACCAGGACGTTTACTGGACCGGCCTCTGGGACGAATGTTTCAACCTCGGAACGCAAACGAGCTGGACGCCCGAACTCGGCATCATCACCATCCGCTCCACTTGGCAGCTCTGCAATTCCGGTTTCCGGTGGAAAACCGTGGAGCACCTCTGCCCAGTACCAACCTACACCTGGTCTGTCCAACCCGAATACAACTACTGGGTAGGAACCATCAAGTTCACGCCCAACGAGTGCCTCGCCGAGGCCATCCCCAATTGTTACAACCTCACAATCTATGGGCAAGGATGCCCATACTGATGGGAGATAGGAGCGCCGTCCTTGCATGTGGCGGCGCTCGCCCATACACTACCCATCTATATTTACAACCCGTTTATATTTTCAAAAAATAGCTGAGCACGACATATCGTGCCACGACACCAACGGCCTATCTTGTGCCTGTTTGGGTTATAGTTCCTTGGCGCCTCTTTGCCGAGGAATCTCATAGT
>JANPLH010000573.1:0-2217 GCA_031426435.1 Saprospiraceae bacterium | reverse complement strand
AGTGAAGTTCGTGACGGCCTCCGCTGGCTTCCGGGCGGGCTGGCGCAACGCTGCCGACAACTGGAAAATGCAGCGCAGCAAGGGCGGCAGTGCCCTGTACGACATGGGCGTGTACTCGCTGAACGCCGCCCGGTACGCTGTCGGGGAAGAGCCGATGGCCGTGCTGGCGCAAGACCGCACCGCCGACCCCGCCCGCTTCCCGAACGGCGATGAGACGACGCTGTTCCAACTGGAATTCCCCGGTGGGGCACTCGCCAACTGCATGACCACCTTCGCCATGAACGTCAACACGCTGGAAGTGACCGCCGCCGATGGCTGGTACCGCCTGCAACCCTTCCAAGCCTACAGCGGCGTGAGGGGCATGAACAGCCGGGGCGAAGCAATCAACCACTACATCGAAAACGAACAGGCGACGCAGATGGACAACGACGCACTCGCCATCCTGAACGGCACGGGCGTACTGGTACCGGGCGAAGAGGGGCTGCGGGACATTCGGGTGGTGGAGGCGATACAAAGGTCAGTACGGGAAGGGAAGCGGGTGGTCATTTGAGGAGCGAAGTGACTTTTAGTTGCTTCCCACCAATACAACAAAGCATGAAAAATAACAGCTGAAAATGAAAAAAGGAATGCTTATTCCCGCCCTTTTAGGGCTTGTATTAATTGGGCTTTATTCTAAAAGAAAGCTTGACGGCTCAACATATCAATCAGCCAGTATTGAACAGGAGGCAACCCAAATTGCCAGCAGGGAAGCAATAAAAAACGGGGATATTATTTTTCAAACATCGCTTTCTGGGCAAAGCAATGCGATACAACTTGCAACCCATTCTAAATATTCTCATTGTGGGTTAATTTATAAGGAAGGCAACAATTATATGATATTTGAAGCGGTTCAACCTGTTAAAAATACGCCGCTTGATGAATGGATTAATAGAGGAAAAGGAGGTAAATATATTATCAAACGACTTGAAAATGCTGACCAAATACTTACTCCAGCAGTATTGAATAAAATGAAAGAAGTGGGCAACTCATTCATCGGTAAAGATTATGACCTAACGTTTGAATGGAGTGACGATAACATTTACTGCTCTGAATTGATTTGGAAAAATTACCAACGGGCAACTGGAATAGAAATAGGCAGACTTCAACAGTTAAAAGACTTTGACCTCAACAATGAAGTCGTAAAGGAAAAGATGAAGGAGCGTTATGGCGATAAAATACCAATGAACGAAACTGTAATTTCTCCCGATGCAATCTTTGAAAGCAAGCTTTTGAGAACCATTAAAGCGAACTATTAGTATCGTCCCCACAGCTACCAAAAAGTAAAACATGTCAAAACTTGTGCTACCCAGCCAAGTTCCTACATAACTTGGTTGCAGCAGCTGACGAAAACGGTTGGTTGGTGAAAAAATGAAACATAAAGCTATTTTTACCCTCAAATTCTTAAAACATGAAACGACGCCAAGCCATTAGAAACCTGGTCCTCCTCACGTCGGGAGCGGCGCTGCTGCCGGGCTGCCAACCGGAGGCCGACAAATTGCCTATTTACGTAAACATCCCGCTTGATAAAAAGCAGCGGAAACTGCTCGAACAGTTCACCGAAGCGCTGTTGCCAAAGGCAAAGACGGGCGTGACCACACCTGAAACGACCGCCGATTTCACGTTGACGGTGCTGAACGACTGCCATTCGCCGGAGGACATCCAAAAATACATGTTGGGGCTGACGGAGTTGCAGGCGCATGTTGCGAAGCAATACAAAACTGATTTCGGGGCGCTGGCTGCTGACAAACAGGCCGAGGTATTCAATTACCTGTCCGCCGAAACTGGGCTTTCCGAGCCGCTGAAATTCTTCTTTGACAAAACGAGGGGCATGACCGTCGAGCATTTTACCTCGTCGAAGTTTTTCATGAAAAACGTCACGGGTTGGGAGTTTGCGCCGGGGTATTTCAGGGGGTGCGTGGCGGTTTGATGGGTCGGGAATTCCTAATTTTCCAGACTATAATCCGAGATTATTATGATAATTTCGGATTATAGTCTGGAAAATCTTAATTTTGGCTGAATAAATTAAACAGCCATGTGGATAGAAAGAGTTTTATTGCCAATCATAGAGCACCACCTCGAACCCAGTAAAGCCGTGCTGCTTATAGGGCCCCGGCAGGTTGGGAAAACGACAATATTGGAAAAAATAGCGGCAAAGTTTCCCGGCAAGGTGATGTGGTT
>JANPLH010000572.1:0-32987 GCA_031426435.1 Saprospiraceae bacterium | reverse complement strand
CGGATGTTTTCCTGCTTCGCAATATCCAGAAAATGGGCGGCGTAACGCTCCCACGCCGCTTCGACGGTAGTTTTGTCGAGCGATTGCAGTTGCTTTTTCAGTACGGATTTCTGGAAGAGGCTCATGGGGCGGGTGGGTAGTTGCATGCCAGACCTGTCAGGTTTTGGAAACCTGACAGGTCTTGTGCTGCGATGAATGGGAGCTTTGCGGGTCTCATTACTTGGTTGTTTTGTGCCGCCGCAAGGTAGGGAATTGTTCCAGAAAACAAGCAACCCATGAGGATTTTTGGGTATGCTTGGATTTAAGCTAAGCCTTACCAAGTTTTTGAAAATTGGTAAGTCTTTGGCACTCCCTCCTCCTTGCCCAGCCCACACAACGGATTCTCCGTCTACGCCCTCGGCATGGCAGGCAATGGCCTTCTAATCTTGGGCTTCAACGACGGCATGGACGGCTTCAATGACGGCATGACGACCTTTAATAACGGCATGGACGGCTTCAATGATGGCACGACGACCTTCAATGACGGCATGGACGGCTTCAATGACGGCATGACGACCTTTAATAACGGCACGACGACCTTTAATGACGGCATGGACGGCTTTAATGACGGCATGACGGCCTTCAATGACGGCATGACGGGCTATGACGACGGCACGATGGCCCTCCACAACGGCATGGACGGCTTTGCCCATTTCCGGGCTGCCAGTGTCGGGTGCTGGCGGCGGGTTTTGGGCCTATGGCGGTAGGCCGTGCTGTGCCGCCATTGGCCTGCTGGCCGTATTTTTTTTGTGACAAAGCCTGACTGGGCAGATATTTGGCATAATACATGTATATTAATATTTAAACATGTGTTTTAACCACTGTTTAAATTATTTAAACCATATTTTCCACAACAGACTAGGTGCCGACCCTGCATACTGGAGGAATGTTGACCGGATTGCAAAGCGGTGACCTACGTAAAAACCCGTTTTTTGCCATGGCGAAAAAAACCGCTGCCGCACCAGAAGCCGCAACTGCTGCCGCTCCTAAAAGCACCAAAAAAGTCATTCCCGCTATTCCCTGCGCCCTCAAATACTTCTGGCAGTATGCACTGCTGGCCTGGGGCTATTGCCGTGATAATATTGCCGATTTTGCGGCAGAGCGGCCCTTTTTTACCAATGAATTTATAGATGGCGAGCTGGCTTATATTAACAGTACCAAGGAGCTGCCGAACAACCGGACGAGAAGTTCCATGTCGAAGGAGGTGAGGCAGGCGCTGACTGCCCGCCGCCAGGACGTGACGCAAGCAGCACTGGCCCTTGGACTTGCCATTGACTATGCCTACCGCAATGACCCTGCCGAGGTGGCCAAGGTGCAGCGGGAAATGGCCGGCCTAACCGAGCTCTCCGCCGCCTCACCATCGAACTGGGCCGCCGTATCCGATTTCACTACCACCGGCAAGAACTACCTGAAGGCCAATGCGGTCACGCTGCTGAAGGCAGGTGCCATCAATGAGGCTTTTGAGGGCAAATTTGAGTCGGTAAGCAATGCTTTTGGCACGGTTTGGAACGAGACCCTGGCCAAGCGCAAAGCGGCCAAGGCTGGCACACAGGCCGTTTCCGAAGGCATCGAGCGCATCAAAAAGGAACTGAACCCGATGCTGAAGCTTGGCAGCGAGACCCTTTTCAAGTACGACCCCGACAAGCGCAAGCTTTTCACGACCGACTCCCTGGTGGCCGAGGTACGGGGCGGCCACAGTGCCGGCATCAGTGGCCGCACGGTATGGGCAGGTGCCGAAAACCCAAAACAGGCCAAGCCCATCATGGACGTACAGGTGGAGGTACTGGGCGTGGAGGGCAAGTCTGCCACGACCAACAAGGAAGGCCGCTTCGAAATCAAAATCGCTGGCGGGGAATACACGCTACGTTTCACGGCTGATGGCACTGTGCCTTTTGAACAAAAAGTGGTGGTAAAGCCAGGCGTCACCCGCCGGTTGAACGTGGCGCTGTCGCCTGCACCCGTGGTGCCTGCACCCGTGGTAGCCGCCCCTGTTTCCACGTTGAATTCAATGCTCAACGAGTCGCTAAAGGGGGTGGATACGGCCAACAATGGCACGGCCACAAGCAGTATAACAGCAAATTCGACAAACGGGGTGGCCGTATAAGCCCACAGGCTTCGTACTCCGAAACCCCAGTTTCGGAGGGGGTTTCGCCGGAACTAGGGTTCCGGCTTACATAGCGACGAAAGGTCGGGGTGGTTGCGTACCGCTCCGACCTTTTTTTTGTTTGTCATTGCCGTAGGCAAACCGCAACGTCACGAGGGAAGCCACGTCGAGACAACACACATGACGTTGCGGTTTGCCTGCGGCAATGACAAACATGGCGCACACCGAGACGTCGCAGTTTGCCTGCGGCAATGACAAGCATGGCGCACACCGTGACGCCGCAGTTTGCCTGCGGCAATGACAAAGCGGCGAGTACCGTGGCGCACACTGAGACGTCGCAGTTTGCCTGCGGCAATGACAACGAGGCGAGTACCGTGGCGCACACCTAAATTAATGGAATTGGCCTGCTGTTTTGAATAAAAAAATCAAAAACACCTTTTTTTTGAAGTTGCATTTTATCTTCGTTAGAGACAAAGCAGTAAAACAAAACAACTAAAACGAACTTCTATGGCGAAAACTTTCAACTTCTGGGTGTACCTCACCACCAATCCAAGGAAATCAACGCTATACGCTGGAATGACCAACAACTTGACCCGCCGATTAGTAGAACATTATCAAAATAGGGGGAATAATGACAGTTTCGCAGGCAAGTACTATTGTTTCAACCTTGTCTGGTTTGAATGGCATCAATATGTTTATAATGCCATTGGGCATGAGAAACTAATTAAAGAAATGACAAGGGAACAAAAAACGGCTTTGATAGCAGAGATAAACCCCACCTGGCGTTTCTTGAATGAGGACATTTGCGGTATGTGGCCGCCAAGTGCTGAGTTGCTGGAAATGCTTGGTAAAGAAGAGCAGGAAAAAGGGGAATAGTAAATGCCTTAATCCGCCTCACGCCCACACTCCGTTTACGCATCGGTTGTCATTGCCGTAGGCAAACTGCGACGTCTCGGTGTGCGCCATGTTTGTCATTGCCACAGGCAAACTGCGACGTCTCGAGGGAAGTCTCAATGGGGCGCACACTGTGACGCCGCAGTTTGCCTACGGCAATGACAAACGGGGCGACTACCGAGGCGCACACCGTGGCGAGGACCGAGGCGAGGACCGTGACGTCGCAGTTTGCCTACGGCAATGACAAAGCGGCGAGTACCGTGGCGCATACCAAGGCGCAAACCGTGCCGTCGCAGTTTGCCTACGGCAATGACAAACTCCCACCCTGCTCACTTTTTTGAGAAAGGTACCCGTTTTTTTTCCGGGCGCTATTATCTTTGCCGGGCGCCGTGTGCGCTTTTCCAACCTTTTTTAAATCAACGTAATTCAACATGAAAAACCTATTTATCCTTGCCGCTTGCATGCTGGCGCTCGGTTCCTGCCAAAACAATGGCCCTTCCGATACCACCGAAACCACGACCGCTGTTGATTCCACGACCATCGCTGAACCGGCTGCCAAGGAGCCTACTGGGCCTGAAACGCTTTGCTACCTGCTTGTTGCCAGCGGCAAGGACAGCACCAAGTTGAACCTTACCATCGCCACCGATGGCACAGTGACTGGCTCCTACGAATGGCAGCCGTTCGAACAGCACGGCGCAAGCGGCACCCTTACGGGCAAACAAGAGGGCGACCTGCTCAAATGCACCTACGACTATACCATCGAAGGCTCGAACCAACAGGAGGAAATGGTGTTTAAACGCTTCGGCGACCAAATTGCCAAAGGCGAAGGTGAACTCGTGGAGGGCGAGGGCGGCCTCCTGAAAATCAAGGACGCTTCAAAGCTGAGTTGGAAGCCTTTCGTGAAAGTACCTTGTGAGTAGTTGGCAGTTGGCAGTCAGGCTTGGAGTTGGCAGTTTGGCAGTTGGCAGTTTGCAGTCAGGGGCTGCTTGCACGGTCTTGACTGCCAACTGTCGAACTGCAAACTCGAATTAAACCACTGCCCTGACCAAACATCTGCCGAATTGACTGCCAACTGCAAACTGTCGAACTGCAAACTCGAATTAAACCACTGCCTTGACCAAACAACTGTCGAACTGACTGCCCACTGCCAACTGTCAAACTGCCAACTTCAAAATGTACATACACCGCAACATCCATTGGAAAATCATCCTTAGCTTCGCTTGGAAGTACCTGCTGGCTTTCATCGCCTGGAGCAGCCTCTGGGTGCTGCTGCACCACTGGCTGCACGACCACAACATCAACGTCTCCATCCCCTTTGCGCCATTGGGCACCATCGGCGTGGCGGTGGCGTTTTACCTCGGGTTCAAGAACAACCAGAGCTACGACCGCTTGTGGGAGGCCCGCACAATTTGGGGCGGCATCGTGAATGGCAGCCGGACTTGGGGCAATCAGGTGTTGAGCTACGTCTCCAATTTCCACAAAAACACCAACCTGAGCAGCGGCGAGCTTCAAGAAATTCACAAGCGCCTGATTTATAGGCATTTGGCTTGGATAAATGCGCTGCGGCTGCACCTGCGCAGGCCCTCTACTCATAGCCCGAATTATTTGGGAGCCGTGCGCCGATACCAAACCTCCAGCCCTGAACGGAAACATTGGGAGACTGACGTGAAGCCGTTTTTGAGTGAAAAAGATTACGAAGAACTTATCTGTGTGCAAAACCTACCGGCCCAACTCCTGCGGCGGCAGGGCGAAGACCTCCAGTTTTTGATGGAACAAAAAGGGGCCCTTGATGACTTTCGCCTCATTGACCTGATGGCCAGCCTCAAGGATTTCTATGCCGAGCAGGGCCGTTGCGAGCGCATCAAGAACACGCCGTTGCCCCGCCAGTATTCGTATTTCAGCAAGATTTTCTGTTGGATTTTCATCCTGCTGCTGCCCTTGTCGCTGGTGGGCGAGTTCCACAAAATGGGTGAAGGCTACGACTGGCTCGTGGTGCCGTTCAGCACCCTTATTTCCTGGATTTTCATGACGATGGAACTCGTTGGCGACAACAGCGAAGACCCCTTCGAGAACTTCATCAACGATGTGCCCATGACGGCGCTCTGTCGCAACATCGAAATAGACCTTCGGGAAATGCTCGGCGAAACCGAACTGCCGTCAAGGGTACTGCCGGAGAATGGGATACTGATGTGATTAGGTTCATGGTTGCATTGTTTCATGGTTTCATGGTTGCATTGTTTCATGGTTTCATGGTTGCATTGTTTCATGGTTTCATGGTTGCCCGTATCACGACAACAATGCAGCAATAAAGCAACGAAACAATGAAACAATGCAGCCATGAAACCATGAAGCAATGAAACCATGAAGCAATGAAACAATGAATCAATGGATACCTACAAACAAGTATTTGAAAACAACAAGAAATGGGTAGCGTCAAAGCTTGCCCACGATGCCGATTTTTTTGAAAAACTGGCCAAGGACCAGCGCCCCGAATTCCTTTACATTGGTTGCGCCGACAGCCGGGTGCCCGCCAATGAAATCATGGGCTTGGAGCCAGGCGACGTGTTCGTGCACCGCAACATCGCCAACCTGGTGGTAAACACGGACCTGAACGTACAGTCTGTCATCCATTATGCCGTTGTGCACTTGCAGGTCAAGTACATCATCGTTTGCGGGCACTATGGCTGCGGCGGCGTTCGGGCAGCCATGCTTCCCAAAGACTTAGGTTTGATGAACCCTTGGCTGCGCAATATCCGGGACGTGTACCGCATCCACCAGGATGAGCTGGACGCCATCCCCGACACGGAACAACGCTACGACCGCCTCGTGGAACTGAACGTGCTGGAGCAGTGCATCAACGTGGTGAAGGTCGCCTCCGTGCAGCAACGCTACTACGCCGAAGGATATCCGACCGTGCATGGTTGGGTCTATGACCTGCACAACGGCTATTTGAAAGACCTGAATTTAGACATGGGCAAGGAGATTGAGAAGATCCGGAAGATTTATGATTTGCAGGGGGGGTAGTGGGAAATTGGGGAAATTGGAAAATTGGATTGAAAAGATGGTTTGAGCAAAGCAACCAATCAGGCTTTGTTGGGTCATTGAGGAAAATTCTAAAATTATCATTCAATTACCAAAATGTTTAAAATCATGAAAAAAACGATTTTTTATTGCCTCTTGGCAATGCTCACTTTGCCATTTATGGTGGCTTCGCAAAATCCTTCCACCGACGACTTGACCTTGGCTGCACTCGATTCAAAAATGGAAAACTTGGGCGAGGAAATGGAAAAACTCGGAACAGTCATGGAAAGCTATGGGCAGGAAATGGAGAAATACGGCAAAGAACTGGAAGACAGCGAAGGCCAGTCCAAAAGCGCCCAACAAAAGATGGAAGAACTCGGTGAAAAGATGAACGTCCTCGGCGAGGAGATGGGCAAGCTGGGCGAAATAATGGGCGAGTATGGCGAGAAAATGGGCGAACAGCACCAGCAAATGATGAACTGGTTCTTCCGTGAACTGAAAAACGACGGCCTCATCTCCTCCCTCAACGGCAAGGCACGTGTCATTTTTGACGAAAAAGGCTTGAACGTGGACGGCAAAAACGCCTCCGGTGCTTTGTTCAGCAAGTACAAAGCTGGTTTTGAAAAATATTATGGCAAAGCACTAAAACCTGATTTTACCTTGTTTTTAAAAGGCAGCATCAGGGAGAAGGATGGGAAGATTGAAACAGATGGGACAATGAATTCTGACTTCTAAAGCAGCCCTTTGAGCGCATTTGCAGAATTTGCTTACTTGGCTTAACAGTTGCTTTTTCATCACTATTAACAAATTCTGTACATGTGCTTAATTGTCATTTATATCAGTATCAATGGTGGTTTTTAAGAAATCCATTCGGGATAATTCGATAAAATAACCTATTTGAAAAAAGCCTCGACCTGTCTCGTCGTTTATTTTATAGTCAAATTGATGTAAATATCCAATTTGTAAAGTTGTTGCTTTTGAAGGTTTGATATTTAAGGAAAACAACAACCTGTTTCTTTCAAAGTATGGCTCTTTATCGGTGAAAAAGATTTCATTGCTTGCGTTGATTTGAAAAGGTTTATAACCATTTTCTTCTTTGCCAAATGGATAGGACAATCCAACCCTATACCTGAACCGATTGCGGTAACCATTGATTGTGAATCTCAGCTCCGACCTGTATCGTTGTTCTATTTTTAGGCTTCCAACTGATTGAAATAAAATAATTTGAGGCCAAATTCTAAATTCATCATTGTTCTTTGGCAAAACAAAATTACCTCCTTCTTTATAGGTTTGGTAGCTTCCTGCGCCCATTGTGAAAGCAACATTTTTATGAATTTTATAGGTTACACCACCTTTGTACTCGTAGTAATGGAAGTTTTTATAAAACTTTAATGAACGTACTTGCGCTTCACCGAACAAACTCCATTTTTCGCTGACATTGTATTTTATATTTAAGACATTCCAAGTTCCTAAATCAAAATTTTGGGAAAAAGAATAATTTGCTGATAGCAGAAAAGCAGAAAGGATTAAAAAAAATGATTTCATGCGAAACAGGAGTCCTTGTGATATAAGATTATGCCTAACAATTTGACCTGAGAAACTGTTTTCCAACTCACCACAGGTTTTAAAACCGTCTCTATGTGCTATTTCAATTTTTATTGAATTTCGCTCTTTCTTTGTTTTTTCGCTCTTTCTTTGCCAATTATATCTACACTTTCATAAAGCAAGGAGATATTTGTCAATAATCGGTCAAGTTCTTGTTCAAAAAACTGTCCCGTGTAATCATTCCATGTAGTCGGCTGTTTGGCAAGCTCCCTAAAACTGTTTCCAAGCGTAGTAATGTATTCTTTTTTTTGAGGAGCATCGTTTATGAAAATGGGAGGATACAAATCATACATCAACATCCAGTTTTTTGCAATTCTTGCCACTCGCCCATTCCCATCAACAAAAGGGTGTATTCTGATAAATTCGTGATGAAAATATATAGCCCTTATTATTGGGTTTGGGATGGATTGCATCCTAAAAAATAGTTCCGAAACCAATTGCGGAACCACTGCTGGTTCTGGACAAATATATGCCCCTATCTGCACAAGTGTTTGCCTGTAACGATTGGGGTGTATGGCATTGGTCTCTGGGGACACCAGGCGAAGTAGCTGAAACAATTGCACTTCTTTTTCAAAATTATGGTGCAGGATTATTTCTTCAATGACAAAATCAAGCGTTATTCTTAGATTTTTCAAATACTCCTTGGCTTCCTCCTCGTTTTGAGCTTCCATTTGAGCATTCTTGATGCTTAAAAGCTCTTTAAGGTCGTTTACGCCTTCTAAATAAATATCTAAAAGGTCATCATCTAAATGATACCGGCTATAAATAATTAGCCTATAGATTGACTTCACAAAATTTTCAACATTGTTTAACTTTTCTTGATTGAATTGAATAATTCCTGTTGGTAGTAATTCCATTTTGTTTTAAGATTTCGTTATCCATTTCGCTTGCGCCGAACAGCTCATCATGCGTCACGAAAAGTTGAAGCTATCAGCGCCGATTGGTATGGTTTCGGTGACATTTCGCCAAACTCGCCCCCTCCTGCTCCCTACAGTCGGAGGGGTCATCCCTGAAGCGGCAGGCTCGTCTTAATCACCATCCCCTCAAGAAATCGAGGAAATTTAGCCATTCAGGCTGCTTTGGGGTTCGTGTCGTGTTTTCGGGATGATTGCCCAGTTCGACATAGGGGTAAACTTTGGAGGAATCGGCGTTGCCGGGGTCATGAAGCGCCGATATGCTCATGGAGGATTCCATGAGAACAGATTCTTCGTTTATAGGGTACAAAACTGGTAGATGGGGCAAGGCTTCGCTACAGGTTGGGCAGTATATGGTTTTTACAGGGTGCATGTAGTTAATAGGCGTGAGAATTTCATAGGTCGTGGATTTCATTTAGCACTATTTTGAGGTGAACTTTTGCCAGTCTCTATGTTAAAAAAGAGATTGACTATAAAGCTAAACCAGGTGAAGCCAAAAAGCTGCCGTACGACCCTAAAACCCCAAAAAGTTGATACGGCAGCAAGCCAAATGGCTTTTGAACACTAAATTTGGTTAAGAACTGGTTTAAAGCAAATCGACTTGTCCTGTTTCCAGCTTATAATACGCTGGTATGATTTTGATTTTCCCCTTTTTTATATTGGGTGAGTATCGATTTCACTTTAGTTTGAAATCAGGGTTGGGCAAAAGCCCAACCCTGAAATGTTTATTTTGAAGGCGGTGCGAATGGCAGCGCAGATTTATGAACTATAATTTTAAGTTTTCCGTCTTTCCCTTTTTTGTACACCCAAGTTTTGTCCACCATTACTTCTTTCCCATCTTTTCCTGTTACCCAGACATTGCCCATTGTAATGGCAACTGAACCATATATTTGAATGCCTTCGTTTTCTTTTCCCGCATTGTCATATCGAGCCTTTACCCAAGGTGTAAGCGCAAAGCCTTTGTCATTGGGGTAGTCAGGGTCGCCCCCTACAAAGTATGCCAATGCACCCTTTTTGTCGTTTCTAAAAGTTTGGTCGCCAAAGGCCAATGTTGGTTTGAAAAAGACCTTTCCATTGTCGTAATTGTAAGCCTCGGATAGGACTTGCGTTGCAAATGCTTTGTAATCGCCACCTTCTTCTTTCAATTTTCCAATTTTTACCAATGCATCGCACCAAGCCTGTTGTGCTGCGTTTACTTCATCATAGGTAATAATGGTTTGAGCACCTTCCTCAACATAGACCAACCCTAAATCATCAATCACTTTTTGCACACTTTCGTTTGTTTGAGAAACCACTTTGCTTACCTCTTCTTTTGCTTGCTGGGTTGCTTGTTCGCAAGAGGTTGCCAAGCCTGTTACTAAAAGCAGTCCGAAAATCATTTTATTATTCATTATTTTATATGCTTTTTTTTGCCTACTTTTTAAAACGGTGTTCGGCTTGTCCGCTTGTTTTTGCTGATAGCATCCTTCACGGCACCGCATTTTCATACCCCATGATACACGCTATGCCTTTCAGTTGCCTTCACCGCCGAACACGTTCATGAGCGGCGATTTCCCATCGGTAATGATAGTCTTCGTGTTCGGAGAGGTCGAGAGCATCTGGAATGCCTCTATTTGTTTTAATTTAAGCACGTTGGTCGTTAGGCTCTGGTTAACGAGTTCGTTGGCCCTTTTCATCCCTTCGGCTTCCAGCTCGTTGCTCTTTGCCCTTGCCTCCGATTGGATGATGGCGGCGTTCTTTTGGCCCTCTGCCTGTATCCGTGCGATTTCCTTTGCCCCTTCCGCATCAATAATCTGCCGCTGTGCCTCCTGCCGCTGTCGGTCCAGCACAAACTGCATCCGCAGGGCATCCTGTTCTGCCTCCAATTTTGCCTCGATGGACTTAGAAAGCCCTGCTGGCAGTGTGATGCTTTTCATCAGTACTGACTCGATAACAAAACCTTTTGGACCGCAAACTTCAATAAGCCGGTTCTTGATTTCATTCTCGATTTCCGCCCGTTTCGCACTGTGCATGTCTTTGGCATCGTACTTTGAGCAGATGTCGGAGGCAGCAGAACGAAAGACTGGGAGTATCAGCATTTCTTCGTAATCCATGCCGGTCTCCCTTAAAATCTGCGGCACAGACTTGGGCTGTATCCGGTACAGGATGGAATTTTCGGACCGTATGGTCAAGCCTTCCCTTGATGGGAGGTTTTCCACAATAGCCAGGTTCATCGTACGGATGGGCACACGGACGACGCGGGTAGTGAATGGATTGTAGCCCACAGCACCGGGCTGCCGCACGTTGTCTTGTATCCTGCCAAAGGTTCGCTTGACGCCGACTTGGTCAGGCATGACGGTCGCACAACTCGACAGGAGGAGCATTGCGAAAGCGATAGTAAAAAGCTGAAGTTTGGATGGTAGGTTGCACATAATCTGTCTCATTTTTTTTTAGGGCAAAGGTGAGCTGCCAATTATAGAATGGCATAAGAACAGATTAAGAACGGTATTAGAACTTTGGTTTTTAGTTTATTTTTTCAAAAAAACATGGCGGGCAGGTCAAACTGTACCCTGCTGCCCACCCCGACCTGTGACCATATCCGAACCTCGCCACCATATTTCTCCGCAATGCTCTTTACCAGGGACAGGCCAATGCCGCTCCCGCTCTGTCCATGGTGGCGGATGCTACGGTAAAAAGGCTTGAACAAGTGCTCCATGTCTTGCTCCGATATGCCATCGCCTTTGTCTATCACTTCAAGGCAAACCATGCTTTGCTCGTTGAACAGCCTCACCAGCACCGCTTTATGGTTGCCGTATTTCACGGCATTGTCAATGAGATTGAGGTACGCGGTTTCCAATATCGCCGGGTCGCAAAGAACCTGTAAATTCAAGGCCGAAGGGGCTTCGATGTTTACACTAATGTGTTGTCCATCCTCCGGGTAAGTGGTTTTTATGGTCTTCACCGCCGACAAAAGCACCTCGTCGGCAGCGCAGGGCTGTGGCAAAAGGCGGTCGGATTCCAACCGGGACATAGCCAAGAGCTTGTGTGTTAGTTGGCTGAGGTTTTCAGCGCGTTGCCGGATGTTCACCAAAGACTTTCTGTATTGCTCGGACTCCCTTTCTTTGAGCAAAGCAAGGTCGGCTTCGGCGGTAATGGCGGTTAGTGGGGTGCTCATCTCATGGGAAGCATTGCGAATGAATTGCTGTTGGGAGATGAAAGCGTTTTCAATGCGGTCGAGCATCTCGTTGAATGCAAGCCCCATCTGCCCCAATTCGTCGTACTCGTTCTTTACATCGAGCCGCAGGTTGAGGCTTCTTGCTCCAATTGAGCGGGCTTTTTTGATTTTGTCGGCAATGGGCTGGAGCATTCTTTTCACCCAAAACCAAGAAACAAGGCTGAGCAAAACAACACCAATCCCAATGCCGCTGAGTATAGCATTGCGCAGGTTTTGGATTTTGGTGTACCCGTAGCGGTCAACGGCAGAAACGACAAGGGTTTCATGGGTTTCAGGGTCGTGCCGGATGCAGAAGTCGCGTTGCCCGATATGCTCAAAGTAAGTGAAATTACTATGGAACCTTGTGGTGTCCAGTGCTTCTGGAAGGGAATTGTCATTGATAGGGGAGAGTGAATGCCCCTGTTTGGAGAGGTAAATAATTTTCTCGTCAGGCAAGTAGCCGGGGGGTATTTTACTGATGGCTGTGAAGGGGTGCAAACTGTCTGTGGTAAGCAGGGAGTCAGCTAGGAAAAGTCGTTCTTCGAGCCGCTCCCGAAATTCCGATTCGTAAAATTTGACAGAATAGTCATAAATATACAAACCCTCCAGCACTAGGATAAGCAGCGCTGAAAAGGAGATGACCAGCGTCAGGCGCTGGCGTATGGTCAGTGGTGGCGCTTTCATTGCGGGTGGTTATTCCTTGAGGATAAAGCCCAGACCAATATAAGTATGAATGAGCTTTTTCCCAAAAGGCTTATCAATTTTATTGCGCAGATAGTTGATATAAACATCCACTACATTGGTGCCGGGGTCGAAGTGCATGCCCCATACATGCTCCAAGATTTCCATGCGGTTTTTTACTATACCCTTGTGCAGTAGCAGGTACTCCAACAAGCGAAACTCGGTTGCAGTCAGCGTGACTGGCTCCCCATTTATTGAAACTTGTTTGCTGGCGTGGTTTAATGTGAGGCCCGCAATTGAGCTTGTCAAGATTGCATCGGCATCTCCGCCCCGGCGAAGCAGCGCCCTCACCCTTGCCAGCAACTCGGAAACACGATATGGTTTCGCCAGATAGTCGTCGGCGCCTGTGTCCAAGCCCAGCACGACGTCCTCAGGGCCGCCAAGGGCAGTTAGCATCAATATCGGAACGTTGATTTTTTTGTCCCGGATGTGCTTGCAGAGCTGCCACCCATCCATTATCGGCATCATCAGGTCGGTGATGACCAACCGGGGCTGTACCTCTTCGATGATGCGGGTTGCCATTTCACCGTCGAAAGCCACAAATGTTTCATAACCAGCTTCTTTTAGTGCTTGGTTTAGCAAGGATGCGATTTGGGCATCGTCTTCCACGATCAAAATGCAAGGTTTTAGCATAATACCCTTTAAAATAAATTTACCCATTTTATGTTTAAAAAAATTACGACTTTTCAAAAATATGGAACATAATACAATGGTTCTTGAAGGTTTCAGGTTTCACCAAGATTTCATGCTCAATTGAAAATGAATAACATTTTTAAAATGGATTCTATCGCAATTCAACCTATGCAAAATTGTTTTCAGCAGGTACTCCCCTGAAACCAGTAACCTTATGAACCATTGTAAGAGCATGGCCATTTCTATCTATTAAATGGCATTTACGAGTTTGCAGGCGTGAAGGCACGCTGCTGGACATTTTTATTTCACGCAACGCCGACACACTCGCAACGTATTGATTTTCAATGAATTGCTTATTAATCTTTGCATGCGTTGCGGCGTTGCGTGAAAAATGTCCAGTAGTGTGGCATGAAGGGCCAAATTCGCAGGAAGGTGTGGGTACCATGCGTACCCCCCCAAAAAAACGACTGAAAAAGTGAAGTGCGAAGATGATGGATGGGCAAGCGGGGAGCTTATTTGAGCGTTAATTACCAAGCTTGCTTGTTTATCCTAAAATAAAACATTTTTTCGTAAAAAATAAACTGCATAAAGAACTCTACCAATTAACCCTTTCTTGCCAATTTTTAGCAATATTTGCCTTTGATATTCCACCGAATTTTTCATCACAAATCACCTGACAAACACATGGCCAGCATCTCCCACCCTAACCTGCAATTCCTCTCCGACCTGAAGGCCCACAACGACCGGGAATGGTTCACCGCCAACAAGCCCCGCTATGAGGCAGCCAATAAGGAATTCCACCAATTCGTGGATGCGCTGATCGGGGAGTTGCAGAAATTCGACCCTACCATCTCGCACTATACCGCCAAGGACTGCGTGTTCCGCATTTACCGGGACGTGCGATTTTCCAAGGACAAATCGCCTTACAAGACCCATTTTGGAGCGCATGTGACCGCCGCCCCAAAGAAATCCGAAATTCATACCAAGGCGGGCTATTACCTCCACCTCGAACCAGGCGAAACGATGCTGGCGGGGGGAGCCTACTTTCCGGAGGCAGCCTGGTTGAAAGCCATCCGGCAAGAAATTGCCTATAGCACGGCAGAGTTCAACAGTATCCTGAACGGCAAGGACTTCAAAAAGTATTTTGGGGAAATGGACGGCGAAAAGCTGAAGACCACGCCTAAGGACTATGCCGCCGACCACCCAGCCATCGAATTGCTGAAGCACAAGAGCTTCCTTGGCTCCCATAAATGCACCGACGAGCAGGTACTGTCAGATGGTTTCCTGAAGCATTGCGCAGCAGTTTTCAAGGCGCTGCAACCGTTCGATGCGTTCCTCAATCGGGCGATGGACTGAAAACAGGGATGAGGAGTGAGGGATGAACGAAACCCTATTCCACCCCCAAGGCAAAGTCGAGCAAAAAGAAGAAGTGAACTACAAGAAATATTTCCACCAAGCCATCCGGCAGCACTACCCAGCAGAGGGTGAACAGCTTTGCGCCAGCATAGAAGCTCAATACAATGTCATTGCCCCCGAAGTTGTTTTTGCAAAAACCTCCTCCAATCCAATAGACAGGCGACTCGATTTCACCGCTTATTTTCTCGCCACGATTCAAGTCTTGGAGCAGCAGGACGAAGGCTTTGAGCAAATCCGAAGCATCTGCCTCGAAATCACCCATGCATACGTGCGCCCGAAGAACGGCTTTCAGGCTTGGCTCAAGCGGCTGCCCGTGAAGTTGATAGGCTCGCCTTTGGGCAAGTTGCTCGTCCGTTTCATGGAGAAGAAAACAACCAAACTGGGCCACCCCGATGGCTTTCGGGTCAAGATACTCACCGACCCCGCCGAGACTTTTGGCCTTGGCTACGGCATTGATGTGCTGGAATGCGGCATCTGCAAGCTCTTCCATAAGCATGGAGCAGCCAAGTATGTTGGCATACTCTGCGAAGTGGACAAGCTTACCTCCTCGCTGGCTGGGCTGGAACTGGTGCGAAGCGACACGATAGCGAATGGGGCGGCCAAGTGTAATTTTAGATGGAAACTCCTTAAAAATAATGAGATTACCATTTAGCCCGGAATTGCCTCTACCAGCACTTCTCCACCAGCCCGGTCATAATAGGTACAAGACATCTCTTCGAGGCTGACAAACCATTTTTCGATGCCATTTTCCGCACAGTGTTGGCAGAAGGTGAAATAGTCGGTTTCGCCTTTCTGGTGGATTTTTAACGACTGGATGAATTTCTCTTTATCGCTTTTAGCCGTAACCAACAAATTAGCGTAGATCGGTTCGGATTTAGTTCGATAGTTGTTTTTGCCAAAGTATTCGGTGTGGCCATCAATTACCCAAGTTTCAAAGGCTATCACGCCCAACTGTGCAATTTCCTGGATATACTTCGGAAAGTCTGCCCCGCTTTTCACCTTGGAATGGGCTGCCTTAATTTGTTCGACTGTAAACATTGATTCAATTTTATTGTGATTAGAGTGTAGGTTTAGATTTCAAGTACGCCGCCAACTGCTCGAACGTGCCACCAAAACCTTTTTCCATGCTTGCAAACATGCCTTGGTAAAATTCGACCTCGGTTTGCGTTGCGTTGACGGGACAGCCCCGCAAATGGAGCGTGGTCTTCCCGCCGTCTTCCTCCAAGGTCAGCACGTTGAAAATTTCCAGCGGGAACTGTTCGGCAAACGGAGGACGGATAATGTTGCCCACCTCATCGGCAAAGGAGTTGACCCAGACGATGCGCTCCGGCGCAGCGATTTCCCGGTACTACATTCTACCGTACATGGCCGTCCCGTTCGGCAGGCGCATGGCGTAGTGGAAAATGCCCCCTGGCTGCAGGTCGAATCGGAGCACTTCGATGTCCATCCCAGCTGGGCCCCACCATTGGGCGAGGTGCTGCGGCTGGGTCCAGACTTTGAAGACGAGGTCACGGGGGGCGTCCAAGCTGCGGGTAAGCACTAATTGCGGTTGATGATCGATGAAATCCGCCAGCGAGGTGCCGAGGAAGCCCGTCCAGCCCATCTCGAAGTTCTTGGCATCGAAATCGGGGTTGTTGGCTACCGCAAAGCTTTCCAATCCGCTGTGGGTCAGCCTTACCCTTGTTTTGCCGCCTTCGGCGAATAGCTCGAAGGTCACGAGCGTGTCGCCGGGATAGCCGTCATAGCGCCAAGAGTAGGCGATTTTTTGGTTCGGAACGGCGGCTTTTACTTCGCAAAGGTGCAGGTATCTCTTCTCTGGCGGCCCTCCCTCGAACTGAAATTGATAGCCTACCGCTGCCTGGAAGCCCGGCAGGTCGAAGTACCATTTTTTCATCTGCTCGGGGTCAGTGAGGGCTTGCCAGATGCGCTCCGGCGGGGCGTTGTAGGTGCGCTCGACGACGAGCGGATTTTCAGCTTTTTCCATGTTTACTATTTTTTATCTTGTTGAATCTCGGCCAAGTACCGCTCCAGCGAATCGAGTTTTTCGTTCCAAAACTGGCGGTACTGCTCCACCCAGTCCGACACTTCCCGCAGTTTTTCGGGCTGTGCTTCGCAAATGCGCTCCCTACCCTGCTGTTGCACAATGATTAGCCCGCACTCTGTCAGGATCTTCAGGTGCTTGGAAATGGCGGCCCGGCTCGTTGGAAAGCGGTCGGCCACCGTGTTAATGTTCAGGGGGTTCTGCGCCAACAGGCCGATGATTTCCCGGCGGGTGGGGTCGGCGATGGCTTGAAAAACGTCTCTTCTCATGTTGCTGGAATTTGCTTGCGTAACCAAACGGTTGCAAACATAAAAAAGGAAACCGATTGGTTTCACATAGTTTGAAATATTTTTCCGAATTCCTATTGTTTACAAATGCAATTTGGCGAAATGAAGGAAGTCTTTAGCTGCTTCAACTTCCCTAAAAGGGTGGAGGTGGCTTTAAAATTGGCGGGAGGCAATTGGGTCGCCCTAGTTGTTTTGAAAGAAAATCACTGCGACAACTGGTAAAAACCCCGCCAACGATGGTTCGGTACAATACTCAAATTTGTTTGCAAGGATTTCGCATTGATTGCTAAATTTGTCCAATATTTAGCTAAATCAACGAACATGCAGAACAAGCTACTACCCCAGTTGCTATACAAGCCCATTCACTATACTTCGCTACTGCTCTCAATATTTTTGTTGTTGTTTTCTTGCCGATCCATGAAACAGTCGCAACAAGACAAAGCGTTGCTCCACAACAATTTGGAGGAACCGCCTAAGTCCACTATAGACGAACCGCTCGAATTAGTGCCTGAAGAAGAAGCAGCAGCGGGTGCAGAACCTATGGAGGAGGAAAGTGGAGGAAATGCTGGTGAAGTCCAAGAACCCTCGGGCATAAAAAGAGATAAACCAAGTAATGGGTCAGGCTTACACAACCCCATTCCCCCTCCCAAAAATAACACTGGGTCAGGAAAAGTTCCGCCATCCAACTTAACTGCTCCAAAGACAATCACTGCAAAGCCAAGTGACAATCTCGGCGCCTCCACATCGCTTGCCGACAAAGCCAACCAAAACCTGTTGAGCATACAGCGGGGGCATATCAAGTACGATTCCATCCCAAAACTCTTTGTTGACAAGCCTTTCACTTTCAAGCTGACCATTGTGCCCGGTGACTTGGATAGCTTGAAAACCGGCACAGCTGCTGGCGCTGCCACGAAAACCATCGTGGAGTCAATAGACATCTCCAGCGAAATGGCCGTTCGGATAGAAGCCCAGAACCCCAATGCTTTTGACCTTAAAAACCTAAGCGACATAAGACAGGCTATACTACCCAATGGCACGACCTGGATTTGGGACATCACCCCCCGGATAGCCGGTACCCACCGAGTGAAACTCATCGTAGAAATCGTCACCAAAAGCAATGTGTCAGGGGAAATATTGAAAACCAATATTGTCGCCCTCGACAAAGACGTGGAAGTCGTCGTAAACGCCAGCCAGCAATCCCATGGAACACCAAGCAATGCCGAAACAACCGCCTTCCCTTGGTACTGGCTGCTGGCAATACCGTTGGCTGGCCTTGTATTCTGGTTTGTTAAAAAGCAGCGGGCAACTCCACATCCATCACCCACTCCCGTGGCCGTGCCTTACGCTATGCCCATGGCCGCCCCTACTGTAGCTGAAGCCCCAGCCACAACCAATGACTACACCATTAAACTGCCAGCCAGTAAGGTGATTCCTTTTTTGGATACCGTGGAAAAGCTCATCGAAGAAGGCGAGGTTGAAAAAGCACTGGAAGACACCATCGCCTTTTTTGAGCAAGATGACGAACAGCTACAGGCAGAACTGCGCACCCTTTCTGCCACCTTTAGCGAATACCAAAAAGAGAAAAGGCTCAATCTCGGAGCCGAAATAACGACCCTGAACAAAATCACTTTCGGCTTCTCGGAAGTGCTGATACGGGTAAAGGAATGCGTGGCCAAATGACCTCTGGGCGATATGAATCCCAACGAAAAAGGCAGCTTGAATTGCTTCAAGCTGCCTTTTTTAGGGTTGTTGCTTTGTCCACTCCTTATAATTTCAATGCACCCAAAACGCCGCCCATCAATGCCATAAAGGCAACCAAATACCCGCCATCAATCAAAAATAATTTCAACGATTTTTTCTGATAGAGGTAGTTGATTGCGACAGCAGGGAGCCCAACTGTAACTGCCGAAAGCAACCCATGAAAAGCGCCATGCGCAAAAGTCTGCTCGGCAACTTCGTGCAAACTAACCACAAAGTTGACAGCAAAAGCGAGGACGGCCATCATTACAAAAGCAAGGCCATGTGTCAAAGCAGCCCCTGATTTTGCCTGGTCATCGGTGATGCCAGTTTCAGCTTGCCAAGCCTTGCCAAACAAGAAGGTGTACCAAGCAAATCCCAGTAAAAATGCCGCAATCGCAGCAATCAAAATTTCCAAATAAGCCATAATGATTAAAGTTAAAGGTGAAAGGTGAATGAACGGGGGCCAATTTACAAAACAAACAATAATTCAATGCATAACCCCGCTATCATTCATTGCTTTGGCAGGAAGCCGTTGCACCAGCAGGTGCCCTGTGCCAATGATGCATAAACTACCTCAACTTTATTTCACATCACTAAGGCACTATCTCCAATAGCTCCATCTCAAATATCAATGTGGAATTAGGCCCAATTAAAGGTCCTGCACTTTGTGCCCCATAGGCCAGTTCGGAAGGGATATACACCTTCCATTTCGAGCCTACCGGCATGAGCTGCAATGCCTCCACCCAACCTTCTATGACGCCCGTAACAGGTGTTACGATTGGTTCACCTCTTTCCACAGAACTATCGAAAACAGTTCCGTCCAGCAGGGTGCCTGTGTAGTGAACCTTGACCTGGCTTTCAGCAGTTGGGATAGGCCCGGTGCCCGCTTTCAGCACCTCGTATTGTAGGCCGCTGGGCAAGCTGACCACGCTCGGCCGCTGGGCATTTTTGGCTAGGAAATCTTTGCCTGCCGCTATATTGTTCTGGCCCTTAATGGCTTCCCGTTTTACAACATAGTCGTTGACGTAGGCACCAGCGTTTTCTGGGGTCATGGCCAACGCATTGCCCGTCTGAACAGCCTCCATGCCCTTGGAACAGGCCTTGATGTCAATATCGGTAAATCCCTGACCTTTTAAACTATTGGCCAACAAGACCCCAAGGGCAAAGCTCACCGAGTCATTTTCGGTTTTAAGTTCAAATGGCCCTGAGGCCGCAGAAACAGCAGTATTCTGCGCCTTTTTAGTTTGGCAACCAAAGGCCAAGAGGCAGGCAAAGCCACAAACAACAAACTTCAATTTTTTCATTGAATGCAAGATTTAGAGTTAATAAAGACCAAAGGTAAATAAGTTCGAACGGCATGGGTCAAATACAGCCTGAACTTCCTCACTGGTACAGTAGGCAGTTAACAGTTTGCAGCTTGTGCAGAAGCCTGGTTGTCAACTTGTAGATATAGGCAAATTGGTCAGTTAATTCATCTATAAAACATTGGTTATTCCCACAGGATTTTAGAGCCGCTCCCATTGGAAATGTTCAGAAATGTGCATCAATGGCTGCTTTTAAGCATGAGCCGCCCAGCCAATAGTTTAGAAGCCAGCGTTGGCCTTGCCATATCATTGCCCAATACTCTGACAACTCTTTTTCATTCTAAGAGTTAAGTGTTGCTGTACGCTGTTTGGAACAACTAATTGTTACCCTTCACCAATGGCAATTGTGGAAATCATATCCATGAAATCAGTCATAAAAATGCTTTCCCCACGAGTTGGTTATCCATGCAATTTCCTAATTTCTAAATTCCACTTACCCCTCCAAGTTAATCAATGTCAAAACTCCCTGCGAACAAGCGCTTCCTTGACATTTCCGATTATGGAAGACCCATTGCCAGGGCTTTGGTTCGTGCGCTATCCAATACCCCTGTCACGTCCATCAACCTTACTTTTGCCTTTTTGCTAGCGGGCATGGTGGCCATTGGGTGCATCCTCATGCACCAGTACCTATTGGCAGCCTGTTTCTTGATGCTAAAGAACATATTGGATGCAGCGGACGGTGAAATGGCACGGCAAAAGAACCACCCCTCGTACACGGGCCGCTACCTCGATTCCATTTTTGATTTTCTGATAAATGCGGGTATTTGCCTCACGCTCGCCATTGTCACACAAGCCACTTGGCTTGTGGCCCTGCTGGCATTTTTGGGCCTTCAATTCCAATGCGCCATTTGCAATTACTACTACGTCATACAACGCAACCGAATGAACGGGGACATGACCAGTCGTATCTTTGAATCCCAAGCTCCAACGGCGTTCCCCTATGAAGAACAGGCGGTTGTAAACCAATTGCACACACTTTTCATGCTGATGTACGGCCCTTTCGACTTACTGCTGCTTCGCCTTGACCGGAAAGCCATCGAAATAAGGGAGTTCCCCAAATGGTTTCTCTCGCTCTCCTCCTCCCTGATGCTTGGCTTCCAGTTCGCCATCATAGCAGTCCTGCTAATGCTTAACCTCATCCATTGGATACTCCCATTCTTCGCTGTTTACAGCATTTGGGGCCTGGCCATTGTTTTGGTGAGAAAGGGATGGGTCGGAAACGATTGAACGGCGGGCCAGTGTACCAATGAGCAGTGGTACTCGCCTACTTTAACATCCTCAACGATGTGAAAAACGGGGCATTGCGGTTTGCCTACAGCAATGACCAAAATGGAGCGTTCGGAACAACTCGGTCGAAGGACGTACCAACCTTTTCAAGTGCTTGCCCGGTCTTTCTTCCTTGAAATCATTTTTCCAAACCTAAAGCTATCCTTTCATGAAAACAAAATCGCTCTTCATCGCCTTATTGGCCACCCTTCTAATGGGCTGCGAACCACAGGAGGACCCCATGCCCGGCACAGATAGGGATACCCGGCTTTATACGCCGCATATCTGGGCCACCCGCACGGCGAATGCTGCCGAAATCCGAATCCAAGCCTTTCCGGGAGATGCTGTGTACAGACCATATACCATCGCCACACCGGACGAGTTTGAAGTTTACCAATCCGTCGGCGGCCCAGATGATTTCAAGCTGCTCGCCAATTTGCAGAACGACGAGACCTACCAGTTCACAGCCACGACCCTGACCGCTGGAACACCCTACTATTTCTACCTGAAATCCAAAAAGGGCGGCCTGGAAACCCTTTCATCAAACACCATCATGGTGGTGCCAGCAACGGCGGAAAACCCCGTACGCATCACCACCTCGCAAGGCTTCCCGATAGAGGCCGCAACCATTTCCCCCAGCCACGACCGATTGGCCTACGTGAACACGGCCTATACCTGGGACAACGGCATGTACGGTGCGGCCAGCTTGTTCTTCTACGACCTCGCCACCCACGAAAGCAGCCTGATACAGCGGGAGGCGGTGTTCCCAGATTGGTCGCCCACGGGCGATAAGTTGGTGTTCTGCACCGACCAGAATGAAGTCGGCACCGTCGGCTACCGACCGCAGCAATTGGCGCTGCTCGACATCGCCAGCGGCCTCATCACCCGGCTGACGGCTGGGCAGGTGTTCAACCTCAACCCCGCCTTCTCTAAGGACGGCGAGTGGATTGCATACGCCTCCGACGAGGGGCATCCAAACGAGTTCGATATTTGGAAAATAAAGGCTGATGGCAGCCAAAAGACGAGACTCACCAACGGCCTGGGGCACGGCATGTACACTGGCAACATGGGCCTGGGGCGCCCCTGCTGGTCGCCCGATGGCCATTCGTTGTACTATGGCGTCCTTTCCAGTTCGCCGGAACAGGACGGCATTTTCCGCATTGACCTCCTGACGAGTTCCATCGAGCCAGTGGTGCAGTCGCAATGGGACGAAACGGGGCCTTCCATCTCGCCGGACGGCAGGCGCATGGCCTTTTTCAGCGACCGCTCTGGCCTGTCAGAGCTTTGGCTCTATGACCTGGAAAATGATTTTTACCGCCAGTTGACGGGCACCACCGATGTTTTCGAAGACAACAATTGGGGCAAAATCGAATGGCTGGACAACGAGACCCTGCTGTTCGTTGCCTATCCGGGCGACAGTTCGGGGCACAATGCGGTGTATAGGATGGGGATTTAAGCGCAAGGAAAACAGGCAATTTTTGCGCAAGCCAAAACCATTGCCCAAAAAAAGGAAGTACATTTGGCAAAACAATCAACCAGATGATAGCCAACACCGTCAAAGCGCAGCAAAGCCCGGTAAAAGAGAAGCTCCACCCGAATTCCCCGGTGCAGGAACTCATCCAGTACATCTCGCAGTTCATGCCACTGGCCGAAGCAGAAGCGGTGGAAATAGCCAAGACCATCAAGGTGAAATCGTTTGAAAAAGGAGCGCATTTGGTCAAAGAAGGGCAGGTTTCCAGGCTGTGCTATTTCGTTTTGAAGGGCTGCATCCGGCAGTATTACCTCATGGATGGGGAGGAAAAGACGACCAATTTCTTTACGGAGGGCCAGCCAGTGACGGCCTACGAGGGCACTTTCAAACGAAAAGCCTCCAAGTTCTACCTGTCCTGCGTCGAAGACTCGATATTGACCATCGGCTCGGCGGAGGACGAGGCGCTGTTTTTCCAAAAATTCCCAAGACTGGAACCTGCCAGCCGCATGGCCGTGGAAGAGGAGCTTGGCAAGAGCCAGGGCCTGTTGTCTTCCTATATCCTCAGCAGCCCAGAGGAACGCTACCTGAACCTCCTGCAAACCCGCCCCGACCTCCTCGACCGGGTACCGCAGTACCAATTGGCGAGCTACCTCGGCATCAAGCCAGAGTCGTTGAGCCGGATTCGGAAAAGGATTACGTTGAAGTGATTGGTGACTGGTGGCTGCTCTAATGTCATCAACTTAGCGAGATATATTAGTTTGATAGGACACAGATTTGAAGGATTTAATGGATTTCCACTGATAAAATCTGTGTAATTCCATTAAATCCTTCAAATCTGTGTCCTATCAAATCTCGCTCAATCTTAAGTTGAAGACATTGGGTAGCTGCACCCCAAAATCATAAATCACTACACCAATAGCCGTTTTCTACCCAGTAGAAAATCCTCCTCCGCAGTTCTTAACTAAAGTCAATGAACGCCGGGCATCGGCCCCCACATCTTTGCTGCATCATTTTTAAACAACACAATCAAAGACAATGAAAGCAGCAGTGTATCTGAATTACGGGCCACCGGAAGTCCTTCAAATCCAGGAAGTGGCAAAACCCAGTCCCAAGGACAACGAGGTGTTGATAAAAATCCATGCTTCGGCGGTCAACTCCGGCGACTGCCGCCTGCGGAAGGCCGACCCCTTTGCGGTGCGGTTTTTCTTTGGCCTTTTCAAACCAAAAAAGTCCATCTTGGGTGGTGTGCTTTCGGGTGAAATCGAGGCGGTGGGCAAAGACGTGACGCTGTTCAAGGTCGGCGACCAGGTCTTCGGTGCCACGGCAATGGCCTTTGGCGCTTACGCCGAATACCTATGCCTATCTGAAACCGGGGCATTGGCCATCAAGCCCGCAAACATCAGCCACGAAGAAGCCGCCGCCGTGCCATTTGGCGGCACCACGGCCTTGCACTTTCTCCGAAAAGCCAATATCCAACCGGGCCAAAAGGTCTTGATTTACGGGGCTTCTGGCGCCATCGGCACCACGGCGGTCCAGTTGGCCAAGCATTTTGGGGCAACGGTGACGGCGGTATGCAGCACGGCCAATGCAGGGATGGTCAAATCCCTCGGTGCCGACCAGGTGATTGACTACAGCAAGGCCGATTTTGCCGCAGGCGGCGAGCAGTACGATGTGGTCTATGAAACGGTAAACAAGGCCCCGGTAGGCCAGTGCCTCGCTGCACTTAAAAGTGGCGGCACCCTGCTCCTCGGCGCAGCGATGATGCCCCAGATGCTGCGTGGTGCTTGGGCCGCCATGACCAGCAAAAAGAAAGTTGTCTTTGGCGTGGCCCCCGAAACGGCGGAGGCAGTTGGGTTCCTGCAAAAGCGGTTGGAAACGGGCAAATTGAAAGCGGTCATTGACAAAAAATACCCGTTGGCGCAAATCGCCAAAGCGCACGAGTATGTGGATAACGGGCATAAAAAGGGGAACGTGGTGGTACAAATCGGTTAAGCACCTGCACCCTCCTGCGCCTTGTGCATGGTTTGCAAGAAAGCGCCCACCTCTTGTGCACCGGACACGCCGTATTTCCTGTCGAAAACAAAGAACGGGACGGCATTGATGCCAAATTGTCGGGCCAGCAGGAGGTCCTGTCTCACTTCCTCTGCAAAAGCATCCGAATCGAGCGCCTGCCGCAGTGCCACGGGGTCGAGGCCGATGGCAGCGCCCATTTCGACCAGCGCAGCGTGGTCAGCGATGTTTTTCCCTTCAGTAAAATAGGCAAGGAAAAGCGCCTCCTCCGCTTCCTGTTGTTTGCCATGTTGCTTCGCAAAATGCGTGAAGCGGTGCGCATCAAAGGAATTGGCGACCACGGCCTTCTCCAAATGGTAGGTAAGCCCCTCCCCAGCCGCCATTTGGGTCACGTGGCCCATCGTCTGCTTGGTCTGCGCCTCCGACCAGCCCTTTTTTTCGGACAATGATTGCACAGCACTGAGGCTGGTGTTGGTCTCCAAATCGGGGTCGAGCTGGAAGCTGCGCCAGGTGATTTCGACGGCGTCCTTGCCCTCGAATTGCGCGAGCGCCCGCTCGAACCGCCGCTTGCCGATATAGCAGAAAGGGCACATCACGTCGGACCAGATTTCTATTTGCATGGTTTGCTGTTTTTCAAAATGATGCCATGCAAACGCTTGAGGGGGGAGGTGGTTCAATTTCGGCTTCCCTTAGTTCTTTATAAAAAATGGCTGCCCATAAATCCGCTTCCCCGCCTCATTCGCCAGCGCTCCAAAGATGGGCAGGGAGGGCGGCTCGGCCCTGGATTCATTTACCCAAAGCTCATCATGCGCATTCCCTGCATTTCCTCGAAACCGGATTTTTTCCAAAAATCGAAAGGGAAGCCTTCATTGGAGGTGAAGAGTATCATCATCTTTATGTCGAGCACCGCCATCTGTTGTTTAACTGCCTCAAACAGTGCCGTTCCCACGCCTTTCCGTTGGGCTTCTGGTGAGATGAACATTTCTTTTAGGTAAAAATAATCGCCGGTAAAGTAAGGCTCCACGTTGCCTACGCAGCCACCCATCAGCAATTCGCCCTCAAAAGCCACCCAGCCATAAAACTTGGGAGATTGGTGGAAGCAAGTAAGTTTTTCCAATGCTTTTTCAGGGGTCCATTGGTCGTGCCAAGGCTCCCCATTGTATGCCTCCATGAGCAGGGAAGCACATCGCTGGAGGTCAACTGCGTCTTGGATGCGGCGGATTTGGATGGAATGGTTCATGTCACGATTTTAAAATGTTCGTGCAACAATACAACATTGTAGGTTTTGCTGACCAAACTGTGTCAAACTTCCCCGCTGGCGGATGATATAATTGAAAAGCCCCGGAAGTGAGCCTTCCGGGGCTTTCGTTTCTCAGAGAAAACCTACCCCATCACCGCCTTCTCCCCCAAAAACGGCTGCCGATACACCCGCTTCCCTGTTGCCTTGTAAAGTGCATTCGCCAGTGCCCCGAAGATGGGCGGGAACGGCGGCTCGCCCATGCCCGTGGGGGCTATCTCGTTTTTCACGAAGTGGACATCAATCGCCTTCGGCGCTTCGCTCATGCGTATTATGCGATACTTGTCGAAATTGGTCTTTTCCGCTGCGCCAGCCTTGAAGGTCATTTCGCCGTAGAGCGCATTGCCGATGCCGTCCGTCACGGCGCCCTCGGTCATGTTGGCGGCAGCGTCGGGGTTCACCACGATGCCGCAGTCAATGGCGGAGGTCACTTTTTGAACGACGGGTTTGCCGTTTTCCATCGTCAAATCCAGCACGTGCGCTGCATAGCTGGCGTGGCAGAAATAGGCGGCAACGCCACGGCTCGTGCCAGCAGCGGGAGCGGTTTTTCCCCAGCCGGATTTCTCCCGAACCAATTCCAAAACGCCTGCATAGCGGGCAGCGTCGTAGTCGTTCTTTTCGCCGACGGGATTTTCCTTGGCCCGTTTCAGCAGTTCCAAGCGGAACTCGATGGGGTCTTTGCCCATTGCCTCCGCCAGTTCGTCGAGGAAGGACCGCTCGGCCCCGGCGATGAAGTTCGACCTCGGTGCCCGGAACGCCCCGATGGTGATGTTCGAGTCCAACTGCCATTCCTCGGCGAGGTAGTTGTCAATTGCCCCTGCGGGGAAACGGTCGGCGTGGAGCGGACTCTCGGGGATGCCGCCCACCTTTACATGGAAGGCCAACAGGTTGTTGTTTTCATCCAAAGCTGCCCGGTAAACGGCATGGTAGGCAGGGCGGTAAATGCCGTTGGTCATGTCGTCCTCCCGGGTGTACATCAGCTTGACGGGGGCATTTACTTTTTGTGAAATGAGCGCCGCTTCCACCAGATAGTGCGAGTAGGCCCGCCGCCCGAAACCGCCGCCCATCCGGGTCATTTCGATTTCGATGTTCTCGATGGGGATGCCCATCCGTGCCGCCAGCGTCGGCTCGATGATGCCGGGGGCTTGTAGCGGGCCAGCCACTTTCACCTTGTCGCCTTTCACATCAGCGAAGAAGTTCATCGGCTCCATGCAGTTGTGGGCAAGGTGCGGGCAGGAGTAGCTCCGCTCGATGACCTTTGCGGCCTTTTTGAACGCCGCTTCCGGGTCGCCGTCCTTGCGCATGACCTTACCGGGCTTGGCGGCCAGTGCCGTCATTTTGGCATGGTGGTCGGCGCTGCTTTCCAGTCCGGCGGGGTAGTTGAAGGTTCGCTTGTTGCCCCGGAATTCCACAATGTCGGAGGTGGCGGGGGCGGCTTCCCACTCGACTTTCAGCGCTTTTTTTGCCTGCATCACCTCCCAGGTAGAATTGCCGACGATGGCCACCAGTTCGGGGAAGGCGTTGGTGTCGAACATGGCTTTTTCAAAGCCATCGTTATAGGTTTTTATGGAAAAAACGTCCTTGATGCCCGGCATTGCTTTCGCCGCCGAACCGTCGAAAGTTTTCAGTTTCATGCCGAAGGCGGGCGGCTGCGCAATCATGGCGATGAGCATGCCATCAACCTTGTAGTCCAAGCCAAACATGGGTTTCCCGGTCACGATTTCCTTGCCCCGCACGTTCTTCTGCGATTGGCTGATGAGCTTGAAATCCTTAATTTCTTTCAGCGTCGGCTTCTCCGGTACGGGGATTTTGGCGGCAGCCGAAGCCATCTCGCCGTAGCCCGCCGATTTGCCGCTTTTTACATGGGTCAAAACGCCCGCCGAGGTCGTGATTTCCGCCGCTGGCACCTGCCAAGCTTGGGCGGCTGCCTCTTTGAGCATCTGCCGGGCAGCAGCGCCCGCCTTGCGCAGCGGCTCCCACTTGGACATGATGCCCCGGCTGCCCCCAGTGAACTGCCCGAAAATGGCGTCGGGGAACTTCGTGGGGTCGTGCGGCGCCATTTCCACGAGGACGTTTTTCCAGTCCACGTCGAGTTCCTCGGCCACAATCATGGGCATGGAGGTCATCACGTTCTGCCCGAACTCGGGGTTGGGCGTGAAGATGGTCACAACGCCGTTCTCCCCGATTTTCAGGTAAGCGTTGAAGTTGAACCATTCCTTGGGCATGGTGAGCGCCGCCTCGCTGGAGGCGTTCTTGCAGCCCGTCAGCCAGTTGACGCCGATGACGAGGCCGCCGCTGGCGAGGATGGTGTTTTTCAAAAAAGAACGTCTGCTATTTGATGATTTGACCGTTGTCATTGCTGAATTGTTTGATTGTTGAATTGTTTTGAGGTGACATCTTTTTGCTGCTTCTACGCTTTAAATTTAGCAGGATTGTTCATAGCAAAAAGGTGTCATCTCAAAAAAGGCCTCCTATGAGATGACACCTTTTTGCCTTTCAAACAACTGCCAAAACCTAACTGTGGGGCAGGCAAAAAGATGTCACCTCTCTAACCCGCCGCCGTCTTAATCGCCGCCTTAATCCGTACATACGTTGCGCACCTGCAAATATTCCCGTTCATCGCCCCTTCGATTTCAGCATCGGAGGGCTTTGGATTTGCTTTCAGCAAGGCGGTGGCGTTCATGATTTGGCCAGCTTGGCAGTAGCCGCATTGGGCCACGTCGTGTTCGAGCCATGCTTTTTGAACGGGGTGGTCGCCGTTTTCGGATAGTCCTTCGATGGTGGTGATGGGCTGCTCGCCTACTTGTGCTACAGGCAAGACGCAGGAGCGCATGGCCGCATCGCCGAGGTGGATGGTGCAGGCGCCGCACTGAGCAATGCCGCAGCCGTACTTGGTGCCGACGAGGTTGAGGTGGTCACGCAGCACCCAGAGCATGGGGGTGGCGGGGTCAACGTCCACTTGCTGCTTTTTTCCGTTGATGTTTAAGTTGAAGGTTGCCATGATGGTGATGGTTGAAGATGAATACAAATTTGGGTGCAAGCTACGCATTGGAGCTGGGCGATAAGTTACGAAAACCAAGTGAAAGTTTATGAAATTCAGATATTGCCTTGTGTGAAATATTCAGACGCAGCCAAATTGATTCTTTAGGAGGACGCTAAAACTACCACTTCACCCTTTACCCCCCGCACCCAGATGCATCTCGTATCAACCGATGCTGCACATTACAAAAGATTGGCTGATAATAAGTCAAGTCACTGATTATCAATTCCATGGAGTTTCGTTTATTTGTACCTGAACAACATGAAATCAGTCCAATGAAAACAGTCAAGGCCACTTTTATTTATTGGATTCTATACTTGGCGGCTTGCCCAGCTACCTCACAAACCATTCCCAAAGTCGCCGACCAGTTAGGCACAGCCAACGGCCTCGATGCCACCGTGCGGGACATGGCGCAGGATGAGGATGGTTTTTATTGGTTGGCCACCAACCGGGGATTGTTCAGGTTCGATGGGGTGCAGGCAACGAAAATCAACCTGCCCGTCCCGGACTCGCTGGCCAAACGCACCGACAATTGCTATGACCTCAGCCTCGACCCCAAAAATCAACTTGTCTGGGTCGGCACCGACCTCGGCCTGATGCGCTACCACCTGCGCACAGGGACTGGCCGGCATTTTCACCCCAAGGATTTTTACGAAGAAAAGGACAGGGAAATACAAGGCTCCCATGTGGTCTTAGCTGACGGACAGGGCGGAGTTTGGGCGGAGTTTGGCAGGTACGGATTTGCGCATCTATCCGCTGAGGGTAAACTCTTGGAGACGTTTTTCCTTCCCCTCAATGAAAGGGAAAAAGCCACCGGGATGGCAGAACGGATGGCCAACACCATCTTGGGCATTTCGCAAGACCCTAACTACAAAAACATTCTGTGGATGAACGCCCGCAGGGGGCTTCTGCGATTTGACAAAAAAACCAAACAACTCGAACGCTTCCTATTTTATCCTGAAAACGATAAAATGCTAACGGTGGCTAATTCCATGACCTGCCATTTTGCCCATCCCAATGGCTACGTTTATATCGGCACCTGGAACGCCGGACTGTTGAAATTTGACCCGACCACCGGAAGTTTTACCCAATTCCTGCGTTCCGGCGGTATTTGGAAAGAGGCGAATGGCGGCAGCATCCATCGAATTGTGTCCATCGCAGCTGACCAATCGGGCAATCTCTGGACGGACGGGACTGGCGGCGGGACGATGTTTGATGTGGAAAACGAGCGTTTCACCTCGCCCCCTGCGGCCGGGTTCAGTGCCAATTTTCAGGACCGGGACGGTAATTACTGGCAGTACCAACCGGAACTGGGATTATACCATCACCTGGAAAACCAAGGGAAGAAATTCGATTACCCACCTTCCTTTCCTTGCGGACAAACTTCCGGTATGCCATTCGATAGCCGAAACCGGGAAATCTACTTCAGGGGCGTGTGCAGCGATGGCACAGTTTGGTCACTGAACGTGGACAAGCACAGTTGGCAGCGATACGCATTGCCCGGCAACGAGGGTAAAAAGCTACAGTTAAGCGCTTTTGCAGAAGGCCCCGGCGGTTATTTTATCGGCAATGGGGCATTCAGTTTGATTTACTTCTGTCCGGTTGGCAGCGACCATTTTGAAAAACTGCCCCTCACATTCCCACAAAATGCGGGCAACCTAAATATTGCCTGTGCTGCCAACGGCGACCTTTTCGTCACTGGGCACAGTGGCTATTTGTTTTGGCTGAAACCCCCGAAGCTGGAACGGGGGCAGCAGGGTTGGGAAATGACCACGTTTTCAAAAACCTCCATCGGCGGCCATTTGCCCGATGATTTTCATTGCGTTTCGACGCCAACCTTCGATGCAAAAGGCAGGCTGTGGCTCAAGACCTGCAATGGTTTCAGCATTTTTTCGCCAAAGGATAGCCGTTTTCAGCATTTCAAATGCAATCAGCAAGGGGTGGTGCACCTGGACAGTTACCAGAATTTTTTGTCGGATGGGCAGCAAAAAATGTGGGCCTCCGGTAATGGCGGCTTCGGCTGGTTCGATATTGAAAAACCAGATGAAGGGCTGCGCAAACAATACAAACCGCCGGGCACCTACCGTCAGGATAAATTTGGCGCAGCGTTTTTCATCCGAGGAAAACTTTGGTTCAATTCCAGCGAAGGCTGGGCGGAATTTGACCCCAAAGCGGAAACTTTTCGGTATTTCGATTTCCTGCACGGCGAGGAATTGGCACACGTCGGCGAGGGAAGGCTGGTGGCTTTTGAGGACGGTGGCGTTCGCCTGATGGATTTGGACAGCCTTCAGTGGTCCGATGAAATGCCACGGGCCTACGTCTCATGGGTCAAGGTGTTTGAAAAACCAATGGCCCTGCCAGGTGGCCCCCTGTCGGCACAGCCGCTGCGGCTCCGGCCCAATGAGAACTTCTTTTCCATCGGGTTTTCGGCGCTGGCCACCTACAACACGGCGGGCATCCACTTCGCCTACCAACTGGAAGGGGTGAACCCCGAATGGGTGTACCCGGAACCGGGCATCCGGGCGGCTTCCTTCACCAATATTGATGGCGGGGATTACACGTTTAAAATAAAAACCACCAACAGCCGGGGCGAGTGGCTGGACAATGTTTTTCAACTGAAAATCCACGTGGGCACCCCTTGGTGGAAGACGTGGTGGTTCCAGCTGGCCATGATGGGATTGCTCGGCGGCATGGTGTATTTTTTTGTAAAAAACCGGCTGCGTCAACAGCAGATTTTATTGGAAAACCAGCGCCTGCAACTTGAAAAAGAAGTGTCGCTTCGCAAAGAACGGGACCGCATCGCTGCCGAGATGCACGACGATCTTGGCGCCGGGCTGACCACCATCCGCTTCCTCAGCCTTGCCGCCAAGGAAAAAGAGGCTGACCCGGAAAATGCCGCCCGCATTGACAAAATAGCCGCCCATGCCTCGCAGGTAATGGAAAAAATGGCCGACATCATTTGGGTGATGAACTCCCGCAACGACTCCCTCGAAAACTTCACGGCCTACCTCCGCCGCTACGCCGCCGAATACCTCGAAACGCACGGCCTCCGCTTCGTGATGGAAACCGAAGGAACGCTGGAGGGCCGGAAACTCGGTGGCGAACAACGCCGCTCCCTGCTGTCAGCCATCAAGGAATGTCTGCACAACGTGGTGAAACACGCCGAGGCCCGAACCGTGCGCCTCACCATCCAGGCTAAGGATAAAATGGAAATCACCGTACAGGACGACGGCAAGGGGCTGCCGGAAACGTTGTTACATGATTTGCATGTTGCTCCCAACTCGTTGGCTGGCAATGGTTTGCGCAATATTTCACAACGCATGGCGGCGCTGGGCGGCGAGGTTTTTTTTGAAAACGGGAAGGGAACGACGGTACGGCTGCGGATGGATTTTGCCGCCTGAATAACACAAAGGTTCTATTGCCACGCCCGATTCATCACCCGACCTTTGGGAAAAAATCAAAATTTATGAAACAAGCATTAATCATTCTCGCAGTCTTGTCCTTCGTGGCTTCAAACACATCAACTGTATGTGCCCAAGGTACAGATACCTCAAATATTTTGGCAACGAATGCCACATTGAAGGAAATTTTTTCCGGAGGAGAAACCTTTTTAGAAGGACCCACGATGTCGCCGGATGGACTTTTATTCTTTTCTGATATTGCTTTTACAAATGGTATACCCGGCAATGCCGGAATCATCTGGAGTTTAAATCCGCTCACAGGAGAATGCAAGGTATTTCGTTCACCCAGCGGAATGTCTAATGGACTCATGTTCGATGCAAATGGGGATTTAATTGTTTGTGAAGGAGCGGATTTTGGTGGCCGGAGGGTCACCAAAACCGATATGAAGACTGGTAAAAGTGTGATTATAGCAGGCTTGTATCAGGGGAGGCCATTTAATGCTCCCAATG
>JANPLH010000571.1:0-1168 GCA_031426435.1 Saprospiraceae bacterium | reverse complement strand
CATACCTCATCCCTAATCGCACCCTTCCAGCACCCGCAGTTCCACCCGCCTAATCTTGGCTTGGTCCACTTCACTGATGGCCCTGGGCAGCACCATTTCGTGGTTGCCATAGCCCTTCCAGCTGATGCGCTCGGTGGGTATTCCGTTCTCAATCAAGAACTTATAAACCACTTTCGCCCGGTTTTCGGAGAGCAGCCAATCGGCACTGGTCTTGCTGCATGGTGGCGCATTTGGCCGGTTCACATGCCCCGCTATCTCGATTTTCATGTCGGGGTTGGCCTGCATGAAACGCAGGATTTTCGGCAGTTCAGGCTTTGACTTTTCCAATAAAATTGGCTCGTTCCCCACGAAATAAAGGTTGTCAATATCGGCGATGGCACCTGCATTTGCTGGACGGAGCGGCAGGGCTACCTGTTTGGTTTTCTTCTCTGCCTTCACCATTTCCGACTTCATAAAATAGCATTTGGCGAAGGCATTCACCCCCACAACCGTACCCGCAGGCACGGTGGCCTTGAAGCGCCCATCCTCGCCCGTGCGCAGGGAGTCGGCGAAGTCCTTGCTGCGTATGATGACATCAGCGACGAGCGGCAGCCCCGTCTTTTCATCGGTCACTTGGCCTTCGATGGTGACCATCGGCACGGTAAGCAGCACCTCCACCGTGGCCCGGCGGTTGCGTTGGCGGCCCTCCTCGGTCGTGTTGGCAGTGGCGGGGGTTTTCTCCCCAAAAAAAGCAAAGCTCACAAGGTCTTCGGCGATGCCGTTTTTCATCAAAAAATCCTTGACGGACTGCGCCCGGCGGTTGGAGAGCGCCAGGTTATTGGATAGCGAGCCAATGGAGTCGGTATGAGCGGTGATGCGGATGGTGAAAGCGGATTTGCCTTTGGTGAAAGCGACCAATTGCGCCAGCGAAGAATCAGCGGCGGGACGCAGGTCGTGCTTGGCGAAGTCGAAATAGATTTCGGTGAAAAAGGCGGACTTGGGAGCCGTTTGAGCCAGCAAAACATTAGACAACTGAAACAATAAAAGGATGGGAAAAAGGCGGTAGTAACTCATTTTCAAAGCTTTTTAATTCAATAACGGTGAAAATGGTTTTTGGTACATGATTGTGGTCGCCCAATTTATTGGGCTGGCAGGAGAGCGATTCAAACGGCCTACCCAATAAAATGGG
>JANPLH010000570.1:0-3306 GCA_031426435.1 Saprospiraceae bacterium | reverse complement strand
GCCATGTTCAGGCGGAGCATGTCGCCGCCGTTTGGCAAAAAGTTGTTGATGAACGGTTTGCCTGCGGCTAATGGGTTGCCATTCTTGCCCGTTGCCAACTGGTAGGGGCGCACATTGGGCACACCGGTATGGAAGATTGGCCAAAGGTCAACCGAGCGTGGCTTTCCTGGGCCAGGCAGTAGCAGCGTCCCGAAAACAGCATCATCGAGTGCAGTACCTGCAACGGCTGCCGTGCCTTTCAGGGCGAATAAGCCGTCTTTGCCATTGCCGAAGTCAAAAGCACCCAAGGAATTGCGCTGAATGCGCAGCTTGGAAAATGCGGGAACCGCACCACCGAAGAGGGCATCGTCCATGTAAAGTGCCAATTCTGGGTTGTAAAAGAAGCCATCCAACTGCGTATCGGCGATTTCCTGGTAAGGCGTCAGGGCATTCCAGTAGTCCTTGTAACCGATTGGAATCACGGCTTCGTTGGTCAACGGCATACCGAGGCGGCTAACTTGTACCCAGTTGCCAGAATTGCTCACACCAGCTGGGGTCAGGGTGCGTATTTGCTGGCGGCTGGCACTTGCCCAAACACCAATCACGAAACGGTCGTCGAGAATGTTGGCGGGTTGTTGCGGAGTACCAGCTTTGCGCAAGAAGGCAATCGGCACTTCGATGGCAATGGCGCTGGTGTTCATGCACTTAAGGCCGTCCCGTGGGTCGCCGCTCTGGCGTGGGAGGTCGCCGAGGTCGAACACGCCACCGAGGTCAACGAAGAATGGGTCGTCCACATGGCCTACGAATGCACGCTCACCCGTTGCGGTTTGGCGAACTGCTTTTTTGAAAAGTTTGTCGTAAGTCGTGTTCAAACCCACGCCCGACTCTATGCTGCGAACACCGATGTTCGGCGGCGGCACAGGCACGTTTTCCAAAACCTTCACCCAAGTGTTGCCACCGTTGATGCTCTTCTCCATCGTATAGGTAGTGTAGAGGTTCTGCTTGCCCAAACGGATGTTGAAGAACGTCGTCGGGTCTTGGTTTACGATTTTGAAGGTGAAACGGTACGTGATTTCGTCGCCGGGAATGGCGGCGTTGTTGTCCACGTGGATTTCGTAGCGAATGTTCTCACCGAACTGGTAGTAGTTAGGGCCACCATGCGGCAATTGCATCGGGTTGTAGGTGGCAATGAGCACAATGTTTTGCGGACGCTCCGGGCTTCTGAAGGCGTAAACGTCCACGTTGTCAGCCTGCGGGTCGTCAGCGATGAGCGGCGCTTCCCGGTGGCTGGAGGCCGTGGCGCTCAGGCTAAATAAGCCCATTGCCAGCAGCAAGTAAAATGATTTTATAATGGATTTCATTTTTTTAGATTGTTGAATTGCTTAATTGTTGAATTGTTGGAGTTGACGAGTTTAGCAGAATACGACTGCCAACTGCCAACTGCCAACTTACTCGCCTGTTTCAGTTCCAGCCCAAGGTGTAGCCACGTATGGGAAGCTGGTTTTGAAGATTTTGTCGTTGTTGCCAACACCTGTGTTGTAGGTCAACACGTCGAGCAGGTCTTGGGTGACGGGGCTGCCGCCGGGCACGTAGTCATCATACCAGAGGCCGATGGCGGCCAGTGCCACACCTGAAACTGCTTGCAGTTCGATGAGCGTCACGTCGTCCTCCAAGCGGCGGCCATTGGGGAAACCATCCATGTTCGGGATCCACTGAAGGTTGGCGTTGCCAGCGTAGGTGGGGTTGGTGAGGCCTAGCACGGCAGCGTTCACGATGCCTAGCGGACTAAAGTCAGGACTGTTGCGAGGGGTCGGAGTAGTGGCCATGTTGAGGCGGAGCATGTCGCCACCGTTTGGCAAGAAGTTGTTGATGAATGGTTTGCCTGCGGCCAATGGGTTGCCGTTCTTGCCCGTTGCCAATTGGTATGGTGGGAAGTTCGGAACGCCAGTGTGGAAGATTGGCCAAAGGTCAACCGAGCGGGCCTTTCCTGGGCCAGGCAGCAGCAGTGTGCCGAATATGGCATCGTCCAATGCAGTGCCTGCAACAGCGGCAGAACCTTTCAGGCTGAACAGGCCATTTTTACCATAACCAAAGTCAAAAGCGCCCAATGAATTGCGCTGGATGCGCAACTTGGCCATTGCCGGAACGGCACTGCCGAACAGCGAATTGTCCATGTACAACGCCAGTTCTGGGTTGTAAAAAAACTCGTCCAACTGTGTGTCGGCCAGTTCTTGGTAAGGTGTCAGGGAGTTCCAGTAGTCCTTGTAGCCAATCGGGATTACGACTTCGTTGGTCAAAGGCATACCAAGGCGGCTCACCTGTATCCAGTTACCGGTCTCGTTCGGTTCGTCGCCAACGGTGCTGAGGGTGCGCATGGTACGGCGGCTGGCACTTGCCCATACACCGATGACATAATCGCCATCGAGGATATTGGCTGGCGTGGCGGCGGCGCCTGTTTTGCGAAGCGTCGAAATCGGCACCTGAATGGCAATGCTGTGCACGTTGTACTCGCCGAGGCCGTCCCGTGGCGCACCGTTTTGGCGGGGCAGGTTGCCAAGGTCGAACACGCCGCCAAGGTCAACGAAGAAAGGATCGTCGGCTGGGCCGCAGAAAATCTTTTCGCCTGTGGTAGCAGTTTCAATGGCATCAGCAATCAACTGGTCGTAGGTGGTGTTCAAACCAACTGGGCCATTGATGGAGCGAGGGCCGATGTTTGGCGGAGGCACTTCGCCGCCAGAAAGGATGGTCGTCCAGGTTTGGCCGCCGTTGGTGCTGCGCTCGCAAGTGTAGGTGGTACGGAGGTTGCGGGCGCCGAGGCGGATGTTGAAGAAGGTGGTCGGGTCTTCGTTCACCCGGCTAAAGGTGAAGCGGTAAGTTACCTCGTCACCAGCTACAGCAGCGTTGTTGTCAATGTGGATTTCGTAGCGGATGTTCTCGCCAAACGTGTGGTAGTTTGGCCCCCCGTGCGGAAGTTCCGCAGGGATGTAGTTGGCGATGATGGTCACCATGTTCGGATTGTCGGGGCTTACGAATGCGTAAACGTCCGTGTTGTCAGCCAACGGATCGTTGGCAATTAGCGGTGCTTCCCGGTGACTGGAAGCCGAAGCCACCACTCCCCAAAGGCACAGCGCCAGGGTAAAGAATTTTGAAACGAATGCTTTCATAAATTAATGATTTAAAATTGTTTGATGGTTGAAATTTTGGATTGATTTGGGACAAAAAAATGATAGGCCAAGGCAAGTTCGCTTTGGCAGCATCGGCGTACTTGAACAATACGAAGATCCCCGGCGGCTCGGTGGGCTCTTACACCCCCGGCGCCGACGCCGC
>JANPLH010000569.1:0-15461 GCA_031426435.1 Saprospiraceae bacterium | reverse complement strand
TGAGCAACCAGTTGGTGATCCAGTACATCGGCTACAAACAGCACATAGAGACGGTGGTGGTGGACGGCAAGCCCGTGCGCTTGGCGGTGGTGATGCAGGAGGAGGCCATCGAGCTGGTCAATGTGGAGGTAAAGGCCAATGCCGAAGACCCCGCCTACCCTATCATTCGGAAGGCCATTGACAAGCGAGATTTTCATCAAAAACAGGTGGAGGAGTTCACCTGCGAGGTGTATATCAAGGGCAATCTGAAAGTGCTGGAATCGCCCAAAAAACTGCTCGGCCAAGACGTGGGCGACCTCGACGGCAACCTTGACACCACGGGGCAGGGCATCGTTTACCTCTCCGAGTCGGTTTCCAAGCTTTACTTCCGGCAGCCGGACCAGCAGAAGGAGGTCATGGAATCGAGCAAGGTGAGCGGCAACAACCAGGGCTTCAGTTTCAACAGCGCACAAGACTTCAACATCAATTTTTACAAGAACTACTCGCAGTTTGGCCGCAACATGGTGTCGCCCATTGCCGACAATGCCATGAACCACTACAAGTACCGTCTCGAAGGCGCTTTCGTGGACGAGGCGGGCCGTTTGGTGAACAAGATTGCCGTGCTGCCCAAGAACTTCGCCGATCCGGTCTATCGGGGCTTTATCTACATCCTCCATGACACTTGGAACATTCAGAGCGCCGACCTTTTCACCACGGGCCTCTCGGCGCAGGTGCCCATGATTGACACGTTTCTTATCCGGCAGAATTTTGTTCCGTTGGGCAGCAGTTCAAGTGAGGGGGTAACTTCAAGTTACCCCCTCACTAAAAACACCGTTTGGCGCATGTTCTCACAGACCCTTTCCATCAGTGGCGGCTTTTTTGGGTTTAAATATGGGGGCAGCTTCACGGCCATCTATCGCAACTACGACCTGAACCCCAAGCTCGCCAAGGATTTTTTCGACAATGAAGTGATGAAGGTAAACGAGGGGGCGAACGAAAAGGACACGTCCTACTGGAACCTGACCCGCCCCGTGCCGCTCACCACCGAGGAGTCGGTGGATTATGTAAAAAAGGACAGCATCCAGGTCATTCGGGAGTCGAAGCCGTTCATGGACTCCCTCGACCGCAAGGAGAACAAGCCGGAATGGGGCGACCTGCTCTTTGGCTATACTTGGCAAAACTCGTGGAAGCGGCAGTCACTCACCCTGCAATCGCCCGTGAACACCGTGCAGTACAACCTGGTGCAGGGCCTCAAATTGAACCTGGGACTGAGCTATCGCAAGGCGTTTGACAAAAACAAAAACAAAACGCTGGCCATTGGCGGGCGGGTGAACTACGGCTTTGCGGAGCAAAAAACAAGGGCAGCGGGCGATTTCACTTGGCGTTTTGACCCAAAAAAGTTTGCGCAACTGCGGATGTCGGGCGGGCAGGAGGTAATGCAGTTCAACGAACTGGAGCCGATTTCGACGCTCTACAATACCCTCTTCACGGCTTTTTACCGAAGGAACTACGCCCGTTTTTACGATAAAAAATACGTGAAGGCCGACTATCAACAGGAGATTGCCAACGGCATTCTCGCCTTTGGTGTGCTGCAATACGCCGACCGCTCACCGCTGGAGAACAACACGGATTACAGCTTTTTTTACAAGGATAAACGGGATTTCAAACCCAACACCCCCATCAATAACCATTTGCCAGACGAGGCACTCAGCAGGAGCCAATCGCTCGTGGCGGGCATCAGCCTGCGTTTCCGGCCCGGCCAGAAGTACATGGACTACCCCGACCGGAAGTTCATCCTCGGTAGCGATTTCCCAGATGTCTGGCTGCACTACCGCAAGGGCATCGCCGCCCTCGGCAGCGATGTGGACTACGACCGTCTTTCCATCGCCATTTCAAAAAACGACATCACCCTGGGTAAATCGGGCGTGATGCGTTTCCGATTGGAGGCGGGTAGTTTCATCAACCACCGCAAGCTGTACTTTCAGGACTACCGCCATTTCCTCGGCAACGAGATTCGCTTTGGCAACAAGGACTACTACCTGTACGCCTTCAAGATGCTGCCCTACTATGCGCACAGCACCGCCCGCTCGTGGTTCGAAGGGCATTGGGAGCACGACTTCAAGGGCCTGCTCACCGACCGCATTCCCGGCCTTAAAAAATTGGGTTGGAACCTCGTTGCGGGAGCAAACCTGCTCTATACCACAGAGGAAAAGGACTATGCCGAGTTCTCCCTCGGCCTCGATGGCATCGGCTTTGGCAGGCTGTTCCGGGTGGATGCCATTACCTCATTTCACAAAGGAAAATACCAGGGAGTAGGCTGGATGGTGGGGATTTCGTTGCCGTTGGAGGAGTTGCAGTTGTAGGTATGAAGGTATGGAGGTCTGCTACACGCACCACATACCTCCATACCTTCATACCTCCATACCTCATTCCTCGTTCTCCCGCCAATCCGTCGTCGTCATATACACCACCACGATGCCGATGATTATCATCAATATCCGCATCAGGAAGCCGAAAAGCGGGCCGGGATAATCCAACCAAACCAGGAAGCTGATTTTGACGCCTACCAAGCTCAAGACCAAGGCCGTGAAGCCAAGGATGAAAAACAGAAAGCCAACGGTAATCCAAGCTGCTTTTTTCATTGCGTAATTTTTATTGCAAAGGTATGTATTATTGGCGGTTGGCTATTGGCTATTGGCTATTGGCGGTTGGCGGTTGGCGGTTGGCCGTTTGTCTGGTCTGCGCCGCTTTAAAAGCGGCGCAGACCAGACATTGCCTATTTAAATAAGACACTCAGTAAATGGTTTTTATAGGAGGCATTTATTTCGCAGTCTAACCAAAACAAAACACATTTCAAAGAAAAGCCAGAAGGTAGGCTTCAAAACAGGGGGCTTTCCGATAATAAGCATAAAAATTTCAATAGACCCCCTATTTTTTAGCCACTTAATTTGGGCAAAACATTTTTAAACCTACCTTTGCCCCGATTTTACAAACCATCAAAATCGAAATCATCAATCATGGCTACTATTCGTTTTCAAGCAATCCAAGAGACGCAAAACCGCAAGCCCGTCAACGTCGTTGAGCCGAACGTTCGGCGGTCGGAGCTGTATGCAACCAACGTCTTTACCCTGAGCACCGCAAAGCACTATATGCCCAAAGAGGCATACAACGCTGTGCTCGACGCCAACAACCACGGTAAAAAAATTGACCGCAAGGTGGCCGACCAAGTGGCCTCTGGCATGAAGGCATGGTCCATGAGCAAGGGCGCCACGCACTACACCCACTGGTTCCAGCCGCTCACGGGTGCTACTGCCGAGAAGCACGACGCCTTCTTTGAGCCAGTGGGCGATGGCACGGCCATTGACAAGTTCGACGGTGGACAGTTGGTGCAGCAGGAGCCGGACGCATCGAGTTTCCCCAGCGGCGGCATCCGCAACACTTTCGAGGCAAGGGGCTATACCGCTTGGGACCCTACCAGCCCAGCCTTCGTGATGGGCACTACGCTTTGTATTCCGACGGTTTTCGTCAGCTACACGGGCGAGGCGCTTGACCACAAGACGCCGCTGCTTCGTGCTTTGCAATCCATTGATGCCGCCGCAACGGAGGTGGCTCGCTATTTTGACAAAAACGTGAACAAGGTCATCTGCACCCTTGGCTGGGAACAAGAGTATTTCCTGATTGACTCGGCACTGGCTGCTTCCCGCCCCGATTTGACCTTGTCGGGCCGTATGCTCCTCGGCCACGGTGCTGCGAAGGGCCAGCAGTTGGAAGACCACTATTTCGGCTCCATTCCCGACCGGGCGCTGGCCTATATGCGGGAACTGGAAATCGAGTGCATCGCCCTCGGCATCCCCGTGAAGACCCGCCACAACGAGGTAGCACCTAACCAGTTTGAGCTGGCTCCGCTGTACGAGGAGGCCAACCTTGCCGTTGACCACAACTCCCTTTTGATGGACGTGATGAGCAAGGTGGGTGCCCGCCATAATTTTGCCGTACTGCTCCACGAAAAACCATTTGCGGGCATCAACGGCTCCGGCAAGCACAACAACTGGAGCATGAGCACCGACACGGGTGTGAACCTGCTCTCGCCCGGCAAGACGCCGAAGACGAACCTGCAGTTCCTTACCTTCTTCGTGAATACAATAAAGGCCGTGCACGACTACGCCGACCTGCTGCGGGCTTCTATCGCTTCCGCAAACAACGACCACCGTTTGGGAGCCAACGAGGCACCGCCCGCCATCATTTCCGTGTTCCTTGGTCAGCAATTGTCAGCGGTGCTGGACGAACTGGAGCGGGTGAGCGATGGCAGCCTTTCGCCAGAAGAAAAGACCGAGCTAAAGCTGAACGTAGTGGGCAAAATCCCAGATGTATTGCTGGACAATACCGACCGCAACCGTACCTCGCCGTTTGCCTTTACGGGCAACAAGTTTGAGTTCCGGGCGGTGGGCAGTTCCGCCAACTGCGCCAAGCCAATGACGGTGCTGAACACCATTGTTTCGCAGCAATTGCGGGAGTTCAAGGCCGAGGTGGATGGCCTGATTGAGAACAAAAAAATGAAGAAGGACGACGCCATTTTCAACGTGCTGCGGGAGTATATCAAGGCCTGCAAGAAAATCCGCTTCGAGGGCGACGGCTACTCCGACGACTGGGTGCAGGAGGCCAAGAAACGGGGCCTGAGCAATTTCACCACCACGCCGGAGGCATTGAAGGCACAGATTTCCAAGCAGGCCTTCAAGCTATACGCCGACCACGGCGTGATGAACCAGGTGGAAATCGAGGCCCGCTACGAAATTGAGCTGGAGGAGTACATCAAGAAGGTGCAAATCGAAGGGCGTATCCTCGGCGACATTGCCACCAACCACGTCATCCCGACGGCCATCGCCTACCAGAACACCTTGATTGAAAACGTGAAGGGCTTGAAGGACATCTTCGAAAAGGATTACTTGAAATATGCCACGGAGCAGCTTGATTTGATTAAGGACATCTCCGGCCATATCGGCGCCATTAAATCTGGCGTGGATGCCATGACGGAGGAGCGCAAAAAGGCCAACGTCATCGAACATGCCGACAAACGTGCCGTCGCCTACTGCGAAAAAGTGAAACCCTACTTCGATACCATCCGCTACCATTGCGACAAACTGGAACTGATGGTGGACGACGAGCTTTGGCCATTGACGAAGTATCGGGAGTTGTTGTTTACGAGGTGATTGTCAACTGATTAGAAATAAAAAGGCCGGGCAGGGATGCTCGGCCTTTTTTTTATTTCATGAAATTGTTGAAACTGATTTTTAATTGGCAATTCGATTTCTATACTGTTGAGGCAACAGAAAGCATGAAAGTTCTTTTAAGTTTGCAATAGTTTAAAAACCAGTAAAGAACATCATTTCAGTGAATCATCAATAAACACAATGAATAAAGCATTATCCCCTACCCAAGCCGCAGACCTCCTCACCACCCTCAAATCCCGCTTCGAGCAAAACAAGGACCGACACCCTGGCCTTGATTGGGCCAAGCTGCAATCAAAGTTGGAAGCCAAGCCAGAAAAGCTTTGGTCGCTCCAAATCATGGAAGAAACCGGCGGCGAGCCGGATGTCGTTGGCTACGATGAAACGACGGGTGAGTACATCTTCTACGATTGCGCAGCAGAAAGCCCCAAAGGTCGTCGAAGTCTTTGCTACGACCGTGCAGCCTGGGAGTCCAGAAAGGAGTTCAAGCCATCGGACAACGCAATGGACATGGCCGAGTCCATGGGCATGGAGCTATTGACGGAAGCCGAATACCGAGCGCTGCAAATGCTTGGGAAATTTGACTTAAAGACATCGAGCTGGGTGAAAACGCCTGACAATATCAGGAAGCTAAGCGGGGCCATCTTCTGCGACCGTCGTTATGACACGGTTTTCGTATATCATAATGGCGCAGAATCGTATTATGCGGCAAGGGGATTCCGGGGAAAGTTGAGGGTTTAGCAGCATTGGCTAAATGCGACGTTACTTGATAAAGCGACCCACCCAAACCTTTCCTTCTTGCCGTATCACAGTTTGAAATACCCCGCCTGCTAACTGTTTTACAACTAATTTCAAGCTGTTATTCTCAGAAATTACCTTGTGACCAAGGAAATCGAAGACTTCAACCGTAAAATCAGTGCCCACATTCGGCCCTTCCAAACGTATAAAGTCATCAGCAGGGTTGGGTGATATTGAAAGTACATTTACAGGATTTTCATGGTCCAATAAGGCACTTGTCCCACAAACCAATTCATTGATTTTCACCCAAATATCATTGTTGAAGACTACGGGCACCTCTGCGCCTGTGCCGGGTGCATCGCCCATGCGCACCACCACCATGCCAGTGCTGGGCACGATGTTCAGGTACTGCCCGTTTTTGCCCAAGGCTGAAATCATGTCGGTAGGAGCAGCAGGGAACAGCGGGCCAGGGAAGTTGATTTGAAGGCCGGGAAGCTTGTAGCTCGTCTGACCATTCAGCCACCAGAGGTAGCCATAAGATTCGTTGAGGGATTGAGAGGGCGTTACCATTTGTTGGAAAAAAGCGGGGTCAGTCAGCACGGGCGTGGTGTTCCAAGTGCCACCGTTTTGGATTAAAATGCCGTACCTCGCCATGCTCCTCGCATTGCTGAACAGCACATTGTTGTAGTCCAGCGTGAGCCAAAGCCCGCTTATGCCCGTCTTTTGGGTGATTCTTTGGTTGAAAAACTGGTTGAAGTTTTGGCCGGAGGCCGACTCAATGACATCGTCCAAAAGGGTGTATGGGCCATTGTGGTAAGCCCAGCGGGTGCCAGCGTCGGCTTTGTATATCAGACAGGTGTCGAGGGTGCAGTAATGGTCGGGGACACTGTCATCAAGGCCGGAGGTCATCGTCAGTTGATGGCGGACGGTGATGAGGTCTTCCTTGTCGGGTGGGCAGGCCGTCCAGCCAGTGCCAAGGTAGTCGCTGGTCTTGTCATTGATGTCGAGCAGGCCCTCTTGCTGCGCAATGCCGACGAGTGCCGCTGTCATGCTCTTGCCCGCCGAGGCCCAGTACCAGGCGCTATCCTGCGTGAAGGTGCCGAAGTATTTTTCCAGCACCATGCGGCCATCTTTTAGGATGATAAAAGCTTTGGTGTTGTTGGTTTCCAGCAGGTCGTAGAGGTCTTGGATTTTATCGTTGCACCAACCGAGGGAGTCTGGGGAGAGGGTTTCCCAAGTATTGCCCGTGAGGGGCGGGAAGTAGAGCGATTGGGCGTGGATTTTTCCGAAGGAAAGGAAAAGTGTAAATACGAGTCCAAAATTTTTCATCCGTAGTTTTATTGATAGATGTTTTAACCAGCTGAAGGTTTAACCATCAGTGCGTTATTCTTCAAAATCGTAAACAAAAAAAGGCTAAAATACTGGTTAACAGCATTTTAGCCTTAAAATTTATTGGTGGGCAATTGCCTATATTGTATCAACTACGCATGAACGGCAGTCCTGCCAATGCTATCGTAGTAAAAACCTTTGTCTGCCATTGCCTCCACGTCGTAGAGGTTGCGGCCATCGAAAATGACCGGGTTTTTCAACAATTTCTTCATCACCTCATAGCTCGGTGTACGGAACACGTTCCACTCGGTCACGATGGCCAATGCATCAGCACCGATGAGCGCCTCGTACTGGTCGGCAGCCATGTTCACTTGGCCATTGTACTGGGCCTTCACGTGGCTCATGGCCTCCGGGTCGAAGGCTTTCACCTGTGCGCCGGCAGCGATGAGGTCGTCAATCAAGTAAAGTGCCGGAGCCTCCCGGATGTCGTCCGTGTTCGGCTTGAAGGCGAGGCCCCAGATGGCGATGGTCTTGCCCTTGAGGTTGCCCTTGAAATATGCCTTTATTTTCTCGGTCAGGCGGTGCTTTTGGAGCGTGTTGACGCCCATCACCGCTTCGAGTATCTTGAAATCGTAGCCGTTGTCTTCGGCGGTTTTGGCCAATGCCTGCACGTCTTTTGGGAAGCAGGAGCCACCATAACCTACGCCGGGGAAAAGGAAGCGCTTGCCGATACGGCTGTCGCTGCCCATGCCTACCCGTACGGCGTCCACGTTGGCGCCTACCTTTTCACAAAGGTTGGCGATTTCGTTCATGAACGAAATACGGGTAGCCAGGTAAGAGTTGGCGGCGTATTTGGTCATTTCCGCAGAGCGTTCATCCATGAAATAGATGGGGTTGCCCTGGCGTAAAAACGGCTCGTACAGGTTCTTCATCACCTTTCGGGCTCGTTCCGAATCTGTGCCTACAACTACCCGGTCGGGTTTCATAAAGTCATCCACGGCCACACCTTCCCGCAGGAACTCTGGGTTGGAAACCACATCGAAGAGGTCTTTGCTCAGGCCTTCGGCCAAAATTGCGGTGACTTTCTCGGCTGTGCCCACCGGCACGGTGCTCTTGTCAATAATTACCTTATAATCTTTGATGATTTTGGAGAGGTCCTTGGCTACGCCGAGGATATACTTTAGGTCAGCAGAGCCATCTTCACCTGGGGGGGTTGGTAGGGCGAGGAAAATCACCTCGGCATCTTTGATACCTGCGGCGAGGTCAGTGGTGAAACTGAGGCGTCCTTGGCGCGTGTTGCGGTCGAAAAGTACGTCGAGGCCAGGCTCGTAGATGGGGATTTCCCCGTTCTGCATCCTTTTCACTTTGTTGGCGTCAATGTCCACACAAATGACCTGGTTGCCCGTTTCCGCAAAACATGTACCCGTGACAAGGCCCACGTATCCCGTTCCAACTACTGAAATGTTCATATCAAATATGGATTTTTTAAATGAAAAATAATTGCGGCGCAAAGGTAACCTTGTTGGCGCAATGAATCAACATTCAATCATTAAAAGAGTGCCAATGCATTGTTTCAATAGCTCGGTGGGTATAACTGCCCTTTTGCATTTTAGGATGAGGAGGGTAATGTCCAAATTAGTAAGGCAATCAAGAAAGCGCAAAGATAATCCGATGGTAAAGGTCACCTATCTTTACCGCCAAAACTTACCTATGAAAAATCTGATGATATTGATGGCATGTGCATTTCTTGCCTCATGCGCTGCGCTTCGCCCCTACCTATCAAATTCCGTTCCGCCTCCGCCCGACTACGCTAAAAAGTCATCCTGGGCGGCACTGCCTGATGTTAAGGACAATGCCGACCGAACGCCAGACCCCAGTTTAAAGGATGCGCAAACGGAGGCGCTCGTGGATGTTTTTTTCATACATCCGACCATTTTTTTAGCAAAAAAAGAAAAGGCTTGGAACGCTGCAATAGAAGATGCAGAACTCAATAAACGAGTGGACGAGTCAACCATACTTTTCCAAGCAAGTGCTTTTAATGGGGTAGGTAGGATTTACGCCCCCCGCTACCGGCAGGCGCATTATCGTTGCTTTTTCGACAAGGACTCAACCTCATGCAGGCAGGGGCTCGATTTAGCTTACAGCGATGTCAAGGCGGCTTTTGAATATTTTTTGAAAAACCAAAACCAAAACCGCCCATTTATCATTGCGGGGCATAGCCAAGGTACGCTTCATGCCCGACGCCTAATCAAAGAGTTTATTGATGGAAAGCCTTTGAAAAACAGGCTCGTTGTCGCCTATCTGATTGGTTGGCCCATTAGAAAAGATGCTTTCAAAACCATCCCCGTTTGCGAAACACCAGAAATGACGGGCTGCTTTTGCTCCTACCGTTGCTACCTGCACGGCTACACCCCTGAAAATGTGGCGCTTGGCGACGAAATCGCTGTCACCAACCCCTTAACCTGGAACACCGATGGCCTCCCCGCCGACAAGTCGTTGAACGAAGGCATGATTGGCCGCAAGTTTGGCCCTGTGCTGCCGCAACGAGCAGATGCCCATGCCGTCAATGGCATCCTTTGGGTGCATAAGCCCAAGTTCCCCGGCAGCTTCTTTTTCCGCAAAAAGAACTACCATATCGCCGACTACAACCTTTTCTATGTGAATATCCGAAATGACGCCAAGCGGCGGGAAGGGTTGTTTTGGAAGTGATTGAAGGTATGCATATGGAGGTATGGAGGTGTGGAGGTATGTACAGAGGCGATTACATACCTCCATACCTCCATATCTTCATACCTCAATCCCCATTTGGCGCATCAGCAGGGTGGCATTGAAGCTCTTGCTCACGCCGGGCTTCAATTTGTAGTCAAAAAAGAGTTGGCCATCCTTGATTTCCACCTCCATGCAAAGGTTCTCCACCGAGCCGTTCGACTCGGCTTCCATGCGGCCAAGCTCCAGGTCGTGGGTGGCGATGATGCCGCCGCCCCGCAACCGGATGAGTTGCCGGATGAGCGCAGCAGACCCCGTGTGGCGGTCAACAGAATTGGTGCCCTTCAAGATTTCGTCGAGGAGGAAAAAGACCGGAAGCCCCTGATTATCAGCATTTTTCACTGCTTCGATGATGACTTTCAGGCGCTTCAGTTCCGCATAAAAGGAGGAAGTGCTTTCCGAAAGGTCGTCCTGTGTACGCATGGAAGTATAGACCCGCATGGGAGAAAGCGAGCAGGTGATGGCGCAAACGGGCGCTCCGGCCTGGGCCAGCACCACGTTCAGCCCGACGGTGCGGAGGAAGGTGCTCTTGCCAGCCATGTTGGAACCCGTCACGAGCTTGATATGACCTCGGGTTTTCATCGAAAAATCGTTGGTACGGCGCTTGGCGGGGTGGATGAGGGGGTGGCCGAGTGCCGTTGCCACCAGATGGTCAACGTCGGCAAGGTTTTGAACCTCGCCGACGTTTAGAGGAAGAACGGGCAGCACCCAATCTGGGTTATTGTACCACAAAGCAGCGAGACTCCCCAGCGCCTCCATTTCCCGCAGGGCATCGAACCAAGAGGGCAGCTTGTCCCGATTGGCGGCCCGCCATTTTTCCATGCGCAGCACATAGCGCAAGTCCCAGAGCGAGCCGATATTGAGGATGACAGCAAAAAAATTGAACCTCATGTTCAGCTGCCGGATGATGTAGGAAAGCCGCCCAACCTGTGCCGAGGCAGTCGCATTTTCTACCCACAGCTTGCTTCGCAAATTGGCCAAAAGCCGAGCTTCAAAAGACTGGTTTTCAATTACTTGCATCAAACGGGCATAAGCTGCCAATGACGCTTCGGCATAGCCCGTGCGCAGGTGGATGCGGCTGACCTGCTCGTTTGTTTTCCGCAAAACAAGTAAAATAGGGATGAGCAGCAGCACGAAAATCGGCCACGGAACGAGCGTCACCCATATTGCGAAGCAGGCCAAAAAGTACCAAGGAGCAAGTTGCGAAGCAAATGTGAGCAACCGATTTCCCCGCACGAGGTCAGGATCGTTGAGCCAAGCCCTAAGCAGGTCGAGGTGCTTGGGGTCATCCGCAGTTTCGAGGCCATAGGCTTGGAAGTTTTGCCGCCAGTCCAGCATTGGTTTCAGTTCCGTGATAGCCGTTTGGCGCTCCTCAATGGTCGGCAAATCAGCAGGTTCGAGGAGGAATTGCGCCAGCCGCTGCTGCCCGATGGCGGTGGTGGCCCGGCAGCAGGCTTGGAACATGGAATGTGGCCCGAACAGGTCGAGGTCGAGCGCATTGGAGTGGTCGTGGTGTAGGAACCGGGCACCATCGGGGAAACCTGAAAAATCGTGCGCCAAAGCCTTTAGTTCCTGCTCATTGATGGCAGCTAACCGCTCAGCGTGTTCGGCGGCGGTTTGAATGCTCCGGTGCCATTCCATCAAGCGGTAAAAGCCACCAAGGAACAGCACCAGGCCCACGGAAGCCACAACCCAATGCCATGTAAAAAGCAGTGCAACAAGTGCTACCCCCAAGAAAAAAGCAGCCAGCCGTACCCATGAGTAACGGTCGTATTTGCTTCGCAAGGCAGTTGCCTCGGCTCGAAAGTTGGTGGCCCTGGTTTGGTAGGTCATTTTGATTAAATTGAGAAATTGGAAATACAGTCAAACAATTTCTCAATTTCTAATTTCCAATTTCCCCTTCCAGTGCCTCCCAATACTCCACCGCCCGGCGGGTATGCGGGATGCAGATGGAGCCTCCCACGAGGTTTGCGATGGAAAATACCTCAAAAACCTCCTCCCGGCTAATGCCGATTTCATGGCAAGTGCCGAGGTGGTAGCGGATGCAATCATCGCAGCGCAGCACCATAGAAGCGACGAGGCCAAGGAGTTCCTTGGTCTTCACGTCGAGTGCCCCGGCCTCGTAGCAGTTTTTGTCGAGGGCGAAGAAACGGTTGAGCGCCTTGTTGTTTTGGGCAAAGATTTTCTCGTTCATCTTGGCCCGGTACGAATTGAATTCTTGGACTATTGACATGAGGAGTTTTGATATTAAGAGATTGAGATATTTGGATATTGTAGCGGGCAAAAGTAAGTCAAACCCAGTCAATGGTATCATAAAAAAGCCGCTCCGAATATAGTTTCGAAGCGGCTTTTTACTTTCAGTATTTAGCTGTTATCAAATCAACCCTTAGCTCAGACCTTTACAATACGAAGGGTCCTCGTCGTTTTTCCATCCACTTGCAGGCGAATAAAATAAACGCCGCTCCGAGTGATGCCATCGCCAAGTTTCATACTACCTGCAGCAGCCGTGAGCGGATAAGCGCCTATCTGTTGGCCGAACACGTTGAAAACCAGCAAGTTGGCATCTGAAAACAGCCCGTTTAAGCTATAGTTAACTACCAATTCCTCTGTGAAAGGATTGGGCGAAGCCAATATTTGGTACTTGCTCTCATCCATATAAGCAACGCCATTGGTGACAAGATTGAGCGTTTGGGTAAACACCGCAAAACCGCAATCATTGGTCGCTTCCAAGGTCACTTGGTACTGGCCATCGGCGGCATAGGTATGCGTTGGATTGGCTTCGGTGCTGGTGGTTCCATCTCCAAACGTCCATTCATAAGAAGTGGCATTGCTCGAAGCATTGGTGAAGCCCACAGCCAACCCATTGTTGTCATAGCTAAAAAGGACCACCGGTGCCGAACCTACCTGAATGCCTTGGTTCAGGGAGGTCGTATTGCTACCAGCGGCATTGCTCACGGTTAGCTTTGCGCTATAGGTTCCGCCACTATTGTACACCACCACTGGGTTGGGGTCGGTAGAAAAAGCGGGCGTACCACCGGGGAACTCCCAGTTGTAGCTGGTAGGATTGCCAAGCGAAGCATTGGTGAAACTTACCGTAAAAGGTGCGCAGCCGCTCGTTGCGCTCGTCTGGAAAATAGCCGTTGGAGGCACTACTGTGACGCTCAAATTTTGCGTAGCGGTAACGGTGCCGCAATTATTCGTGATCGTCAACGTCACAGTGTAATTGCCGGCGTTCGTGTAAATATGGCTCGGATTTGCCTGCGTACTCGTGCTATTGTCGCCAAAATTCCAAAGGTAGGAATCGGCAAAAGTGGCAGTGCTGGTGAAGTTGGCCACATTACCAATTACATTGTAAGAGAAGGATGCTGTTGGTTGGGCACCGACGGTGATTAGGCTGGGCCGTTCGATGAAATAATCGGTATTCGTCCAAGTCGTCACCGTGACGGACACATCATAGATGCCGGGCGTGTCGTAAACAACGACTGGGTTTTGCTCCGTTGAAGTGGCCGGTGTGCCGCCAGGGAAGTTCCAGTTCCAGAAAAAGGTGGTGTCTGAACTGTCCATAAACTGAACCGTGAATGGCGAACAGCCAGCAGTGGCCGAAGCCTGGAACAAGGGATAATTTGAAGTATCTTCAATCTTGAAGCCATCCACAGCCGCTTCGACGAGGTGGCCAGGTGCCGCATCGCTTGCCTCAAAAATCACCCTCATATCATTCGTCAAAGGTATCAACGGCAACAGGTCGAACTCCCTTTCAGTCTTCCAGTTGCTGCCCGATTGGGTAATGGTCTCCAGCGTTACCGTCTGGGTTCCATTGCTGATTTTGATGGTAAAATTGTCGTTGGGTGTGCTGTTTCCACCAGCATTGAAGAACCAAGGCGTGTATTTCAATACGGGCTGGTTGAAATTGGAAAGGTCAATGACAGGGCTGGTCAAAGTGACTGTACCGTTGTCCACGTCATTGTCGCCAGCACCGCCGCCACCATTGTCGGTAACATAGCATTTATCGCCGAGGTCAGTCGTAATATCGAAATCTGGGTTTGATTGGTTGTTGCCGTTCACGGTGCCAATTGGCTCGCCCCGCTCCCATTGTCCAGTAGTAGCGGTATTGGTAGCTACCCATCCGAAATCAAAGTTGAAATCGTCATAATAGCCTTTGGACAATGGAATGACTGGGTTGGCCGTGCCACTTCCTATCATGATATTGGAAAGCTGTTTGGTGATGAAGCCCCAAGCGCCTGCATAGAGCGAATAATTTCCACCAAAGACACCTGGGAAATCAAAGTCACCATTTGCATCGGAAGTAGCGGTGAACTCATTCACCCCATCCGTCAGCACTATTTGGGCTCCAGCGATGGGTTGCCCATCGGAAGACTTAACGACTTGGCCACCAAAGGCATAAGAGGAAAGCGGGTTCAGCGCCACATCAAGTATGGTCAGCACCCCATTTTGAAGCGTGGCAGGCACTGTCTTATGCTCATAGCCATTGGCCGAAAAGGCTACCAAAAACGTACCCGGAATGGCTTGGCCAGTTTTATAGACGCCCGTAATTCCGGAAGTGGCGGAGTTGGCCTGCGAGCTTTCAATATGTGCATTGGCACCTTGAATGGGCAGTCCCGTCACGGCATCGGTGACGGTGCCTTCGAGCCAGCAAGCCCGCACATAATCCACTTCGTAAACAAGCAAGCCGTTCTCAATATCCGAGGCAATGACAAGCCCACTGGGGAAGTAAGGATAAACGCCCCATACCCCAAAGAAACCAGCCGTATTGGAAACAAAGGAGTCAAAATAACCGACTTCAATCATGTTGTCGGGCCGTGAGCCATCAATTATTATGGTGCCTTCGGTGTAATAAGCCGTGATGACCCAATCGTTCCAAACATGCACGTTGTGCGGTATTGAGCCAAGGCCAAGCGTGGCAATTGGCCGGAACTGGTCCAACTCCTTTATATCTGTGACGTCGGAAATATCATAGGAGGCAACAGGTGCATTCGCCCGTTCATCCGTGGTGAAAATGGTCTTGCTGTCATCGCTCAACCATGTGTTGTGCGTGAAATCATACGGCGTTGGTTGCGCACCCAATAGCACTGGGTTGGCTTTGTTCGTCACATCGTAAATCTTGAATTCCCCGTCATAGATATCAGAAGTGTAAAGTTTATTGTCCCTTGCATAACTATCATGGCAATAGATGGCCGGCATTTTACCAACATACACAGGTGTTCCATTGTCGGCACTCACGTCAACGATAAGCGGGCCGCCTGAATTGAGGTTGGAGCCGTTGAGGTAAAGGAATCCGAACTCGTCCACCGTGATGGAGTGGATAGAGCCAAGAATGCCAAGGCCGGGGATGTTCGGCGCCCAGTTTACCGAAGTCACGTTGGTCGGGTCAGTCATGTTGATGACCTGAACACCGCCACCCGCCTC
>JANPLH010000568.1:0-21021 GCA_031426435.1 Saprospiraceae bacterium | reverse complement strand
TTGAGGTCAAAAATGGCGTAATAGCTGCCGGGAACAACATTACTGAAGCTATATTCTCCAGTGGGGCCAGTGGTGCGAGTATCGAAAAGTACATCATCGCCACCACCAATTAGGCCATTATTGCCGACGCTGAAGAGTTGTATTGAAACGTCTTCCACGCCTCCTTCTCCCATGCCTTGCTGTCCATCTTGGTCATCATCCAGCCAGACGAAGTCGCCAATACTGGCGAGCAATGGCCGCAAGCCAAAGTCAACGGATTCGTTGGCATCGCCCGAAAGCAGCGTTATGACATTGGTTTCGCCAAAGCTGTTCACGTCGCTGTCTGTTGTATCGTTGCCTATGTTTTGCGCTGTTGGCAAATAGTCAGGCGGGTAGGTTTGTGTATTAAAAACAAGGTAATAATCACCGGGCAAAAGGTTAGCGAAATTGAAATATCCAATTGAATTGGTAAATTCCGTGTCAATGTGGTTATCGTCGCCGCCGCCTATTACACCATTGTTTCCAAGGTCGAAAAGGCGAATGGAGACGCCTTGCACCCCTGTTTCATTTGGGCTTTGTTGACCATCGTTGTTGGAATCAAACCAAACAAAATCGCCGAGGCTTGCAAGGGTTATCGGTCGGTAAAGGCCAAAATCAAGGGTATGGTTAACATCGCCAGACGGTTCGCTGCCAAGGCTGAGGAAAATCACGTCACTGTCTATTTCGTTGCCTGTTTGAGAGCCATCATCCTGGTTGTCCACATTGAAGTCAGCTCCTATTACTGGCTCAAATGCACCCATTCCATCCATGTCGAAGTTGCCATCACCTGTACTGGAAACAAGACCAGCCGGAATGCCAATACCCGTCAGTTTTACGAAGTAATAGCCGTTGGGAAGTCCAGTGAACAAGTATTGACCTGGTAAATCCGTGACATCAGTAGCTTTATAAACATCATCATTAGTGTTGGGTGCAAAATCAGGGCCTGTACCATATAGCTTAACCTCTACACCTTCGATACCAATATCTTGGTTGTTGAAAAGGCCGTCGTTGTCCAAATCATTGAAAACTTGATTACCCAGGCTGACACTCGGAATGGTAACGACTATGGCCGCCCCATCATGGTCGTCTTCATCTGTTGCAGGGTTACTGGAACCGGGAGCGCCCGTTCCGTTGCCTGTGATGACATCGTTGGCGGGACCATTAGGCTGCCCACCGGGGTCGTCAAACTGGAAAGCATTGGGAGTAGAATCAGAATCGAAAGGTAGGTCAGCAGTATCGGGGTCGTTGTCGTCAGCGGTTGTAATTTCTACATAGTTGTTGAGGGTAGTAAGCGGGGAATTGGGACTGACAGTCAACTTTATGTTTCTCGAAACGGAACTCCCAGCAGGCAGTGAATTTATCAACCAGGTCGGTCCGGCTCCGAAATTGACCCAACCAAAATTGTTGGCAGCAAAACTCATATTGGCAGGCAAATAGTCAATGACAAGAATATTGGTAGCATCAATTGCTCCCTGGTTGAAAACAGTAACAGTGAATGTCACGGTGGCACCTGGCGCCACAGTAGGCGATTGTCCAGTTGCTAAGGTAATGCGAAGTGCAAGGTCAAATGCCACGGGTTGTAGAATCTCAATGGTATCCGATGCTGTGCAGCCATGTGTATCGGTAACATTTACAGCATAAATACCCGCCGTCAAGCCTGCAAGGTCTTCCGGGTCGTCGTTGTCACCCGTGCCATCGTTGTCCCAATCATAGAGAAAAGGAGGGGCACTGCCAGATGTCGAGAGGTCAATCCAGCCGTCGTTTGCCCCAATATTAGATGCATCGCCATGGTTGGAAAAAATAGTGATGGGGGAAGGCTCTGAGACATCGTAGCCACCAGTTGCCGTACAGCCATTGTCGTCTGTTACGGTAACTCGATAGATGTCGGGGGCCAAAAAGTGAAGGTCCTCGAGGTCGTCGTTATCGCCCGCTCCATCGTTCGACCAATCGTACAAAAAAGGTGGCTGCCCACTGTTAACGGAGAGGTTTATCTTGCCGTCATTCGCACCGTAGCAAGAGGCACTTGCCGTAGAAGCACTTAAATCTAAAGCGCAGGGTGGGCCATCCACGAAATAAGCTGCAGTTGCAGAGCAGCCATTTCCATCTGTAACGATGACGGAATAATTGCCCGTAGGCACCAAGTCGAGGTCTTCAGTATCGTCGTTGTCGCCTATGCCGTCGTTGTCCCAATCAAAAAAATAAGGCAAGGTGCCACCAGCCACCGTTATATCAATACCACCGTTGCTGCCACCGGGAATGGTTACATCAGAAATAGTGGCTGAAATGGAGTTAGGGTCGGGTTGGTAAATATCGAAGGAGCCAAAGCCAAGGCATCCGTTGGCATCGGTGACGATCACGGAATAGCTGCCAGCCGGCAACATCAATAGGTCTTCCGGGTCGTCGTTGTCACCCGTACCGTCGTTGTCCCAATCAATGAAATAAGGTGCCGTACCAGATACGATGGTCATGAGCAAGCTCCCATCAGCGCCACCATTGCAAGTGACATCAACGATGTCGAAACTCAATTCAATATCACAGCCAATTGGGTCAGCTATATTTTTTTGCTGCGCAATACTATATTGCAGGGGAGCGGTTAGGCAACGCCAAGTTTCCCTGGCGAAATCTGCTTTTGAAGCAATGGAAAAACTCAGGAACAATGCCAATGCGCAACCATAACGCATAGGCGATCTGAGCCAATTTTGGGCTACTCTTATTTTCATGCTGTGTGACTATTTTAATGCAATGGGTTGACCAATTGGCCTTTAGGGCCCAATGCCATGCAATGCGCAGTTGGAAACAATAAGGTACACGACAAGAAGCCAATTCAGGTGGGGGGAATGGCAGCTTCCAGACAGGGTAAGTGGTAAGTTGTTCTTCGGACTTGTGTGATTGGATAGTGCTTGCTTGGATAAGCAACAAGGCTACCGGAACGACCGGCATTAGTACGCAAGGGGGGAAGGGATTGGTTGGCTTTTTTAAATCGCCAACTCACCTAACTGGCCAAAAACCATTCCAATTGATAGGGCACTCACCAAACAGGCTTGGAGTGGCAATTATGTAACCCCAGTTTTTCCTTAAATGAAAAGGCGGGACGGGCAACAACCCATCCCGCTTTACAACTCATTTTTAAAGACAATCAACAGAAACAAAGTATTGCTGGGCAAGGTTTTGGGGGTTTGGGGGGCCATCCGCCAATTCTTGAGTAGTTATGCTTTCGCAATCCTTCATAAGATATTTTGCCCTACGCTGCTCCCTCAAAACCCTACAATCCCAAAAAGCCCGCCCCTTTCTGCCATCAAGGCAAAAACTCCCTTACAATTAAGTTGGCCAGCAAAGAAGAATTGCTCGGATGCACCAATATGCTGTTCAGCAAGAGTACGGAGCGCTCATTGCCAGGGCCTTGGTAAATGCTCTTCCCATCCAAGTTCAAATCTGTTCTATTATAGCCATTGCTGATAAAATTTGCCAATTGGTCAGTGTTGTCTTGGTCAGACAGCACTTTTGAGAACAAGGCAAAAACATCATTACCGGGGCCTTGGTATATTACGTTACGGTCGCCGTTGAGGTCGCCTGACCAAAGCGTTCGCTTGTTGCCGCCCACCAATTTGCCAGCTTCATTCCATCCCTTGACTGCGTAGCTTGGATCGGAAAAGTCCACCATCGGTGGGTTCAGCGAACTCAGGTGCTCAGGGGCATCTGCCATCAACCCAATATGGTTTCGGTGTCGAACCGTTACATAATAGTCGCCTTCCTGTAAGACTGGGAACATCAACACATCGTCGCCTGAAGCTGAGATGATGTCGCCGTCACACTGCACCAAGGCTGATTTTGTGGCAAGCACCGTCGTTGGGTATTGTACACTCCTGATTTCAACAAACACCCAATCCACCACGGCATTATTGCCAGTCACTTGGAACACGGAAGGCTGCACAGTCTCTCCCCCACCCTTTCCTCTGTGGTGGTAGCCTGAAAGTTGGCTGTAAGGCTCCGTAAGCGGCAAGATTCCCAACAAGCGCAGGTCGTCCCGCATCAAACCATTTACATTTGAGATATAGGCACCATTCAGGATGGTCCGCATTTTAACGGCAGCAACGATACAAGTGTCGTTTCGGCTGGAAATGGTGGTTTTTCCACAATCATCAATGGCAATCCAAGTGCGCACCGTTTGGATACCGTTCGGCAATACCTCCTCTGTTTCAGCATAGTTCAAGTTTACCTGGTCATCGCAATTGTCGCTTGCGATTACATTGATACCGGGCTGCAGGTTTGATGCCCTGCCTGCGCAGTAATAATTGACATCTGGTGGTATGCTTCCCTCCACGACCATATATCCCAACTGTTCGATGTCGTGGGTGCCGTTTTGGTACTGCCACTCCTGCAAACGAACCTGAAAGCCTGTTGACGTTACATCCTTTACCCGAATGGTGGCAGGGTCTCCATCATTTACCGTTATGCCACCCATGATGACGATAGGCTTATTGAATGGGTTCCTGAACGGCACATTTACCCAAGCGTTGGTAAGGTTGATTACGCCCGTCTCTGCTACTAAATCACCCAATTCGTCAACCACATCAATACCGGGTGTAACAGCCAGATAGGCCAAAGCCTCGTTAGGATGCGTGATTTCAGAGTCTTTTGAAGCTTCTTCGACCAAGAAAACCTCTATGCCAGCGCTTGACACATTTTGGAACCTTGGGTTGGCGGTGTCCTCGTTATTGGTGGTCTGAATGGTAGCCATAACTGCCGGGGGTGCCGTGAAGCCTAGACTAAAGCTTGCATTTGTAATGACACTGCTCACGGCAGGCACAAGCCCTGCCTCCAATCCGAAAGTTGGGGTGGCTGTTTGGCCAAGCTCCATGGCGAGCCAAGCGACATTTTCGGCAGCATGAACGCCCGTTGACGCTTCCTGTTCCTTCAGTTTTATTTCAAATCCTACAGTTGTTACATTGCGAATTTGCGTCACAACGGCTTCACCCTCATTTTCGCTGGTCACTTGTGCCATGACGATAGGTATTGTGGCAAAATTATTTGGGAAAGAAACGTATTTCCAATTGTCAGTAGTGAATTGTGCCGTTCCGGCAATGAGTTTTTTGCCATTTGCCAAAGTATAAAGCCGTTGGATTTCTGGTGCAGCAAGGTCTTGAACCGTGATTTTCTGAGTGCCTGTTGTAGGGTTTCCACAAAGGTCGGTTGCAGTCCATTGGCGGGTGATGACATAGCTTTGGCAACCGTTTGCATTGGTAAGGTCATAATCTTCCTCAAAGTCCATGTAAATTCCAGGACAGGCATCATAAGCAAAAACTTGAGATGGGATTGGCACCTCGTCGTCGCAGCCAATGGTAATATCTGCGGGCACGTTCACCATGATTGGCGGCATTAGGTCTCCAAGGGTAATGGTAACTTCAGCTTGATCGCAGCACCCGGTTACGGTATTGCATACCTGATAGGTAAACAGATCGTTGCCGCAGTATTGGCCGCTTGGTGTATAAGTAAACTTGCCAGTCCCATCTATCGTAACACTGCCATAAATTGGCGAAGCAATAATGCTGAATGCTGGGTTCTGCAAATTACCGTCGTTGTATATGACCCTATCTGTGAGTTCCACTGAAGGGCAAGTTGTATATTGGTCATCGGCCAGAAGCGGAGCACCTGCAAGGGCACAATCCGGGTCTGCACAATCCATCAAGCCATCGAGGTCGTCGTCAATATTGTTGGTGCAATCTTCAGTGCAAGGCACTATAACCACATGGTAAAGCCTTGTGGAAGTGCAGCCTACTGTCGGGGTCACCGTAACCACATAATCAGTTGAAGCAAGCGGTGATACCAATATGGAGGACCCACCGCCAAGTCCATGGCTCCAATTGTATGAAAAAACACCACTACCGCCCGTTGCACTAACGGACAATAAAACCTGGGAAGCTGAACATACACTGAAATAAGTTTCGCCTTCCAAGACGACGCCACAGGTATTATCTGCACAGTCCACCAAGCCGTCGTTGTCATCGTCAATGCCGTTCGTACAGTTTTCAACGCAATTGCTGGCGGTCACGGTTACTTGGTCGGTGCTGGCGCAACCATTAGACCCGGTCACCGTCACGGTATAAGTCGTCGTGTTGTTTGGTGTGACCGTCACCATAGGGCCCGTGCCAAGGCCATGCGACCAATTGAAGTTATAGGGAAGTGTGCCTCCAGTTGCCGAAGCCGTGAGTTGCTTGCTCGTGCCCGCACAAACGGTTGAGTTCGCACCTGCATCGGCCAAGGGTGTCGGGTTTACGTTTACCACCACGTTATCGGTGGTGGTGCAACCGTTGCTTGCCGTTACCGTGACGATATAGGTGTTATTGGCCGCAGGACTAACCGTTTTGGATGCACCAGTGCCAAGACCATTGTTCCATGCGTAGGTAAACGGGCCGGGGGCATTGCTGCCATTGGCATTCAATGCGGCACTGGTACCTGCGCAAATAGCCACATCGGCACCTGCATTAAGTGTAGCTGAAGGCTTAACGACCACTGTATAAGCAACCAAAGGGGCGCAGGTCGCAGGATATTGAGGAACTGGCTTAACACAACCATACACATAGTAGGTCACGTTGGTCATTCCTGTGTTTGGGAAATTGTTGGTACTGAGCGTACCTGCACTGCCCGTATTGGTGTACTCTCCCAGCCATACCTTAGCGTCGGTGGAAAGGTATGGATTGGCCTGTGGTGTATCAAATCGGTAGAATTCGATATAGGAATAAGGTGGGTTCGGTGCATTGTCCGATACATTGAACGCAAGTGTGGCTCCCTCGCAAATGTTGCGGGTGATAGCGTCATTGGGCGTCAAGGTTGGGCAAAGGCATTCCTGGTCTTGGTTGTCTGTGTAGCCGTCGCCGTCGTCGTCAATGCCATTACCGCAAATCTCAACAGCTTGTGGGCAGTTGATGGGACCCGTGAGGTCCCAAATTTTGCCACCAAAGTTTAGTATGCTTCCGTAGAAATAGCCCGTGCTGCGGTCTATTTGCTGAATCATGCCACTGGAGAGGCTACCTGCCCAAGTGTTCCCATATATGTCAACGCCAATTTGCATTTCAGTGGGCAGGTCGTTGCGAATGGTCGTAAATGCATTCGTAACAGTATTGAACTTCCAAAAATAGCTGTTCGCATTGGCCGTCATGCCGTAAATGACCACCTGTCCACCCTCACTCGTAGCTATCATGTCGCCCCAGGAAGTATTGGTAGGTATATTTGCACCAAGGTTGACAGGATTACCCACAAACGACTTCCCATCGGCAGATAGCTGCTGTCTCCAAATCTTGGGAATGATTCCAGGATTGCCATTTTCAGTTCCGAGGTAAATATAACCATCATAATACTCCCCGCCACCACTGCTCAGTGACTCATTGTTACCAACTTTACCAGTAAGGTCTACTACAAGGCCATGCGTATTGCTAGATGGTTCCCAATAATAGACTTGTTTATTAGCGCAATAATAGACGATATTATCGTCAGCATTGGCTGCCAAGGCATTAAGGTTGCCCGTAACATAAGGCGAAGAAGTGGCGACGCTCGTCGTGCCACCAGTGGAAAGGTTGATTCGAAGAATATTCCCAGCGTCCCTTGCGGCAAGCATAATGGTCTGTGAGCAGCCGCAATCGGGGTCGGCATTGTCAATAAAGCCATCACCATCATCGTCAATGCCATTGGTGCAGATTTCAGGCACCCATAATGTACTCACTGGAGCAAAAGCATCAATCGTGAAAAGTGAGGATAAGCGATATTTCCCGCTCAATTGCTTGGAAAACTTTTGCTTTATCAGGCTCATCGCTTGGCTTGCAAAGTTTTCCGTTTGTACTAGAATTCCCTTCGATGGATTGTTTGCCACTATTGGCTGGTGCCAAAGCATTGACAGTACCATTACTTTTGCAAATAGTGTCAACTTCGGGCTTAATGTTTGTTTTGGTCTCATCTGCACACATTTTGTCAGTGTTTGTTTTTGAAAGAATTGGTCAAATAATATGGATTAATGCAATACCATGGCCTATACTAGTCAGCAAAGGCTGCACTATCTAAAGTGTGTTCATCCAATAAAATCAAGGCTGAATCCGAATTGTATTGTTGAAAAGAAGATTCTGCTTGGGTCTAATAGGCCCCAAGTTGCCAATCCGGATAATTTATGTGTGAGACCTGTCGTCAGCTTAAGAGCATGTTTAAAAGGGGATGCCAACGACGACTCATCGGCATCCCCTATATTTCTTTAAGGAATAAAATCCATTACAATAAAATTGGCTAACAGCGAACCATTACCGGTATGCGCCAAAATCGAATTTGTAAGCAATGGTGAACGATCGTTGTTCGGGCCTTGGTAAATCACCTTGCCGTCCATGTTGAGGTCGGCGTGCTCATAGCCCGGCACGATGTAATTGGCAAGGTTGTCCACGTTGCCTTCTTCGTTGATGATTCGTGCGAACAGCCTGAAAACATCGTTGCCTGGCCCTTGATAAATTACCTTGCCATCCCCGTTGAGGTCACCACCCCATAGGAACCGCTTGCCATTATACACCCTTCCAGCACTCCCTCCGCCTTTCATCGGCACAGCGGTGTTGGTGAAATCAACCAACGGCGGGCTTGAGATGCTGAGGAAGAAGGGCTTGTCCGTCATCAGTCCCAAATGGTTTCGGTGGCGAATGGACACCAGGTAATCATCCTCAAGCAATCGCCTGAAAACGATGACCGAGTCGCCTGTTTCGGATACAATGGAACCATCCCGCCTCATCAGAACGGTAGCATAACCTTTTATGAGTGCAGCATTGTCCATGTCCCTCAATTCGAGCAGCAGCCAATCCACTATCGCTTGGCTTCCAGTTACGTCCAGCATCGTGGGAAGGATGAAGCCCTCGTTGGCGGCAACTGGGCCATTGACAGCGTTGATGACACCACCATTGCCTGTACCACCATTGACGGATCCACCATTTCCGGTGACCTGAAGGATATTATCAGGGTTGCAAGACTGGAACCAGTCAGTAAGGTGCGTACAGTCTTCGACAGCAGGCAGGCTTGCCAACGGAATGTTCGAAGAGCCTGCCACACAAAACTGGTCAATTTTAGCTGTCCAAATTCCGGAGTTGATGATGCTGCCGCTCTCCAAAAGCAGCATAACATTCTTTCCAGCTATCGTACTGCCAACTTCATTCACAAAATTGCCATTCATCAGCCTGAACTTGGCATTATCGAGGTATGTCTTGGCATTGCTGTAGTTGCGGTATATACCCCCTATCGTAACCGTGGTGTTTTTTAAACTGTCAACGATGTTGTTGTAGCCACAGGTAAAATCACCTGCTACTTCTACACATACGTTTTCCATCCTCCTCAAGCCGCTCTCGTTGGAGAAATGTCCGCCCACTTTCAATTTGCTGTCCTTGATTTCCATCAGGCAGGTACCCGACCATGCATACACGTAATTCTTGATGTCAATCGTCGAATTGTTTATGTAAAGCGATGAGTTCTGAAGCCTTATAAAGCCAGTGGTCATAGTAAGCCCCCCATTCGTGACGTATAGCTTGGCGTTGTTCTTCAACGAAAGGTCTTGGTTCTGCAAGATGACCTTGTGCTCAATGCTAATGGTCGTATTACTGAAATTGCTGAACTGGGAGGGCACTATGCCTCCTGCCCAAGTATTTGGACTCATCCAGTCGCCATGCGCTTTCGTGCGGTAGGTGGCAATGGCAGCACCCGGCGGTAAGGTCGTAGGCGGCAGGCCGCAGCTTCCTACCTCGTCGCCATCGTCGAGGTATCCTTGCAGGTCGGCAGCCTCAACTTCCATCTGTTCTTGGTCAACCTGATCCGGATGGTGGCAAATGGTCACCTTCGGGTGCGAATTCACCACGTACGGGTAGCTGGTGGGCATGTTCGAATACGGCTCAACAATTGGCACTACTGCTTGTGCCCGAAGGTTATCCCGCATCAGGTTGGTGTTGCCGTTATTGGTGAAGGCGCCAAATACGCTTGCCTTTACCCGCACAGCAGCCACGAGGCAGGTGTCCAAACGTGCCAGCAGGGAAGTGTTCCCACAGTCGTCTATGGCAGTCCAGCTGTAGTTGCTCAGAAGCCCACCACTTTCCATTGCCGAGTTTTGGTTGAAGGCAAACTCGACGAGGTCGTCGCAGTTGTCGAGAGCCATGATATTCACGTTCGGCACCAGGCTGTTGGCCCTGCCTTCGCAATAGAAGTCTTGGTTGGCGGGCACGCTGCCCTCCACCACCATCCAGCTGACGGTCTCAGGGGTGTGTGCGCCATCGAGGTAGCCCCATTCCTGTAGCCTTACCTCGAATTTCTTGCTGGTCACGTTGCGCACCCGAATGGTGATCGGCTGGCCCTCCACGTTGGAGATGCCGCTCACTACCACCACAGGCTTTGTATAGGTATTGGCAAGGTTCACCGTGGCCCATGCCTGGGTGAGGCTGAGTTTGCCCGTCTCGCCGATTTGGTCGCCCGCAGCGTCCACCAAGGGCTGGCCCTGTTCGATGGCCATGTAGGCGATGGTCTCGTTCAGTCGGATGACCTCGGCGTCGGCAGAGGTTTCTTCCTGAGCGAAAAGCCTTGCCGATTGGTTGTCCAATCCCGTTAAGCGGAGCGTGGCGGGGTCGCTTTGCGCATTGGTGATGAGCGTTGGGAGGAAGATAGGCGACGAACCATAGGCCTGCCTGAACAATACGGTATCGCCGAGGTGGTCAACATTGGCCAAGGTACCTGCCTCCCATTTCATGCCCGTACTGGAAAGCCCGGCCTCCACGGCGACCCATGACACGTTTTCATTGCCGTGCGAACCGTCAGCAGCCTCTTCTTCCCGCAGCCTGACGTCAAATCCCTGCTGGGACACGTTCCGCAATTGTACGACTGCCGGTATGGCATCGCCATTGGTGGTAACGGTGGCCAGCACGACCGGCATAGACTTGAAGGTAATGGGGAAACGCACATACTTCCACCCGTGATTAACCCTTTGGGCCACACCGGCCACCATTTTTGAGCCATCTACGGTAGTATGTACTTTGAACAACTCGGGCTTGGTGAGGTCAACGACGATTATTTTTTGGTCATCCGAAAAGCTATTTCCGCAGAAGTCGGTCGCCGTCCACGTACGGGTTATTGTAAAAGACCCACAGGCACCCACGTAGTTCTGGGAAGAGGTTTCATTGAAGTCCATGAAAATGCCGGGGCATAGGTCAAAACCCGTTACGGTCGGTGCCACGGGCACCATGTCGTCGCAGTTGATGGTCAAATCGGCTGGCACGTTTATCAGTTGCGGTGCCGTATTGTCGCCCAAAACGATGGTGACATTGGCCGTTGCGCAGCAGCCTGTGCTTTGGTTGCAGACCTGATAAGCGAATTGGTCGGTGACGCAGTCGAAACCATTGGGGACATAAACGAACTTGCCTGTCCAGTCAATGGTCACCGTGCCATGCGTTGGGTTGGTGGCTATGCTGTACAGTGGGTTGTTGAGGTTGTTGTCGTTGTAGGTTACCCGGTTGGAATAGGTCATACCGGGACAGGTGTTGTAATTATCGGGGAGCAGCACAGGAGCAGTGACGCCTGCACAATTCGGATCTGCACAGTCCACCAGGCCATCGCCGTCGTCGTCAAGGCCATTGGTGCAGTTTTCGCTGCAAGGCGTCACTGTCACCACCACTTGATCAGTAGTCGTACAGCCGGAGGCTGACGTGACGGTCACTGAATAGGTGGTGGTGGCCAAGGGCGAAACCGTCTTGTTGGAACCCGTGCCGAGGCCGTTGCTCCAGTTGTAGGAATAAGGTGGGCTTCCACCAGTAACGCCCACGCTCAGGAAGGCTGTGTTGCCAGAACAAATGGTGAGGTCGGTGCCTGCATTGGCCGAAGGGCCACAATCGGAATCGGCACAGTCGGCAAGTCCGTCTGCGTCATCGTCTTGGTTGTTGTTGCAGTTCTCCGTACAGTTCTGCACAGTTACTACTTTTTGGTCGGTGCCAACACAGCCGTTGCTGCTCGTTACCGAAACCGTATAGGTGGTGGTGGATGCTGGCGTCACGCTCTGCGAATTGCCAGTATAGCCATTGCTCCAGATGTATGTGAATGGTGCGGGGGCTCCGCTTGCGGTAGCCGATAGCATGGCAGTTTGGCCTTGGCAAATTGTTGCGTCGGCGCCTGCATTTGCATTCGGTAGGCTGTTCACGCCCACGCTGACCTGCGCTACAGAGCTGCATGCGTTGGCACCAGTAATTGTTACCGAGTAAATGGTTGTGGCATTTGGCGTCACGGTCTTTGTTGCGCCAGCACCAAGTCCATTGCTCCATGAATAAGAATAGGGAGTTATGCCGCCCGATGCCGTTCCCGTCAGGTTGACGGCCGTGCCATTGCAAATGGTCACATTCGAGCCAGCGCTGGCAATCGGGCTTGCATTAACGTTTACTACCACTTGGTCTGTAGCAGTGCAGCCACTAGCATTGGTCACGGTCACCGTGTAGGTAGTCGTGCTGGCTGGGGTGACGGTTTTGGAGGCACCGCTGCCAAGGCCATTCGACCAGGCATAGGAAGTGCCACCGCTGGCGGTCAGGGTCGTAGAAAGGCCTGCACAAATGGTGACGTCCAATCCTGCATTGGCAATTGGCAGGGCATTGACGCTCACCGATACTTGGTCGGTGGATGTGCAACCATTCGAAGATGTAACAGTCACAGTGTAGGTAGTGGCACTTGCTGGTGATACCACCTTGGATGCACCGCCGCCGAGACCGTTCGACCATGCTAATGTGTAGGGCGTTACCCCGCCAGTGGCAGTGGCAGTGAGGGTCGTAGCTGCACCCGCACACACGGCGGCGTCTGTGCCAGCATTTGCCAACAAGCTGAGCGAGCAATTGCTATCGGCGCAGTCAATCAAGCCGTCGCCGTCGTCGTCAATACCGTTAGTGCAGTTTTCTATGCAACCTCCGACTGAGATGGTTGCCACCGCTGAGGTCACGCTGCTGCAACCGCTGCCACTGCCGCTCACTATCACCCGGTAATACCTTGTAGCAACCAGGGATGGCGTAGTATAGCTAATTAGTGTTGCGCCAGCAATATTGCTAAAAGCCAGGTTATCCGTGCTAACCTGCCATTGATAGGTCGGGGATGAACCGCCCGTGGTAGATACATTCAAAGTCTGAGTGCTTCCGAAGCAGATGCTTGAGCTGGCGGGTTGCGATGAAATCGCAATGTTTGCTATTACATCCACATAGGATCGATTTGAAGTGACGCTGTTGCAATCACTGCCACTGGCACTCACCACCACCCGGAAGTAGTTGGGACCAGCCATTGCACCTGTTGTATAATTGCTGGATGTGGCACCACTGATGTTGGTCCATGGATTGTTGCCAGTTGGGCTGCTTTGCCATTGGTAGGTCAACGATGGCGTCCCGCCTGTGGCCGTCACGCTTAAAGTAGGGGAACTGCCCGTGCAAACAGTCATATCTACTGGCTGCGTGGTGATGTTGGGGTCGGGTACTACCGTCACGGTCGCTGTGTTGGTGGTTAGCAGATTGCAACCGCTGGCACCCGTCACGATAGCCCTGTAGTATGTAGTTGAATTCACGCTTGGTGTGGTGTAGGTGCCAAGCGTGGCTCCACCAATATCGTTAAAAGAGACGTTGTTTGTGCTTCTCTGCCACTGGTAGGTTAGGGAAAATCCTCCGGCAGCAACTGCGCTCATCGTATGCGTGCCGTCCTGGCAAATGGTTGTACCCAATGGTTGAGTCGTGATAGTGGGGTCAGCAACCACTGTCACCGAAGCATTGCTGGAGGTGATACTGCCACAGCCACTGCCTGCAGCGCCAACCACCACCCGGTAGTAGGTAGTAGCCGTCAATACCGATGTGGTGTAGCTGCTTGAAGTAGCACCACCGATATTTGTGAAAGAACTGTTGCTACCAGTTAAGCTGCTCTGCCATTGGTAGGTCAGCGATGGTGTCCCGCCCGTGGCAGTCACGCTGAATGTTGCCGTGCCACCTGTGCAGATCGTCGTATTTGCAGGTTGCGTAGTGATGGCGGGATCCGCAACTATCGTAATCCTGGCTTTTTTGGAAGCTGCGTCGCAACCATTTCCCGTAGCACTTATTACCATCTGGTAGTAGGTTGTCGTGCTCAATGCTGGCGTGGTGTAGCTCGTTGTCGTGGCACCATTGATGTTAGACCACGTACCATTGTTACCAGAGGGGCTGCTCTGCCATTGATAGTTGAGTGACGGTGTTCCGCCAGCCGCTGTGATGTTGAGTGTATTGGTTCCACCAGTGCAAATGGTTGCATCCACAGGATCAGTGGTAAAGTTGGGGTCAGGGACTACCGTCACCGTTGCAGGGTTGGAAGTGAGTGTGCCGCAACCGCTGGCTCCCGTCACGATTGCCCGGTAATAGGTAGTGGAATTTAATCCCGGTGTGGTGTAGGTGCTGAGAGTTGCGCCTCCGATATTGCTAAAAGTCACATTATCTGTGCTCCTTTGCCATTGGTAGATCAGGGAAGCTCCGCCAGTGGTAGTTACGCTCATCGAATGTGTGCCGCCCTCGCAAATGGTGGCACCAACTGGCTGGGTAGTAAGTACGGGGTCTGCCACCACCGTTACCGTCGCATTATTTGAAGTGATGCTGCCACAGCCACTGCCACCTGCACCCACCACCACGCGGTAGTAGGCAGTTGTGGTTAAAACCGGCGTTGTGTAGCTGCTCGAAGTAGCGCCACTGACGTTCGTCCAGGTAACGGCATTTGTGCTGCTCTGCCATTGATAGTTAAAGCTTGGCGTGCCACCGGTAGCGGTCACGCTCATCGTGTGCGTGCCACCGGTACAAATGGTAGCTCCAGCAGGTTGTGAAGAAATGGCCGGGTCTGCTACCACGGTTACTTCGGCATTACCGGAAGTGACGCTGTTGCAACCACTCCCACTGGCACTTACCTCCACCCGGTAGAAAGTATTGACCGATAGCGCAGGTGTTGTGAAACTGTTCGAAGTCGCACCAATCACGTCCGTGTAAGTACCGCCGCTAGTCAGGCTGCTCTTCCATTGGTAGGCCAGCGCAGGCGTGCCGCCTGTGGCGGCTACACTCAGGGTTTGGGTGCCACCAACGCAGATAGTTGCATCTGCAGGGTTAGCGGAAATGGATGGGTCGCCAACCACGGTCACTACCACCTGGTCGGTGGCAGTACAACCATTGGCATTGGTCACCGTGACGGTGTAGGTAGTCGTACTGGAAGGGTTTACCGTTTTGGTATCTCCAGCACCAAGAGCGTTGCTCCAGGCATAAGTATGTGGGGGTGCTTCACTGGACGCAATTGCGGTGAGGATTGTGTTTCCGCCATTACACAACGTGGCGTCGGCACCAGCATCTACGATGAGATACTGATCACAAGTAATATCGGCACAATCCACCAATCCATCTCCGTTGTCGTCAATGCCGTTGTTGCATACTTCAGGTCTGCGCTTAAACCCAAAGTTCAAGTCGCACGATGAGACGCCTGGTGCAGTAAAATTGGAAACCAAAACACCTGATGTGGAAAGCACCCGTAATGGTGGCAGTGTACTGGTCTCCACCCTCAGCAAATATTGTGAAGCGTTCATGGAGGTATAGTTGATGACCAACCTGGGTGCCTGGGTGCTGTTGTTGTTGGTTTCAAAGGATTTTGCTTCCACATTGTTCGCACCTGTGGAAATCATGATCATGGAAATAGTTCCGTTGCTGTAGGCACCATATGTACTTACTAACTCCTGCAAAACATCCTTTACATCAACTGATTGGTATTCGGTGCCGGTTATCCAACCCCCCACAGGCCAGGGTGCTTTTGCGGTGGTTCGGATTCTGGTGGTTACATTGCTATTGGTACAAAAGTTGGCCGGACTTGCGTTTTTTTCGGCATATAAATCCACGCTGCCCGAACTGCTTTGGTTGGCTTTGGCAACGAAATGCAAGTAGGCACTGGTGATGACTGAACCGGCAGGTATGTTGATGCCAGTGAAATGAAGGCCAATGTTCTTGTCCTTTCCGAATTGAAGCCTGTTTTCCCCATTGTTGCCATCCCTGCCGTCATTGCAGGCAGCATTAATCCGGTTATCGTAGGTGGAAGGAGTTGAGCTCGGGGTGACATTAAAATTATATTGTCCGTCGCTGTTCGTGACCTGAGTCCCCAACTGGGTGTCGGTGGCCTCAATGGTCCCATTGAAGTTATTGTCTTTGAACAAAGTAACCGTCACATCGGGCTGTGGATATTCACCGTTGGTGAAAATCTGGTTTGCGTTGGCATCAAAAAATACCGCACCGTGAATCCCATTTTGATTGGGTGGGGTGTCGCAATCTCCGATATTGAAGCACTCCTCGTCATATTCATCAATAAAACCGTCGCCATCGTCATCGGCACCGTTGGTGCAAATTTCGCCACATTCGCCTAAAGTAGCCGGATTGGGGGCACCATGTACGCCACTGGTGCCGGAGGTCATGCTGAAGTCTTTTGCCGTCGTGTACCATCCACCCACAAATATAGCATTGCTAAGGGAGGAGGAAGAACCGGAAACTGGGTCGCCCGTCGTCAGCCAATATCCCGTAAAAAAACCTCCACCGTTGAAGTCAGCACCATTGGTTATCAGCGCTCCAGTGGTATTGTACAAGCGCGGGCCTTGTGGGTAAGGCAGTGGCGGGGTACTTCCACCGCCGCTGCTATTGATATTCCCCGCCACATTGATGAAATTTGAAGGCTTCAACCCACCGTGTGGGACTACTCCCCCACCCCCCTGAAACTTGACCAGCCCCTGGTAGCCATTGTTTGGATTGCCATCCGAATCCCAGCGAAGCACGAAAACGTCGCTTGCATCCCCGGTGATATCAATTTTGGTGGATGTACTAAGGTCAGACGTGATATTGATTACAAATACCTCCGTTGCCCCGTTTTCCGTGTTCAACCCGTCCAGTGAGGAGGAAGAAACGCCTGCGTATCCTGGCGAAGTTGCCAGGCCATTTATTTGTGAAAACGCATTCGCCAAGTCATTTTCAAGGCCTGCAATCCGGGCAGTCTCGCCGGTAACGCCAAAGGCCTGTGATGGGCCGACTTCGGGCGCATCATTCTGATCTACGATTCCCGCCCAGCCATTCAATGAATTGTCGTTGGTATAAATGGTACCAGCATAAGGGACGCCGCCAGACGTGCGTTCATACGCTTGCAGGCCATCCACGGCCACATCCCCAACAAAACCCTTTGTGGCACCCTGCCAATTGGCATCGTTGCCTGCATCTGCAAAGAAAAAGAGGTATTCCGTCAGGTTTCCGAGTTTGATGCCCCCAATCCCATTGGACGTGCTACATTCCGGGTCGTTGCAGTCAACCAACCCGTCTTCATCATCGTCAATGCCATTGTTGCAGATTTCACCACAATAAATTTCTAGCGATTTGTGAAAAATATTGAAATCAGAATGCACAGTGATATTTAGTGCAATGATTGCCCCATTAAATGAAGCCGGATTATGATATTCAACTGAACTAGTCGGCGCTAAAATGGTACCATTAAAAATGTTGGCACTTTTATTCAACGAAATAGTGGAAGCGTTAGGGAAATTAAATACCACCATTTCTGGCCGAATATTGACAAGACGGATTTCCGAACCGGAAAATAAAAAATCCCCCAGGACATTGATGATAAATGCATCATCCTGTCCGGCTTGACCTACCAACGTCAAAACATCATAGTTGTAATTCAACGAAGCAATCTGGACAACGGTAGTTGGGCCTACCCTGTTAACAGTTTTGTTGTCATTATCTCCCAACGCACCTAATATGACGTTGGGAGTTTTACCTGCAAATAAGGTTGATTTTGCAACAGCGTCAATGTTCGCTTGATTGAGCCTAGCATTATGAGTAGTGTTGTTTTGCACAATGCCACCGCTCGGAAGGAAGTTTTGGGCGTCGTATGAAAATTGAGCAACGCTGCCGTGTACGTAAACAGTACCTGTAAAAGGCCCATCGTTTCCTGCTTTTTTGTTGTCAATGCTGGTCACATTGGCGCTATAGCCAATATCTCCGTATATATTGGTAGCAGAGTTAATTATGATACTGCCTCCTTCCAAGCCCAAAATTGCAAATTGTGCAGCTTCTCCGATGCAATTGTTTGTGTTGCATCCAGTTGGGTCATAAATTGATAAAGTAATGGTATCCTTGCAGATGCCGCTATCCGCGATTGCAATAATGTAATTCCCTTCAGACAGCCCAGTCAAAAGCGAAGAATTGCTACTGCCGGAAGTCAAACCATTTGTCCATGTGAAGCTATATGGCGCTGTGCCGCCCGAAACGGACAATTGTATACTGCCGTTACCACCATTGCAGATGGTCGGGTTGGTTGTCGTGCCAGCAGAAGTGAGGCCTGTGCAATAAGGGGAGACAGTGTCGTCACAATCAACCAACCCGTCGCCATCATCGTCAGTGCCGTTGTTGTAGATTTCGGGCTTTAAGGCTGGAAGCGCACTTAGCGTGAGATTACAGCTGCCTGATGGTGATTCAGATTTGATAAAGGCAAGCGCGCTTGCAATCGGGATTTCTCCCGATCGAATGGAACCCGAAGAAGCTAATTCCTGCTTAGGTTTTACATTGTCGCTGGGGCACACACCATCCCGAGCAGGCGTAAAGCCCAATAATGGCAGGATCAAACATAAGATTAGTGTGTTCGAAGTTCTGTTCATTGTGTTGTAGTGTTTGTTTTATGAAAATCAACCTGCCTAAATGCAGATCGCAACTTTCCGTAAAAAGTGAAATCTTTATTCGAGTCCATTTCAATCGCCGAAAAACAACATTAGCCAGCGAAGCCAATACCAGCCCACGCAATTCCAATGAGAAAAGCCGAAAATTAAGGCTTGCCACATAGGAGTCCAGCAGTATTTGCTGCCCAGAACGTTGCTTTATTGAGAAGGAAAAAATAAAAGGGGGAGAAATGAAGAAGTCTAATAACAAGCAGCTATAAACAAAGTGATTGTTATCGAACATCCTTTTGTTTCAAGAATCTTGCCAAATAACGGAGCAAGTGTTTTTGAAAACCACTGGCGAACGTTCTATTCCCTCCGCATGATCTTCGCTACATGTTGTTGATTGCCATCAATCACGCGTATAAAATAACAGCCAAAACGCTGTATTCCCTCCAGGTTAATCAATTCAACACGGTGTCCAGGTGCTTTCTGGGTTAGCATCGTTTTAAATACCACCCTTCCAAAGGCATCATTGACCAACATAATTGGGGCATAGGTAGATTCCTGGTCAAACTCAATGGTCAGCTCGTTGGAAAATGGGTTCGGGTATGCCACTATTTGTTGCGGCGTGGTCGGCACAGTTTCTTGCTCACCATTTGTAATTGCATCCCGCTCATCCACCTCCTCCGGTGCAAATGCAGGGGCAGTACCGATGACGACATAACAAATCTGGTCGGTGGTATGGGCCCTTTCAGCATCTAAGATATTGTCCTCTAATGCCCAGGTCTTCAGGGAAGTGGCTATGAGCGGTGCACTTGTAGCCAATACGGCCCAAGACCCTTCCGTGGCGTCTTGACCTGCCGAACTGACGGCTACCCCCTCGACTGCGCCAAACCCAGTCAAAGCATAGGAATACCCAGCCGCATTATCACTGATACCCATAACGGCATCCGCACCGATGGCTGCAGCATATCTTTTGCCATTGATAGTGCCAATTCCGCTCTCGAAGACCATATAACCCAGCGTCTCATTGGCACGGGTGAGGTTAACGTTGTCTTCGCCGGTGTGCTTACCAATAGCAGTGGCAGCAGCTGTGGCTGGGCTTGCCATTTTGGTATTCATGCAACTCCAGAAAACCGACCAGTTGGGGTCATTGTAAGTCATGACTTGACCCACAATCACCGGTATGGTATAGGTGTTGGTATGTGTTTTAGGTTCGTACACCCAAGCGTTGTAGCGTGAAGTTATCGTGGAAAGATGTTTTTTAGCCTCAAATTTTGCCCCATTGGCTGCCACTGTATAAGTACCCTCCTCCGCAACCATGTAATAAACAGTAGCGGTTCCGGTTGCGCCGGTCGCATTGCCTGCCACCTGTAGCTTCACCTGAAAGCTGTTGTCCGTGGCGTTCTGAACCCTGGTTAGTATGGATAGGCTTGCGTTGCTGGTAACCACCACGCTCGCCACCACCACCATGCTGGTATAGGTATTTGCCAGGTTCACTGTTTGCCATGTTTCAGATACATTGGCGAGTGTGCCGTACTCGAATTTAGGGTTGAAAGCCAGCGTCGTGAAGGTGCGGCTTGCAGAGTAAACTCCCGTACCGCAACTATTCATTGCCCGAACCCGCCAATAAAGCAAGGTATTGGCAGGTAGCGGGGTGCTGGTATAGCTCAAGGTTGTGATGCCTGTGGCATTCACGATTGGGGTTGTAAAGGCGGTATTATTGGCAATTTCCACTTCGTAGGAGGTTGCCCCAGTGACTGCCGTCCAGCTCAAAACAGGCGTCAAGGAAGCACCTATGAAGCCAGTAGCGGGTGCTGACAAAACGGCTTGAGCAGGGGTCGTATTAACGGATAGTACCGCCACTTTGGTTCTGGTACCAGTGGAGCCTACTCCTGAAATGGTGATGTTATAATTTCCAGCGATTGTAGCGGTTGTGGCGGTAAACGTCAATAAGGAGCTTCCAGGAACATCCACCGTGCTTGTTGACAAATTGGCCGTTACGCCAGCTGGAAGTCCCGTGACAGAGAGCGCCACGTTGCCGCTGAAGTTGACAATTTTACCAACATTAACAGTAACAGTTGTACTGCCACCTTTACAAATTGCTTGAGGGCTTGGGGTCGCATCCACCGAAAAGTCGTTGATAATAAGCGTCTTAAAAGTACGGGTGGCAGAGTACACACCTACACCACAATTGTTCACCGCCCTCACCCGCCAATTGTACGTTACGTTGTCGAGCAAAGCTGTCGGAACGACGTAGCTGGTGGTGGTAACGCCCGTCACATCAATGGCCAATGGGCTGGTAAAAGTACTGG
>JANPLH010000567.1:0-2828 GCA_031426435.1 Saprospiraceae bacterium | reverse complement strand
CGAGGTTGCCGTCGTTGTTGTAGTCGGCCCAAGAAGCGCCCACGCTGCTGCCACCGTCGTTGACGACGATGCCGCTCGTGATGCGCAGGAAGTCGCCCCCGCCGAGGTTCTGGTAAAGGCTGTTGTTTTGACCGCCCGTATTGGCTACGAAGAGGTCGAGCAGGCCGTCGTTGTTGTAGTCGCCCCACGCACCGTTTACGGAGCGGGAAGCCTCATTGGTGATGGCGTTGTTGGTCACTTCGCTGAAGGTTCCGTCGCCGTTGTTGTGGTAAAGTTTGTTGAAGGCCGTTTCCCAATAGACCGCCACGAACATGTCGAGGAAGCCGTCGTTGTCATAATCGGCCCAGCTCACGCCATGCGAATAACCTTTATCGCTTACGATTGGGTCGTTCAATATTTTGGTGAAGCTCCCGCCGCCCTCGTTCCGATAGAGGAAATTGGCATAACCTATATTGTTGGCCACATAAAGGTCGAGGTCGCCATCGTTGTCATAATCGCCCCAGGAGGATGAGAGCGACGAGGCCAGGTCCGTGCTGAACGGAGCTGAGTTTACTTTGCTGAAAGTGCCGTTGCGGTTGTTCCGGTAAAGGGCATTGGGTTGTTTGTCGTTGTGCGTTGTGAGGAAGAGGTCGGGATAGCCATCGTTGTCGTAGTCGCCCCAGGAGGCGCTCCAGTTGTCGCCAGTAGTCTCGATGCCAATGGATGTTTGCAGGCTTGCAAAATCGTCTGGCGAACCGATCAAGCAAGGGTTGGGCGCTGGGAATGAGGAAGGAGCATTCACGACAACAGTTCCATAGTTGGACGAGTGCTTGACTTGATTTCCGTTGTTGCTCGCACTAAAAGGTTTTAGTATCGTCGAAACAGCAATGCAGGTAACCTGGAAATGGTACCTGATGGTCACCCGATTTGCACCACCGCCAGCCGATGCATTTGCGGAATAGTTCATGTTGTTGGTGCTGCCAACCGGAACGACGGTTGGAATGGAAGAAGCCCTCACTTCTGTACCAGTGAGCTTCATGCACGATGCCGTAAAGTCAAGGTTGCCCGCAGGCTGAAAGTAGGCGAAGCCATTGTTCGGCACATTTCCCAGTTCAAATATCACATCAAAAAAAGTGGATGAACCAAGTACGAGGCCAGGCCCCACTGTTATGCTGATTAGCTGGCCACCCGCAGCGGCCGAAAGACTGTTGCGGGTAGTGACATTGTTCGAGGCACTCACCGAGCCAGGGTTGCTGTCAGTCACTATGACCGTGATGTTCGTCGCTTGGTTGTTGGAGCACGGGTAGCTGACGTACCAAAACAAGGTGGTACAGCTGCCGGGGGTCAACGTGCCGATGGTTTGCGCAGAAGGTTGCCCACCCGCCAAGGCAAAGCCAGCGCTTAAACCACTAACAGTTGCACTGAGGTTGGTCAATACATTACCAGTGGTGTTGCAAACTGTGTATGCGACATAAGCAGCCCTTGGACCGCCCCCGCATGGGTTGTTTGAGTCAATGATGAACCTCGTTCCCGACTTGTTGGTAATGCTGACTGCACCTGGATTGAGCGCTCTGGCATGCTGGAAGCCAAAGCTTAAGGCGGTAATAAGGAAGGCCCAGAAAAAGGACTTGCCTCCTGAAGTAGTATGTTCTAGTTTTTGCAAAGTGAGACACATTTTAAAGGGCGAATTTTTAAACAAGGGCAAGCATTGTGGTCAAAAAATACACCCAAAGTTTAAATCATTGAAAATCAATGATTTAATTTGTTATCTTTAAGTAAATCTTATCCTTTTTGTGGGAAAAATTCCCAATCTGGGAAAAAAATGGCCCCTTTCAAGCCTGGTAAACCGCTACCAACTCCTGGCCTATTCGCCGCCAGTCAAAAGACTCCTGCACCATTGCCTTGGCGTTTTTGCCGAGTGGCTTCAGTTTCTTTTCTTCGTAAAAAACGGCGGCATTTTCCATCGCTTCGCAAATGCGCACAGGGTCGGGCGGCCCGTCCATCGGGAAGCCGGAGCCGTACTGTCGGATATAGCGGTTGATGTTTGTGCCCTCGCTGGTCAGGCAGGGTAGGCCAAGGGCCGCCGCTTCCAGGACAGCCATTGGGAAGCCCTCAGAGCGGCTGGTATGCACGAACACATCGGCTTTCGCCATGAGCCGGAACTTCTCGTCGCCGTACTTGGCACCGTGGAAAGTGATGTAGTTTTGGATGCCAAGTTGCTTCGCCAACTGCACCAGCATGGGCCGGTCGTTGCCGTCGCCGATGATTTCAAGCTGGGCTTGGCGGCCTTTTTTCAAAAAAAGCGAAAACCCTTGTAGCATCAAATCAAGTCCCTTGTAGTAATTGTCGAGCCTGCCGCAAAAGCCAAAGGTCAGCACGGGGTTGACTGGCTGGATGGGGATTTCTGGTAGGTCGGCCAGTTCCATGCCATTGGGAATCAGCACTTTATTTGCATCTTTTGTCAGTTTCTCCAAGTTGCTGTACTCCAAGTCGCCCAGCAACTGCACGGCCTTGGCGTTTTTCACCATCGTTTTTTCCAACAAATAAAAATAGAGCCGCTTGCGCCAACTTCCTTTTTCCATCGCTACCCCGCTGAATGCCCCATGCGAGGTGAGAACATAAGGAATGCCCCGCCGACGAAGCAGCCTGGCAATCAGGTAAAACTCCGGTATGAACGCCCCGTGGAAATGTACCACCGACGCAGGGGGCAAGGCAGTTATGGCTCGTTCCAAGCCCTCGTCCAAGTGCAGTTTATTGGGCAGTTGCAAGAAAAGCTCCGTGCTGAAATTGCGCTCCGGGTAGTTGTGCTCCAATGAATTGGCAATGCCCCAAAGCGTGACATCATGCCC
>JANPLH010000566.1:0-2525 GCA_031426435.1 Saprospiraceae bacterium | reverse complement strand
TGAAAACGGCAAATTTGACAGGACTGAAAGAAACGCTAATAGCCCTTTTTGCTTCCATACCCTATCAAAATTTTACCAACAACAAGATAGCCGATTATGAAGGCTATTATGCCAGTGTGATTTACGCTTACCTGGCCAGCCTCGGACTTAAAACCATTCCAGAAGACACTACCCATCATGGTAGTGTGGACTTGACCTTAAAGCTTGACAACAATGCCTTTATATTCGAGTTCAAAGCGGTTGATAAGCCGACTGGAAATGCACTCCTCCAAATCAAGGAACGCCAATACTACCAAAAATACCAGCCCACCAATGATTGCTATCTCATTGGCATTGAATTCGGCAAGCAAGAGCGCAATATCGTCCACTACGAATGGGAGCTGATAAAAAAAATTGGGATTGGCAATTAGCTGTTAGCTGCTCGCCCCTTTGGGGTTGGCCGTTAGCAGAAACACAATGACCAATGACCAATGACCAATTCCTCAATGACTAATTCTAAAGTCCTCGTTACAGGTGGCGCAGGCTTTATCGGCTCCAATTTGGTGGAAGCATTGCTGTTATTGGACAATGTCAAAAAGGTTAGGGTACTCGATAATTTCTCCACTGGTTTTTACCACAATATCGAGGAATTTGTTGGCCATCCTAAGTTTGAAATAATGGAAGGCGATATTCGGGATTTTGACACCTGCCAACAGGCGTGCGATGGAATGGATTTGGTTTCGCACCAAGCTGCTTTAGGCTCTGTTCCACGCTCCATTGATGACCCATTGACCACGAACATGGTCAACGTGTCAGGCACTTTGAACATATTTATGGCTGCAAGGGATGCTGGAATCAAACGGGTGGTTTATGCCGCTTCTTCTTCGACCTATGGGGATAGTCCTTACCTTCCCAAGCGGGAGGAAGTAACTGGCAAGCCGCTGTCGCCTTATGCAGTTTCGAAATTGGTCAATGAGCTATACGCCAAGGTTTTTGCCGGGCTATATGATATTAGCTTTATTGGGCTTCGTTATTTCAATATTTTTGGCCCAAAACAAGACCCCAATGGCGCTTATGCCGCTGTGGTGCCGCTATTTATGAAGGCCATCCTTAAAAACAAGCCCCCAACCATCAACGGCGATGGCTCCCACAGCCGGGACTTCACTTATGTTGGGAATGCCGTGCAGGCCAATATCAAAGCCTTGTTTACGAATAATCCATCCGCCTTGAACGAGGTCTATAATATCGCAACCAACGAACAGACGACCTTGAAGGAACTGTTCAACCAGCTTAAAACCATTGGAAATTCCGATTTGGAACCGATGTATGGCCATGAGCGGTACGGGGATGTCAAACATAGCTTGGCGGATATTTCTAAGGCCATGAATTATTTAGGCTATCAGCCCCATGTCAAAATAAAGGAAGGATTGGAAAAATCCTATCAATGGTACAAGAAGAATCAGCCATTGGCCATTGGCAATTAGCTGTTAGCGATTGGCCAACAGCCAACAGCCAACAGCTAAAAACCAACAGCTTTTCAAAGCACAAACAACCCCATCGGTTCGCTCCAGTCGCTCATTCGTTGATTAGAGCCATGAAAACAAACCCGGATAAGGTAAGCTTGACGAGTTTCCAAATCAGATACATTGAAGCGTTTACCGGCGGAATAGCTGCCATTGAGCCAAGCTATGCCTCCATCATTGGAGCGTTGAATAGCAAGCTGCGTAACACCGTCCGGCATTTCAACCACTTCGCCATCCAGGGTGCCAGACAAAGTACCTTGTTTCAGAAACTTGATAACTGGCTTTTGCAAGGGCATGAAATTGCGGGTTGGCTTTTTGCGAACCTCAAAACCTGGTGCTGTGTAAAAAGTGATGTCATCTATCCTGCGCAGCTCCATCATGCGGGCAAGTGCCGTCACCTCATCCTCCAACAACTTCCTTTTTTGGTGCATGATGGTGATTTTGGTCCGGTCGCCCGAACCGGCAGCGGTGACGGCATCGGTGAAAGCCAGGTTGGCCAAATCCACAATTCCTACTTGAGCAGCTTCAGCAGCATATACCGGGTTGTCCTTCATGACAGACACCACATGCTTGACAAAGAGCAACAAGAACGCATTGGTTAGCTTTTTAAAAGATAAAGTGATGGTAAAAAGCATAAGAAAAAAAAATAATTGTAGCATTGCATTGGTGGATGTACGGGCAAAATATTGCAACAAGCATAAAATACCTGTAACAGCTGAACCAGTGAATGCAGGGTTAAGGAATATAAAGCACGATATTAAGTGATTGGGATATTCGGCACCAATATTACCTAATTCCCAGTTCCTAATTTCCAAAAAAAAGGGGGCAAAAAAATCCCTAAAAAGAATAAAAATTAGTTAAGCCTTTGAATTAGTGATGACAGTACGCAGATTGAAATGATTAAAATGATTAGTCCTGATTAAATCAGTGCAAATCTGTTTAATCTGTTTAATCTGTGACCTATTCCACACCAATGTGCATTTTTGATTCTCACAACGACACAACAACACAACGCATTGATTT
>JANPLH010000565.1:0-16994 GCA_031426435.1 Saprospiraceae bacterium | reverse complement strand
GGCTGCACGGCGCACCCGGCAAGAACCTCCGCACGGTGGTGGAGGCCGAGGTGAGTGCCATGAACACCGAGTTTGCGAAGTTCCCCGACTACGAATTCGATGACCCGGCGAAGATAGTTGCGGAGAAATTAGCCGCACCGTCGCCGTTGGTCACACCGTCGTAAATCACGGTAGGCACCGAGGTATAAATCGTCCTCGCCGGGTCGTCGAAAACATAGTCGGGCAGCTTCGCAAACTCGGTTTTCACGGCGCTCACTTCTGCCTCCACCACCGTGCGGAGGTTCTTGCCGGGGGCACCGTGCAGCCAGTCCACTTGGATTTTGGCCTTGGCAGGTTCGTCCTTGCTGGTCAGTTCTTTCTTCCCGCCAAAATCCAAATCAATCTTCAAGCGGTTCGGCTTCACCGTTTCCACTTTTATGGTCTTCGTAAACGTGGCACCGCCCGCCTTCACGGTCGCCGTCCAGTTGCCCGTCGGGGCATCGGAGCGGGTGGCCACGGGCAGGGCATAGAGGTTCTGGATGTTCTTGGTGGTCACGGTCTTGTACTGGTTTTGCCCCCGGCTGTCCATCAGCTCGAAAGCGATGGGGTAGTTGTCGGGCAGGGTAGCGTCCTTGTCTTCGAGGATGAAATTGAGGAAGAGGCTATCGCCTGGCCGCCAAACGCCACGGTCGCCGTAGAGGAAGCCCTTGAGGCCCTTCTGCGCCACCTCGCCCGCCACGTCGAAGCGGCTGAGGCTGAGGGCGTTGCCGTCGGCGGTTTTCAGGTAGCCCTTCATTTTTTCCTTCTTCGCAATGGTGAGGAAGGGCTTTTTGTCGAGTTTCAGCTCCGCAATGCCGTCGCCGTTGGTCTTGGCCGTGCCGATGAGCTGCTGTTGGTAGTCGTAAAATTCGAGGTCCACCTCGCCGACGCTCTCCGTGGTACGCAGGTCGGCCACTGCCACGAACATGGAATTGTCGTTGCCGCCCTTCGCCGTGATGCCGAGGTCGCTGGCCAGCACGTTTGTCTGCACGAAGTTCTCGGAATTGTAATAGGCGCCGTAGCAGGGGTTGGTGCGGTGCTGCCACTGGAAGTCCTCGTAGTAGCCGTCCATGCCGTAGTAGTCGCCCCAGAACGAGCGGATTTCGCCGTTATCGTCGGTGTAGGCGGCTTGGCTAAGTTCTTTGAGATTATCGCCATCCTTGCGGTTTCCACATTTGTAAATGGCATACTCTGGCCGGAAGCCGATGCGCACTTGATAGATGGCGTTCGGGTCAGCGGTGAAGAGCTTGTTCAGGTCGAGGGCGTAGCGGGTATAGCCGCCAGCGTTGCTTTTCGGGTTCAGTCCTTTCAGCGGCACCATTTGGCGCTTGATGACCCGACCCACCCGTTGCAGTTCGTAATTGTCCTGCCCGTCCAGGTCGTTGGTTTGCAGGAACTGCAGGATGTTGTTGTCGTAAATCTTGAAAATCTCCACCTCCACGGCTTGCAAGCTCACCGCCTCAAAGGGCAGCACGAGGCCCTGCTCGCTGCTCGGCAGGATGACGCCCCGACCCACGAGCCGCACTTTGGGTTTTACGGGTTCAAAATCCACCTGCCAGATGGTCGGCTTGTCCATGCTCGCTCCGGCAGCGTTCTTCACGCCGGGGCGCACCTCAAAGCCCTGCTTGCCCGCCAGTCGGCGGCTGGGGTAAATGAAGATTTTATTGCCGTCCACGGTGAAGTTCAGCGTGACGTTATTGGGTTCTTCGGAGTATTCGCCGTCGTTGGCGGTTGTCGGTTCGCCCTTGAAGCCGATGAGGCCGTTCAGGTCTTGCGAAGCCAGCAGCGGGTCGCTGAATTGGAGCACCACGTATTGATTATCAGCTTGTACCACCCGTGCGGACATGACGGTAAAATCGCCCAAAGCAGGGATGGCAACCTTGGTTTCGCCTTCAGAATCAATGTCGAGGTCGTCGGCGTCCCATGCCAGTTTTACCTCGGAAGCGCCCGTGCCACGCACGATTTCACCGACGGTAAAATCATGCGTCAGGCCGTCCTCGCTGTGCTCCCAAACGATGGGGAGTTTCTTGCCACCTTGAGTGGCGGTGAGGATTTTTTCGAGGTCTTCGTTTTTCGCCCGGTCGGTGACGGTGACAGCACCTTTCAAAAGTTGGCGCTTGAGGTCAGTGACTTCCTCTGCTTCGATGCCGTAGGCTTCCACGCTCAGGCTCTGCTCCCGCACGAGGAAGTCGAACTCAAAGCCACGGGCGTCCTCCGGCAGGTTGTCGAAGACATCGGAAAGGGCGACTTTGGCGATGTAGGCCACGCCGCTTTTCCACCCGTCTTCCGGGTCGAAGCGGATGGTGTGGTCGTCTTCCCAAACGGCATTGCCGCTGGCGCTCGGCTCGAATTTCAGCACGCCGTTGGCCTCGGTGCCCACTTTGTCGGCAGCGACGGCAGCCCCAGCGAAGCGTATCCGCACCGGGTCGGCCTTGGAGATTACGCCGGAAGTGTAGGCATAGACGTAGGATTTGACGGCTTCGGGGATTTCCTTTGCTCGGAGTACATCTTTTTTGCCGCAGGCGTAAAAGCCAGCGAAAGCAAGGAGGGCAAGGAAAAGGATGGCGAAAGACTGTTTTCTCAAAATGATTTGGAACATGGTGGTGATGGATTTAGAAGTTTTGGTTTTGGGGTTGGATGTATGATAGGATGGTAACACGGATTGGGCGGATTAGGCGGATGAAAACGGATTTTTTACGGCTCAGTCAAGATGTATGTTTTGCCTTTTTCAATCGAAGCTATCAACTGATTTAATTGAGGAATTAATGGTTGTAGATATTTGATGTTACTGTTTTTTACGTCAAATACAACAACGGAAAGCTTGAACTTACTGATGTTTTGCTGGTAGTCCATGTTTTTGTCAATTGTCAATAATATATCAAAACTCGCCTCCTGTGTGGCCGCAAGCAGCTTGCCATTCTTCAAGCCGCTGAATCCCATTTCAGCAACTGTTATTACATCAAATGCTGACAGGAGTGGTTTCAGTTTCTTCGTCACACATTCGTCAAGCAAAATTTTCATGGGCCACTTCGGTTAGACTGGTTAGGAGTTGGTTTGAAATTTTGAGTACTTGTTGTACTTGTTCCATTTTAACGGTTGGAAAATCCTCCAAAAACTCAACTACTGTTTCTCCTTCTTCCAGATAGTCGAACAAATTTTTGACGGGTACTCTCGTCCCGTTGAAGACGGGCGTTCCACCGAGTATTTCTTTGTCAACGTTGATTACTTTTTTCATTGTCAAATTGTCATTTTCAAACTTTTCAGGCCGAAAGTTAACAAAGAATCCCACCGTTTTCAAATGAGATTTGATTCTCCGCAAGCAAAGCCCCAAACGCCGTGGCCGAAAGCCTATTATCCGCATTTGACTACATTTGCCGCAAAAAGCTGCCGATGCAAACCATCATCCTGCCAATGTTCCCTTTGCGGCTCGTCGCATTCCCCGGCGAACTGCTGAACCTGCACGTCTTCGAGCCGAGGTACAAGCAGCTCGTCAACGAGTGCGAGGCAAAGGGCACTACTTTTGGCATTCCCGCCTACATAGAGGACAAAGTGCAGGAAATCGGCACGGAGATAGAAATTATTTCCATTGACAAGCGCTACCCCAAGGGCGAGATGGACATCAAGACCCATGGGCTGGGCCTTTTTAAGGTGCTGGAGTTTCACCCACAGGTCGAGAACCGCCTTTACACTGGGGCCGAAATCCTACGGTTGCCGCACGATACCGAGGGCGACTTCCTGACCAACGAAAAGATTCTGGAAAACCTCGGCGAACTGTACCGAGTGATGAACATCAATAAGCCGCTACCGGAACATACCCCCGATTTCAATACCTACAAGATTGCCCACCTCGTCGGCTTTTCCTTGGAACAGGAGTACGAACTGCTCTGCATGCCGGAAGAACTTCGCCGCCAACAGTACATGCTGGCCCACCTCGAACAACTGCTGCCCACCGCCCGTGAAATGGAGGAGCTGCGGAGGAAAGTACAGTTGAACGGGCATTTCAAGAATATCTTGCCGCCGCAGGTTTGAAAGGTATGAAGGTATGGAGATATGAAGGTATGTGGAGTCCGGGCACATACCTCCGTACCTCCATACCTTCATACCTCAAATCTCTTTCCCCCAGCTTTTGAACAGCGCTACTTTCACCAAGTACATTTTCGTGTTGCTGCCCGCATCGCCGCCTGTGACGGCTTTGAAGAATTGTTTTTCTTCGAAAATCTTTTTTTTAAGCGTCTCCGTTCGGAAGGCATAAAAGCTGCCAGCGAATTTATAGACCCAAAATTCAGCGGTGGTGACGGCGAGGGCGGTGGCCTTGCCTCGGCTTTCGTATTCGATGGCGACATTGCCCGTTTGGTGGGCCATGAGGTCGTTTTTCACCTCAAAAGTCCAGCCTTTGGAGATGATTTTCAGGTCGTAACCTTTTGAGGTAGAATGCTCTATGTCTTCAGCGATGATGCCGAGGCGAGCGCTGAGCCGTTGTGCGACTTCGAGTTCGGCAGCTTGGCCGTCTTTCAGGTCTTTGTTGAAATTGTAGTGCATATTCAGAGTGTGAGAAGGTGAGAATTGTGAGAGCGTGAGAACCGCAAGCATGAGGCGACGCCTCATGCCGTGGTTATTCCTTCATGTATTCAAAATACTTAATCTCCACAAAAAATTTCGGGTCTTTGGCCCCCAGCAGCTTCGCCACCGAAGGCGACAGCACTACCACAATATCGTCCCCGTATGCCTGATCGGGAATCTTGGCGATGACCTTGGCATAAATAGTCTTCTTTTTCAGCGGATTGGTGACCTGAATGACCGAGCCAATGGGAGCTGTGCGATGCAGGGCAAAGTAGTCGCTGCTGCCCTTTTTCTCCCTTTGCCAATAAGCCGCCCCATTTTGGAAACGGATTTTTTTCACCAATTTTTCCCCATTGAAAGCCTGCTGGAGCGCTTGCATTTTCAGGCCGAGCGGGTTGCGGTTCACGGCCTGCATCGCCTCTGGAATACCATTGATGCTCATCCAGCCAACTTGCAGTCGCTGGCCCGTTTTGAGGGTCATGTCCTTCATATAAAGCCGTGATTTCAGCGTATCAGGTTGGATGCCAAAATAGGTCTTGGCCACCTTGTAGAAGGTGTCCCCATGCTTTACGGTGTAAATGACTGGCACGAAATTTTTGCGGGGCCATGCCATTTTCCAGTCCAGAATGGCCGAGTCGGGTATAACCACATTGATTGTCTGGCTGGGTGGAACCGAGCCATCGGTGGGCAAGCCAGTATTGAAATTGTACAATACATCGAGCTTGATGCCATAGAACTTGGAGAGCGAGTACATCGTCTGGCCCTTGACCAATTGGTGGCTGAAAATGCTATGGCCGAACTCGTCCAATTTCAGGAAAATGGTATCTTTCGCCGTGAGGTAGCTGAGGCTGTCGCCCGTTGTATCGTATGGGCGGCCCTTGCGGTCGCCAGTGGCGAAAAGGGAAAGGCAGAAGGCAATGCCTGTCAGGGTTAATACATGTTTTCTCATTATTTTAAACGGTTGACGGTGTACGTTAGACGGTGGACGGTTGCTCCGGCAATTGCTCGCCGTCCACCGTTCACCGTTTACCGTTCACCGTCTTTTCATGGACAAAATTACGAATTCGCTCGGTATCATACCTGCCCGCTTTGCGTCCACCCGCTTTCCCGGCAAGCCATTGGTGGACATTGGGGGCAAAACGATGGTACGGCGGGTGTACGAACAAGCGTGCCAATCTGCGTTGGAAAAGGTCGTGGTGGCCACCGACGATCAGCGCATCTTCGACCATGTGGCCAGCTTTGGGGGTCAAGTATTGATGACCTCCGACCGCCACCCTTCTGGCACAGACCGCTGTGCCGAGGTTGCGGCCTTGCCGCAATACGTTGACTGTCAGTTTGTTGTAAATGTGCAGGGCGACGAGCCGTTCATTGCGCCAGCGCAAATCAACCTCGCATTGGAGCTTTTGGTGAACAATAAGGAACTGCCCATCGCCACACTTGCGAAGCTAATTGACCCAAAAAGCAACCTCGACCTGACAGACCCGAACATGGTCAAAGTCGTTTTCGACAAGAACCTGCGGGCACTTTACTTCAGCCGATGGCCGCTGCCGTTTCATCGCAATTTAGAAAGAGAGAAATGGCTGTCAAATGGCATATTCTACAAGCATATCGGCCTGTACGCTTTTCGGCGGGAGGTGCTGTTGGAAGTTGCCCAATTGCCTCCCAGCCGCCTTGAACTCGCTGAATCCCTGGAGCAATTGCGCTGGCTGGAAAACGGCTACCAAATTGGCGTGGCTTTAACGGAAAATGAAAGTATCTCGATAGATTCGCCTGGCGATTTGGAGTTGGCAATTGGGCAGTTGGCAACCTCCAACAGCCCAATTGCCAAAGGCTAAAAGCCAAAAACCAATAGCCAACATCAAAAAAAAATGAACTATTGCTCCAACTGCGGCTCCCCTGACCTGCGCACCGAGGTGCCCAAAGGCGACAACCGGCCCCGCCTCGTGTGCGGCCTATGTGGCGATGTCCACTACCGCAATCCGAAAATCATTGCTGGCTGCTTGCCAATTTGGGAGGGCAAGGTGCTGCTATGCCGAAGGGCCATTGACCCACGTGCAAGCTACTGGAACGTACCAGCGGGCTTCCTTGAAATAGGTGAAACGGTGGAGGATGGTGCCATTCGGGAAGTATGGGAAGAAGCCGAAGCAAAGGTGCGACTGCTGGGCTTGCAGACGGTGTTCACCTTTACCAATTATTGGCATGTCTATCTGCAATTCGTGGGCGAACTGGTGGATGGAAAGTTCGGGGTAGGGGAGGAGAGCACCGAGACAAGGCTGTTCAGCGAGGAGGAGATTCCCTGGGACGAGATTGCTTTTGAATCTTCACGCTTTGCGCTTCATCGGTACTTCGAGGACAAAAGGCATGGCGGGGAATTCAAATTGCATATTGGTTCGATTTGAGGCAAAAAAAACGGGATGCCAGCCTTGCTGAATTGGCATCCCTTCATTTGGTCGTATGGGTTACGCAGGGTTACTAACTATGGAATTCGCTATATCTGAAACCTGATGGTATCGGTGGCGGCGTCATATCGGACGTTCAATTGCGGAACAGAAAAGTTATTCTCAGCGTCGTCAATGCCAATGATGTTTAAGACCCCGCCAGTACCTTGTTCTATCTTGATGACGGGATTTCTGCTGACCTCCATCGTAATGCTCGTGGAAAGACCAATGATGGCATCGGTATAAACCAAGTTGTTGTTCACGATTTTTACGCCCAAGAAGGCGTTCGAATCAATATTACGAGTACATTCCACAGAACCGTCGCTGGTCAAAATCATCTCGATGACCTTCCTGTTTGTTGTGAAACGAATGTTCCTGATGAGCGAACCAGTGCTTAATAGGGGATAGTTGTTATTCTTGCTGCAGTCAGCCATGTTTAAGAACTTTATAGGGTTTATGAAAAGGTGAATTAACCAAGTTTAGCATGAAAACGGTCGCCTTGAAAACAGGCTTGAGGCGTCTCCTCCTAAAACCTCTACGCTTGGACTTTGGTAAGGAGGCATTTCCAAGATAATTTCATCAAAAAATTGTTGAAATTTCTGTCCGTACAATCCTCCGTTCCACAAATGCTTAATTGCACTTGTAAGGTAACCGTTCAAATTGTTTTCGTAGGAAACTTGATTGGGCTGGCAGGCATGAAGCCATAAAACATTTGCCTTGATGGCTTCTGGCGTTATAGTGCCTAGTATGGTAGCGTCGTAGAAATCCTTGTTTGTCAAGTAAACAGAATCCGTTATTTCCCTTTGCAACAGTTTTGGCGTCAAATCTGGTTCATAGGGCTTCCAATTAATATCTGCCCCTTTTGAACAATCCGCAATAACCAAAACATCCACACCTTGCTGGAATGCAGCCAACGCCATTCTTATTTCAGAGAGTAACAATTGGCCATCATAGAGGCACCAAGTAGGGCAATGTTGTGAATGCCCTGTGCCTGCATAATTGGCTATGCTCCCTCCGTAGCCTGAAAAAACAAGCAGGAAGATGTCACCCACCTTTAAAGTCTTGGCTGCTTTGCCAATGCCTGAAAGCAGGTTGTTCCTTGTAGCTGTGGCTTGGATGAAGGTCTTTACCGTCATGCCATTCAGCTTGGCAATGTTCTCAAAATCTTCCACATCCCGCAGTGGGCTGTTCAAATTGGTTAAATTGCCCCCATAATGAGCTTGACTTAAGGTATGCACCCCTACCAAGAGGGCAGTTCCAGATTTCGCCTTGGATTCACGCTTTGGTTTCATTTGCAAGAAAAATAGCGGGGCCTTCCCTTTCGAAAAAAGCACCCGGTATTTCAAAAACCATTTTCTCAAATGGTTGGCTCAGAGGAGTGGAGTTTTGGGGCTTGGTTTTGGACATGTACTGGTTAAATTAATTGCAATCATTTGGTCGGGTTTGGTTCAGAAGAGCATGGTTTCAAGGACTAAAAAAGCTGGTAATTGTAATGGCTCTTTGTGAATTGATGATACAAAAGTACCCCGTGCAATTGTTGTGGCAAATTAGTTTATCGGTGATTATTTAAACCCTATTTTTTTAAAATCACACTCAACCATTATTTAAAGTGAAGAAAAATTGCCTGTTTTGCATGAAAATAACAACACTTCTCGTTTTTGATGAAAAGTAAATGAGCTTATTATTTTAATGCTATGACTTCTACCTCTGAACTTTTTGACTTAATAAAAAGGCTTTCCAAGTCTGAAAAAAGGTATTTTACGATGAACACCCACTTGCAGGTAGGGTCAAAGTCTTATATGACCTTGTTTCGAGAAGTTGAGAAAATGGACTCCTACGACGAGACAGAACTCAAGTCAAGGCTCAAATCGTTGAAATACAAAATCGAGAACCTCGCCGTCTCGAAGGTTCAGTTGACCAAGCTTATCCTGAAATCGCTTAGGTCGTTCCATGAAGCCAATTCCCCCAATCAACAGGTGATGGGCTTGATGACAGAGGCTGAAATTTTGAAAGGGAAGGGACTTTATGCACAGGCGATGAAACTTCTTGAAAAAGCCAAGGCCGCTGCTATTCGACATGAAATGCACTATTATGTCTTCGAGATATTGAACAGGCAAGTTTTCATGGGGTTTCATTCAATTGAAAAAGGCAATGTGGGAAAACTGGACACGCTTTTTGAAGAAATTGAACGGCTAAAACACAATTTTCAGAAGGAAACCGAATTGATAGTATTGGCCAACAGTTTGACGCTTTTGATGCAAACTAAATCACTAAAACATCCAAGCACAATTGCCATCATAGAAGATTTGGCAAAAAATGAGGTGCTTAAGCATATCAACGATAGCGACCCATTTTTTGTTAAACTCTATTTCTTTTTTGCTCATGCCCAAATGAAGCATGCACTCGGCGACTACATAACTGCCAATCCGCATTACCTGAAAATATTGCAACTTTGGGAACGCAACCACCACTTAAGAGATATTCACAACAGGCTTTACAAATTGCATATTGCCAACTACCTCAACAGTTGCCACACACTTGGCAAGTACGAGTCTTTTGACCATTGGCTTGAAAAATTTCAGATGGTACAGGACACCAATTTTGACGAAGAGGCAGGCAGCTTCAAAGATTATTACCACATCAAATTGCTATTTCTTTTGAATACTGGCCAGTTCAGGACAGCATTGGAACTGGTCAAAGACGTGGAATCAGGCTTGGAAAAATACAAATCCAGAATCAGTAAATCAAGGGAGACCACTTTGCGCTTTAATGTTTTCATTACCTATTTTATCAATGAAAAATACTCAAAAGCCCTGGATTGGCTCGGAACGATGGCCCTTGACAACAAAATAGATGCCCGTGCAGATGCCCGTGCCCTTGCCCGTATCATGCGGGTCATCGTCCATTATGAACTTGGCCATACCCGTATCATTGACTCATTGAGGACCTCCGTTTACCGTAAGCTCAAAAAAGACGAACAGCTTCACGAGTTCGAGCGCACCATTCTGGAACATATCCGGCAATTGGAGAACATAGTTGGCAAGAAGGCCCTGAAAGCACATTGGGAAGCCTTGTTCCAAAAACTGAACGGAATTGGGGACAAATTCGGCTGGAACAAAATCGCCGGGCTGGAGGAAATCGCCTGCTGGGCCGAGAGCAAAGTGCTGCAACGGCCTTATGTGGAATTGATGGAGGCAAAAAAGAAGCACTAAACGTTATATTTGCTATTCATTCAAAACAAAACGAGCATGAACGCACAGAACTGGCGCATAAAACTCTCCCTTTTCCTCAATTATTTCGTCTTTGCCATCCTGCTGAACAGCGTCGGCACGGTCATTATGCAGGTGCAGAACAACTACGGCATAACCAAATTGGCGGCTAGCACCCTGGAGCCGTTCAAGGACCTGAGCATCGCCATTGTTTCCTTTCTGGTGGCCTCCAACTTCGCCCGGATAGGCTACAAGCGCTCTATGTTGTTGGCCTTGGCACTTGTCACCACTGCCTGCCTTTTGATGCCCACCCTTGGCGGGTTTGCCATGACCCGGCTGCTGTTCGCAACAGTAGGTGCATCGTTTGCCCTCATCAAAATCAGCGTGTACGCAACGATTGGTATCATCACCAGGGACAACCGGGAACATGCCAGCTTTATGAGCTTTATCGAATCGTTTTTTATGGTGGGCGTGCTGTCCGGGTACTTTATTTTCAGTGCGTTCATGGACGACGCACACCCAGAAAGCACAGCGTGGCTCAATGTATACTACCTGCTTGCTGGCTTGGCAGCCTTGGCTTTTGTGTTGCTCTGGACTGCCCCGCTCGATGAATCCTCGGTGAAGGCCACCCCCGGCAAGCCACTGAAACAGGATTTTGTGGAGACGTTTGGGCTGATGAAACAGGTGCTGGTGGTCGTGTTCATTTTGAGTGCCTTTTTGTACGTGCTCATCGAGCAAAGCATCATGAGCTGGCTGCCCAGCTTTAACAACCAAGTGCTAAAACTGCCATCTACCTTAAGTGTGGAAATGGCTGCGATACTGGCGGGCTCCATTGCCGTAGGGCGCTTTATAGTCGGGTTTGTGCTGCGCAAAATAGATTGGTTTTATGTGCTGATTAGCTGCTTATTGGCCGCTGCGGCACTCGTATTGGTGGCCATCCCATTAGCGAAAGGTGTGGATGCCTCCAGTGCCACAGGCTGGGGCAGCGCACCGATGGCAGCCTTCGTGTTCCCATTTATCGGGCTTTTCCTGGCGCCCATTTACCCCACCATTTGCAGTGCCGTGCTGAGTGCCCTGCCTGCCCGTATGCACGGCCCGATGGCTGGCCTCATCGTCATATTTTCGGCACTGGGCGGCTCTACTGGTTCCATGCTCACAGGGGCCATTTTTGAAAAATTCGGGGGGCAGTCCGCCTTCTATTTTTCCTTATTTCCCATTGCCCTACTTGCCATTGGGTTGTTCTTTTTCAACCGTTTACAAAAACAGGCGCTTGCAAAATCTACCTCCTAAAATCCTTGGGCTTCCTCCATTCCCGACGAATCGGGAACGGCCAACTCTCACCCCTCATCCTTCAGAAATGAACTATATCCACGAACTCGGCCCCCTCTTCCACGATGTGCAGATGGCCGCCATATATCCTGATGGGAAAACCTTCCCCGACTGTTTGCCAAAGGCGAGCCTCGAAAACATTGCGAAGCAATACGAACAGCAAAAAGGTCAGCCCGGCTTCGACCTGAAAGCCTTTGTGGACTCCCATTTTGACTTGCCGCCAGTTGTCGGCAGCGATTTCGTCAGTGACCCGTCCCGCTCGGCGGAGGAGCACATCGAAGCACTTTGGGACGTTCTGACCCGCCTCCCATTGTCTAATGTTGCCGATGCCGAGCCGCCAGCGGAAAGCTCGCTGCTCCCACTACCTAACCCGTATGTGGTGCCGGGTGGCCGCTTTCGGGAAGTGTATTATTGGGACAGCTATTTTACCATGTTGGGCCTGCGGGCCAATGGGCGTTGGGGTTTGATTGAACACATGGTGGACAATTTCGCCTACCTGATGGAGCAGCACGGCTTTATTCCCAACGGCAACCGGAGCTATTATTTGGGCCGCTCCCAGCCGCCATTTTTTTCTTTGATGGTAAGGTTGCTGGCTGGGCACCTGGGCACTTCGGCCTACCTGCGCTACCTGCCCGCCCTCGTCAGCGAATACAAGTTTTGGATGAAAGGCCTGGAGCTTATCAAACAAGACAACAGGGCCGTGGAGCGCTTGGTGGGCCTCGGCGGCAACCACGTGCTGAACCGCCACTGGGATGCCTTTGACACGCCCCGGCCAGAGTCGTACCGGGAGGATGTCGAGCTGGCAATGACCTCCATGCAGCCCGCTCCCCAGCTCTACCGCAACATCCGGGCAGCGGCGGAATCGGGCTGGGATTTCAGCAGCCGCTGGTTCGGCGACCGAACGGGGTTTGCCAGCATCTGCACGACCGACCTTGTACCTGTGGACCTGAACTGCCTGCTGTGGCACCTCGAAGACACGATTGCCCTTGCTTGCGACGTGTTGGACAGGGCCACCGAAGCTAAGCTTCTGCGCAAAGCTGCCAATGAGCGTAAGCAAGCTATTCTTAATTTTTGTTGGGACGAAACCGATGGGTTCTTTTTTGACTACAACTTCAAGACAATGGAGCGCACCAACCAGCGAACCTTGGCCGCCATGTTCCCGCTTTTTTTCAAAATGGCTTCGCAAAAACAAGCCAATACGGTGGCCGACATCATAGAAAAGGACTTCCTAAAGCCTGGCGGACTCACCACGACCCTCCTCGAAACGGGTCAACAGTGGGATGTCCCCAACGGCTGGGCTCCGCTCCAATGGATAGCCTACATCGGCCTGAAAAACTTCGGACATGACCGCCTCGCCAATGAGGTTCGCAGTCACTGGATTAACACTGTGCGCAGTGTGTATCAAAAGACTGGGAAAATGACCGAGAAGTACAATGTTTACAACGAAAGCACCCATGGGGGCGGCGGCGAGTACGAAAACCAAGATGGGTTTGGCTGGACGAATGGCGTTTTTTTAGGAATGGTGAACTGTGAACTTTGAACTGTGAACTGTGAACTGTGAACTTTGAACTGTGAACTTTGAACTGTGAACTGTGAACTGTGAACGGGGGCTACTTGCCACGCTTTTTTGTTAAAATAGAACTGGCTATCAGTCGGCATACTTCATCTACATCAGAAAAAATGGATTGGTATTGCTCATTTGTTAGGTAATTGGTTGCAAGCAGAAGCTCTAACCAATATTGTGTCTCTCCAGCTTCTTTTTGGGCTACGCTTAATTTGTGAATCCAATCTGCGTCACTTTCTGCATTTTTTGCCTCCCTGACCATCGCCCCAGGATTTGTACCACAACGGAGAATTTGTTTGGACATTACGTACTCCTGTTTCTCCAATGTCAAGAATTTATAGAGATTCACTATTCTGATAGCCAACGAAAAAGACTTATCTTTCAACGGGTCAGGTTTCTTTCCCCCATCGTTTTTTAGTTTTCCCATGACATTAGTTCTTAATTAGACATTCCTAAATTCTTCAAACTAACACCTCTCTTTCACAGTTCACAGCTCACCGTTCACCGTTCACAGTTAACAGTTCACAGTTCACCCCCCGTTTACCACCGCCAGCTTCCCATCGCCGCTAATGGCCAGGCGGGTGATATTGGTGATGCCCTGCTTTTTCAGGTCGGCCACTTCTTGCCAGACCTTGGCTTTCACCGGGTGGTAGCGGTACAAGCGGCTGCCCTTGCCCATGACGATGGCCCCGTCCTTCATTACAACGAAATCCTCGGCACCGGGGATAGTTTTCGTGATTTCGCTGACATCCAAGGTATTTTTATCCAATGCTTTGATGACCCAATTGCTGTCCGTCACCTTGTGTACATAGACGAGCTTGCCATTGGGCGAAGTGCCAAAACAGCGGCCCACCGAGGGCGACAGGTTGGCGATGGCGGCGTCACGGGTATCGGCCATGCTGAGGTAGTTGAGGTCGCCAGCGGTGATGTTGAACAGGGCGACCTTGAATTTGTCGAGCCAATGGTAGTAGCCCACGCCCCGCAGGTAGCGGAAGGATGGTTTGCCCTCGTCCTGGCGGTCGAGGGGGTACTGCCAGAGGCGCTGCGAGCGGTCGGCATCCGTTTCCACCCGCACGACGGAGAAGTAGAGGTTGTCCGGTGTGGGCTTCGGTGAAAACTCCGATTCGGCGGTGCGGGTCATGCGCATACGGGTCTTGGCCTCCAGGTCGAGGAGGTAGATGTCCGTCTGGTTGTCCTTTGGGCCAGCTGATGCGATGAGCAGGTCGTTGTTGTTGAGGAAAGCGGGCTGGTTGTTGTAGCCGCTCTTGTTGAAGCCCGTGAGCAACTGCGGGCGACTGAGCACCAGCACGGAGTCCTGCAAGGCGGTTTTGAAGAGATAGATGCTGCAAGTGGGGAGGTCTTGGCCGAACAGGTTGGCGGCTACCAACGCAACTGCGGCAAAGAGGGACAGGAATTTTTTCATGGTCGTTGTTTTGTATTTTACGTTACAAAGGAAGCAGTTTTTCTGCAAAAAGCGGCAGTGCGACGTTGCGGCAGCAAAAATTGCGAAGCAGAACCGAGGTATTTGGAGAAATTTGCCGGAGGTAACTAAATACAATCCTTCCATTTTATGAAAAACATCCTCACACTTCTGCTCTTTTGCCTTGCGGCCATGCAGCTTTTTGCCCAAACGCCAACGCCGTACCTCTCGGTTTTTGCCAACGGCTTCACTCGCCCCTGCGACATCACCCATTGCGGCGACGACCGCCTCTTCGTCGTGGAGCAGCGGGGCAAGATTTGGGTTCTGAACAAAAACGGCACGAAGCTGCCGACGCCTTTCCTCGACATTGACCCCAGCGTAGGCTCCAGTGGCAATGAACAAGGATTGCTCGGCCTTGCATTTCATCCCGAATACCCAACCACGCCCTATTTCTACGTCAACTACACGGACAACAGCGGCGACACGAAGGTTTCCCGGTTCTCCGTTTCCATTGCCAACCCTAATTTGGCGGACGCCAACAGCGAACTCGTGCTGCTCACTGCCGACCAACCCTACGCCAACCACAACGGCGGCTGCGTGAAGTTCGGCCCCGATGGCTACCTCTACATTGGACTCGGCGATGGCGGCAGCGGCGGTGACCCACAGAACAACGGCCAAAAACGCACGACTTTTTTGGGTAAAATGCTGCGCATAGACGTGGACGGCGGCAGCACCTACGCCGTGCCGCCCACCAACCCATTTGTCAACGACCCGAACACCCTGCCCGAAATCTGGGCAATCGGTGTCCGGAACCCTTGGCGGTACAGCTTCGACCGGCTGACGGGCGACCTTTGGATGGGCGACGTGGGGCAGGATGCCTGGGAGGAGATTGACTTCCAGCCTGCCAGTAGCCCCGGTGGCGAGAACTACGGCTGGCGCTGTTATGAAGGCAACCACCCCTTCAACAATACCGGCTGCGTAGGCACCGACCCCCTCACCTATCCCGTGGCAGAATACGTCAATGGCGGAGGCGAATGCTCCGTCACCGGCGGCTTCGTGTATCGGGGCTTCAAGTACCCCACGCTGTACGGACATTACCTGTTCACCGATTATTGTTCCGGCAAGCTCTGGTGGCTAAAACCCAACCTGACGGGCGGCTTCGACAAGGAACAAATCGGCGATTTTGTGAACAACCAAATGGTCTCCTTCGGGGAAAACAAGAACGGCGAACTGCTCATGCTCGGCAACAGCAATGGCAATGTTTACGGCTTAGTGGACAGCTCCGAGGTTTGGGACTATACCGTCAACATCACCCAGCCCGCTTGTGCTGGCAGCCCCACTGGCTCCATTATAGTATCGTTCAACAGTGCTGCCGCTGCAGCAGTGTTGACTTGGGAAGATGGGTTTCAGGGCCTGACCCGCACTGACCTTGCCAGCGGCACCTATAATTTCACCATCACGGGCGCAAACGGCAGTATTGCCAACGAGTCCATCACGTTGACCCCCGGCGAGTCGCTTACTGGCACCGTGACCGATGCCTCCTGTCTTGGTGCCAACGACGGCAGTATTGACCTGACGCTGAACGGCACCACCGCCCCCCCCGCCTCTGTCACTTGGAGCAATGGCAGCACCGACCTCGACCTAACGGGACTGAGCGGCGGCGAATACAGCGTGAGCGTGACCACCGCAGCGGGCTGTGTTTTCGAGGAAACTTTTTTGGTAAATGAACCAGTGCTCACAAGCCCGCCATTCATCAACCTGACAATGGATTCTGTGTTGCAGGTGGAAGATGTTTGGGACGCCTACCAGTGGCTGCTGAACGGCCAGCCCATCCCCGATGCCAATGCTCCTGTTTATATCGCCACCGAATCCGGCACCTATACGGTGCAGGTCGGCTCAAATATTAATTGTCAGTACCTTTCCAACAGCATAGAAGTCAATTTGACCGCCGCCAACGAGGTGGAGGAAATAAGCTCGGTCAGCATCACCCCAAACCCTTTCCAACAAACCCTGACGCTGACCGTCACGGTCAAAGCACCCGTGCTGCTCGACCTCAGCCTCAGCGACCTCCAGGGCCGTAACATCCTGAACGACCGCCTATACGTGACCAGCACCGCCACCAAGACCCTTGAACTCGGCGACCTGCCCGCTGGCAACTACCTCCTCCTCCTGAAAAACGGCAAGGGGGAATGGGTGGAGCGGGTGGTGAAGTTGTAACTGTGAACTGTGAACTGTGAACTTTGAACTTTGAACGGTGAACGGGGGTAGGCTTAAGGGTAAGCTGGTGCGTTTTACTTTTCACGCCACGCCGCCACGAACGCAACGCCATGTTATTCAATACGGTGCGCTCGTGGCGGCGTGGCGTGACAACGTTTATGCAATAGCCTCCACTTCAATCCTTTTGCTTGCCGCTCCGACCCCCGAACAGGCCGCACCGACCCTTTTGCTTGCCGCTC
>JANPLH010000564.1:0-7056 GCA_031426435.1 Saprospiraceae bacterium | reverse complement strand
CAAAGCCTCGACATCAATCAGCGAATAAAGTCGCCTGATGCAGCAGACAACCTCAACAACATCGGCATCATCTATGAAAATATGGGCGATTATGCCGAGGCCTTCGACCATTACCGCCAAGCCTTGCAGTTCAACCGTGTGAAAATCGGGATGAACAAAGTGGCGACCGCCAACAATTTTATCAACCTGGGTACTGCCTGCATCAAGCTTGACCGATACGATGAAGCAATGCTTTATTTCGACACCACACTTGCCATATATAATAAGGTGTTACCAAAGAACCATCCCGAATTTGCGGCGCTCTATAATAATCTCGGTGCTGTCGCAAATGTTAGAGGAGATTACCAAAAGGCGCTTGCATATTTTGAAATGGCCTTGAAAATCACCGAAGTTAACCTTGGTGAAAACCACCCAGATGTGGCCAATATCTTCGCTAATTCAGGAAACCTGCTGCTGAACCGGGGTGACACAAACAAGGCCTTGGCTTTTTACAAAAAAGCTTATGACATCCGGTTGCGCTTTTTCGGTAAGAACAACCACCTCGTTGCCCGCACCTGCAACTACCTTGGTGATTGCTACTTGCTGAAAAAGGATTTTGATCAAGCTTACGAATGGTTCAATGAGGCCATTCAGGTTTACACTTTGCTGCCAACGGGCGACCCAACCGATATAGCTGAGTTCAAAAATGATCTTGGCCGCTATTTTGAAGAACTGGGTAACCATAAAGAGGCACTCCGATATTATAACGAAGCCATGAACGTGGTGCAGCGGCAACCCGGCCAGCAGCGCCTCGATATTGCCAATTCTATGAATCGGATTGGCGATTTGTATTTATCTAAAAAGAACTTTGAGCTTGCAAAGCAACAATATGGTCAAGCACTTCAAATCAACTTGCAACTTTTGGGAAAAAAACATCCTGATGTTGCCCAGATTTACGGGAACCTTGCCCAGGCAAATGCTGACCAGCAACCAATTGCGCTGGCTTATTGCGACTCGGCAATGATGTCCCTGAATTACAAAAAGGCCAATCCAACCAATTTCGAAAAAGTATCCTCCCTCATCGTGCTGCTCGATGTTTTCAAGGACAAAGGCAATTTGCTACAGGGATTCTATAAAAAGGAAAAGGATAAAAAATGGCTGCTTGAGGCCGACAATTGTTATTCAACTGGGTCCCAACTCATTGACTTCGTAAAACTTACTTTGGAAGAACCCGGCTCACGGCAGGCGCTTTTGGACAAATATTTCTTGATTTATGAAAATGCCATAGCGGTAAAACACGAACTCAAAGCCCTGACAAATGATGTGAAATACTGGCACCAGGCCTTTGAGATTTCGGAACGCAGCAACGCAACTTTGTTGCTCGAAGCTATTCAATCGGTACAGGCTGGGCGCTTTGCCGAAATACCGGATAGCATGCTGGAAACTGAACGCAAGCTGAAAATTGATTTGGCATATATTGAAAAGCAGGTCTTTGAAGAACAACTAAACGGGGTGGCAGCTGACCAACAAAAATTGACAAAGTTGAACAACCAGCTTTTTGCGCTCCAGCTAAAATCTGACCGCTTCATGTCAAAATTGCGCAAGCAATACCCCCGCTATTTCACCTTAAAATATGCGCCTGAATTAGTCAAAGTGCCCGAAATCCAGCAAAAAATGCTCCTGCCAGGCCAAAACATGGTCGGCTATTTTGTCGGAGAGGAGAATATTTTCGCCTTTGTAATTGGGGAAAATAAATTTGAAGTGGTGAAAATCTACAAGGAAATTCCGTTGGAGGCTTGGGTGGAGGAGTTTCGGAACAGCATTTACCGCTTCAATCCCGCAGGAGAAGAAGTCGAGTTTTTGAACCAAAAATACGCGAACCTTGGCAATGAGCTTTATGAGCTTATTTTTGACCCAATTAGAAAGCACCTAACCGGCAATCAAGTAGTTATCCTGCCAGGTGGGGTGCTTGGCTACTTACCTTTCGATGCACTTTTGGCAAGCCCGCCCAAGGATAATGGCAATTACGATACGCATGATTATTTGGTGAGGCAATATCAATTCAGTTACAGCTATTCGGCTACTTTGCACAAGGAGATGCTGGGTCGAAATTCTGATTGGAAAAGTGGGGGGTTGGTTGCCTTTGCACCTTCTTACGGCGGCGACTCACTCACCATGCGGCGTGACGACCCTTGGCGGGCAGTGCTTGGCAACCTCAAATTCAATCAAACGGAAGCCAAATCCATCCAGAAGATAATGGGAGGGCGTACCTATTTGGACACGGCTGCTACTGAACGGCATTTCATAGAAGCGGCACCGGAGGCTGGCATCTTACACTTAGCCGTTCATGCAAAATCCAATGACGAGCATGGTGAATACTCCTACCTCGCTTTTTTCCAGACCTTGGATTCCGTTGAAAACGAACTTGTTTTTGTAAAGGACTTGTATTCCATGCGAATCAAGGCGGCATTGGTCGTGCTTTCCGCATGCGAAACGGGAATCGGAGAGCTGCAACGTGGGGAAGGCATCGTGAGCCTTGCAAGGGGATTTTCATACGCGGGTGCGGCAAGTATTGTCACTACACTTTGGAGCATTGACGACTTTGCCTCCTCTGAAATCATGCAGCTTTTTTACGAAAAACTAAAAGCTGGCGAATCAAAAGATGCTGCATTGCGCAGCGCAAAACTCACCTATTTGAAAAGACGACAAGGCTCTAATGCCTCTCACCCAATCTATTGGGCAGCGTTCATACCCGTTGGTGATATGGCTCCATTGAAAAGAGGGCGGATGCCAGTTTGGGGCTGGGCCGCCATAGCCGTTTTTGCATTAGGTGAGTATCTATTCTTTAAAAAACGACGGGAAGTTTAATAGAAACTGGCCTCCATGCCTGCACAAAATAATGACAGCCCGGCTCTGATTTCCACGGGCCGGACTGTCGTTTTGAAAATCTAACCTTCTATTCTTTCACAAAACTGCGTACCACTATTTCACCATCTTGGTTGCGCAGCACGAACCGATAAAGCCCTGATTGCAAACTGGCGATATCAATAAAAGAGCCGTCATGTTCGAGTGTACCCAACTTGGTCGTTTGTCCCAATCCATTGACAATGAGCCAGTTGAGTTCATCCTCTACTTTCCTTTTTTCATAAAATAGCTGTACAAAATCATTTGCCGGGTTCGGGTAGATAAAAATTTTGCCATCAGCAAAAGCCTCTCCTGTACCAGTCAGCTCGCCCTGCTGCACTGTGTTGTTGGCGGAAACCAACCAAAGTTCTGGGTCAAACTGGATAGATGTAACCTCAAATGGTATATTCATGGCGAACAGCTCCCCATTCTGGGAATGCTCCAAGCGCACCAACGAATCTACTCCAAAACCCTTCAGCAGTAACGGTACTGGCATTTCAAAGAAATCTACAGAGGATGGCATGGAGGTGCTCTGGTTGAGTTGGATATAAACATCGCCAGCATTGCTTTGCTCCCAAATCACCTGATACGTGGGGAAGCCCTGTCCCATAAACCAGTCTTCGAAATACTCGTCCAAGTCCTGTCCTGATGTTGCCTCCAAATGGGATTGTAAGCTGTTGGTGCGGGCATAGTCGAATCCTCTATCGTTCAAATAATTGCGAAGCACAGCAAAAAAATCATCATCGCCCAGTTTCCAGCGAAGCATGTGCAACAGGTAAGCGCCCTTGTTGTAGCTCAGTCGGCTGCTAAATATGCGATTGACACTTGTCGTATCGTCCACGAACACGGAGCCGCCAGGCTGAGAAATAATACTGCCAATTTTGCTGAATTTCCAATCGTACCATTTCGTTTGAACCTGGGACGGGAAGCGCTCCCTTGTCAAGCCTTCAAGATAGGTGGCGAAGCCCTCGTTGAGCCAGATATCCTCCCAACTGCCGCAAGTGACCATATCGCCGAACCACTGGTGCGCCAACTCGTGGGACAGCAACCCCCAGCCGTAACTGCTCACGAAGCTCATGGTCTGGTGTTCCATGCCCCCACCCCAACCAAACTGCGCATGGCCGTATTTTTCTTCGTGAAATGGGTAGGTAACAAAAAGGCTATCGAAAAATTGAAGTACCTGCACCAATTTGCCGGTTCCCGCCTGGGCATCAGAGAGGTTCTCTGGATAGACATAATTGAGCATGGGCAAATTGGTGCCGTTGCTCAAGGGTACATTGTCCGTGTATTGCTCAAAGTTGGAGACCGCAATGGCAACGAGATATGGAGCTATTGGGTAGCGATGTTTCCAATGAAAAACATTGGTGGCATTGCCAATATACTCCTCCACGAGTAGGCCATTGCTCGCAGCCCGATACTGCGAAGGTGTTGAAATGGTAATGTCAAGGCTGTCAATCTTGTCGTCAAGGCCATTTTTGCATGGCCACCAATCCTGTGCGCCGTAGGGTTCGGAGAGCGTCCAAAGCGAGGGCACGCCATTGTGCTCGCTTTGGATAAACGACCCAAACCCGCTTGAAGGCGGGGCTCCTGCATAAGTAATCGTCAGGCTATCCAATGTGCCTACCGCAAGAGGATTTGGCAATTGAATGGTTAACAAGTAGTCACCCGTAGCTGTAGAACTCAAGGGCTGACCATGGTAGCTGATGTCGTTGATGGCCAAAAGGGAAGAAAAATCGAAGTTTATGTCATTGAAATTATCTTCCAAAGTTTCAAAATAGATCGTCGCCGAGCCGTCAATAAAATACACAGCTGGATCAATATGCCAGTTGAAACGATAGTATTTCAGGTCGTAATTAGCGGTTAGCGGGTTTGCAACTGGCACAGGATGAAGGAAATGGGCATGTGCCTCTGCTTCCTTGCAGACGACGTTTTCAAAGTCCTCGTCTGTTATTTGGTTTTGGGCAAACAGGCCAAGAGAAAAAGCTAAAAGCAGGAGTGTGAATGATTTTTTCATAATTCAGAATATTTCAAAATTTGAGTAAAGGTACTATCAATCACTGCGCTCAAATTTGACTTTTGTCACTTTAAGTGCAATCCAAAATGCCAATGAATCATTCTTAAACCACAGGAAAAGCTGTGCTCAGCTGAATATCACGACTAGCCAACCGATGCTCTCGTCAGCCTAAGCAGGAGCATGGTCTATTTGAAGAAAAATATTCTGAAATAAAGCAGTTCATTTTGTAAAAAACAACAGCCCGACACTCGAAGGAATGTCGGGCTGCTGTGTTTTTTTGGGTTAATTTTTAGTCTTTAACAACTTTTCCTTGAATGATTTCCCTTCCGTTTATGATGCGGTAAAAATAGACTCCACCAAGCTTTTCCGTTAAATCAAGGCTCGTGTTTGAATGATTGCCTACGCTCCAACTGCGCCCAATGATTAGCTTGCCATTGGTGTCAAACAGTTGCACCTGAACTTCACCCACTGCATTCACTATTTCAATAAACAATTGATTGTCAACAGGATTTGGATAAACGTCGACCGACAATCTTGTCTCCTCGTATGTCGCACTTGGAGGCGGTGGCGGTATCAATGCAATGGCTGCTTCGACCGCTGCCAAGGCATCCACGCGGCCATAGCCGTAAGTATGGTTGGGAACTTGAGTGCCGGGTATGTCGCCGCAATTTTGGTCGGTTGTTTTTGGTACGGCAGTTTGTTCTATGATGTCTTCGATAAGGTCAACTTGCCCAGCAAGTTCGGGGTTTGCAGAGATGACGAGTGCCACCAGCCCCGCTACATGAGGCCCAGCCATACTCGTACCTGAAAAGCTTGCATACCCTCCATTAGGAACCGAGGAACGCACCCCCACCCCCGGCGCAGATACATTGGGTTTGAGGCGGTTGCTACTGTCTAAGGTTGCTGGGCCACGGCTGCTGAATCCAGCTATGGTATCATTTATGGCGGTCGCCCCAACGGTGAAGCTACTTTCAAAAATTGCAGGATTGAGCACTGTTCCGCAACTACTGCCTGCATTGCCAGCCGATACAACTACGACCGTGCCCGCCAATTTCAAATTTGTCACAGCTTGGTTCATCACTTGAAAATTGGTAGGATTGCAGCCTTCGCCAGTGGAACAATACCACGAATTGTTGATGACATGGGGCGCTTTCGTTGGGTCAGGATTTTCACCATTTAAATCAGTAGGTGCAACGAACCACTGGAAACATTCGAGATATGTAAAGGGCGAACCATTGCCACGCTCCATGTTGCGACAAGCACACCAATTGGCATCCGGTGCCACGCCAATTTCGTTTTCACCCTCCGAGCCAATCATGGTTCCCATCGTATGCGTTCCGTGACTGTTGTCGTCGCAAGGTGCCTGCAAGTTGATGCCACAAGGGTTGAGGCTGTCAGCGCTCAGTGGACTGATGACATGGATGGCATCATGCCAATTGTAGTTATGGTCGGTAGTCTGGGTAGCTGCATCGAAACCTCGGTATTTGCTTTGCAGCGCCGGGTGCGTCCAATCGTAGCCGGTGTCCTGACCACCCACAGTGACACCTTGGCCACGATAGCCCATTTCCCAGACATCATTGGCGTTAATCATTTCAATGCCCCATTCGATGAGCACCCGCTCCCTTACTCCATTTTGCACACGCTCAACTGGTTCGGCATAACGCATGTTGGGGTTGTCCATGATATGCGCCACGTCGGAACGTTGCGCCAACGCATTTATCAAATCAAGGTTGCCCTCGGTTTTAATGGCGTTTACGATAAATAGGCTTTCATGCTTGACATTTTTTTGGTTCAAAAAAGCCTTCAATCCAACTTGTGTAGAATTGGCAGTTTGACGCAGGGTATTGAAAACAAAACTGGCTTTTTCGTCCTTTGTTTTCAGCTGAATGGCCGCAGTCAAGTCTGCCTGTTGCGCCAGCAGGATAAGGAAGGGTACGGTCTGACCTGTGGCCGTTTTTTCCATCAGGGACGCATCTACTTTTTGATGCCAATCCTTGGCAGTTTGCCCAAAAGACAAGCCCAAGAATGCCAGCAATATAGCCGTGGTAAAAAGTCGCTTCATGTTATAATTGATTTGAAATATGATTGATGCACTTTAGGAAGACGCAAAAGGTGAGCCTATGTTCCTTTAAAAGCAATAAAATCATACCCGTCGCAAA
>JANPLH010000563.1:0-6996 GCA_031426435.1 Saprospiraceae bacterium | reverse complement strand
CCCCTCCACTGTCCACCGAAAGTTTGTTCACGGCAGCGAGGAAACGGGGGAATCCAAAGGGTTTGAGCAGGTAGTCCACCGCATTCAGTTCATAGCCTTCGAGGGCGTACTGGTGATAGGCTGTGGTGAGGATGACCTGCGGTGGATGTTGCAGTGTTTTCAGGAAGTCGAGGCCCTTGAGCTTGGGCAAATGGATGTCGAGGAAAAGCACATCAACGGCGTGGTTTTTCATGAACTCCAAGGCGGACAAGGCATCGCTACAAGAACCCACGAATGCCAGTGTTGGCACCTGCCGGATGAACGCCTCCAAGCCCTCAGCAGCCAATGGTTCATCTTCGATAACGAGGCAATTCAGTTTAGTCATTCAGCAAGATTTTTAGCTTGACCACAAACCTATCTCCTTGATTTTCAAGGCTTAATTCATGTTTTGGGTAAATCAAATCCAACTGCCGCTTCACGTTTTTCAGGCCAATTCCTTCGGTTATTTCTTGGTCACCTGAGTCTTTGGGGTTTTCCACCTGGAAGTCGAGCGCACCATTTTTTACCTTTAAATTAATGCGCACCCAAGTCTCTCCTCGGCTTTCGCTTGCGCCATGCTTAAAGGCATTCTCCACAAAAGGCAGCAACAACAGCGGGGCAATTTGCTGTTCATTGTCATCCAAACCCACCTGAAAATCGGCTCGAAGACGGTCTCCGTAGCGCAGCCGCTCCAGTTCGAGGTAGTCCCGGATGACCTTCACTTCTTGCGAAATGCGGATGCGGGGCGTGGTGCATTCATAGAGCATGAAACGCATCAAATCAGAGAGTTTCAGGATGGCATCGGGCGTGTCTTCGCTGCGCTTTCTGGCGAGGTGGTAGAGGTTGTTCAAGGTGTTGAAAAGGAAGTGTGGGTTGGTCTGCGCCCGCAAGAAATTGAGTTCAGACTGCAATTTTTCAGCGACGAGCTGACGCTCACGCTCGGCTGCCATTTGCCGCAGGCGAAAGAGCTTGAGCGCTGTCGCCACGCTCAGGAGCAGCAGGATGTCAATGGAATTCCATAGCCAGCGGAAGAGCTTTCGGGCAAAACTGTCCACGGGTTCGGGCGACGATACCTTGAAAATATGCGGGAAAATGACCTCGTACCACAAGGTTTGACTGAGGATGGTAGCTGCGACGGTGACTGCCCCCAAAGAGAGCAAAAGCACGGGTATGTTCTTCGTTCTGAAATACCTCGGCACCAACCAGTACAGCACGAAATACGTCGTCGGGATTTTAAAGGCAAGCACCAGCAGCTCCGCCGTATAGCCCAAAAGCATCCGTTCCCCAAAGCTGAGGTGTGCGTATGAGGTGCCCGACAATGGTGCATTCAGGTAGCCATCGTACAAGCCGTAGGCCAACCAAAAACCGATATGGAGCAGGATGCGTTGGTGCTTCATTGGGGCAAATTTCGCAAAAAAACAGCCGCCATGTTGCAAGGTGTTCCGAATGGCGGTTTGTCACCGATGAATGGTCGTTTGCTTCGCAAAACGGCGTTTGTGGGGGGCAGGCTGCGGTTCTTACCAAAATGGCAAAAGGGGGGATGAGCGGCGGTACGTTTGCGAAACTCATTGCTCCACGAGGTGACATCTTTTCCCTTGCAAGGTTTAAAATCTCAGCTTGGGTTTTGCCGGGGAAAAGGTGTCATCTCGTGGATTTACCAAACAGAGGTGACACCTTTTTCCAGCACAACCCAGCTTAATTTCACATGGGAAAATGGAAAAAGATGTCACCTCAAGACGGAATAAAAATCGCACAACATGAAAAAAGAAATCACTCATTTCCTCCTCCTCCTTCTGGCCGCCCCTGCCATTGCGCAAGCGCCGCTATTTCAAAAAATCACGACAGGCCCGCACGTCACCACGCCTTCCGACAGCCGCAGCGTCAACTTCGTGGATGTAAACAACGACGGATGGGAGGACCTTTTCATCACTAACGGCCCACAGGCTGGGGCGGTCAACTTCCTGTATTTGAACGATGGTGCGGGCAATTTTACAAGCGTGACAGACGACCCAATCGTATCTGATTCAAAGCCGTTTGACGGTGCCACGTTCGCAGATTTCGATAATGACGGCGACCTAGATGCCTTTGTGGTGACCTGGTATGGCGTCAAAAATTTCCTCTATGCTGGCAACGGCGATACCACCGGGGCAGGCGGTTATTTCACTTACCTCGGCGATGCGGCGCCCTCGCAATTGGGCTCCTATTCGGAGACGGCAAGCTGGGGCGATTATGACCTCGACGGCGATGTTGACCTGTACCTCACCAATTCCGATGGGGACAAAAAAAACGTGCTATACAGAAACGATGGCCCTACGGGAACAGGGGGGCATAATTTTACCAAAATGACTGATGTGGGCGCTGCTGTGACCGATGCAAATGCCTCACGCTCAGTGAATTGGGTGGATTATGACAACGATGGTGACTTGGATTTGTTCGTGTCCAATGAATTGAACCAAAAGGACGATTTGTACCAAAACGATGGCAATGGCAGCTTTGTAAAAGTCACCATCGGAGCACCTGGCCAAACAAATAGCAGCAGCATGAGCAGCAGTTGGGGCGATGTGGACAATGATGGTGACCTCGACCTTTTTGTGGCCAATTCAGGCAATTTTGCTGCGCAAAACAACCAGCTTTTTTTAAACGATAATGGTTCCTTTAATGCCGTGACCACTGGCGATTTGGTAACGGATGGCGGCTGCTCTTTCGGTTCCAATTTCGGGGATTACGACAATGACGGCGATTTGGACTTGGTGGTTTCAAATGGTTATTGCAGCGGGAACATCGTCAATTTTTTGTACCAAAACGATGGCCTCGGCAATTTCAGCAGGGACCTCACGAGCATTGAAGACTTGACCACCCCGTGCAGCTACGGCTCGGCTTGGGGCGACGTGAACAACGATGGGTTCCTTGACCTCGGCATCGCCACTTGCAAGAATGGTAGTGCCGCTCCATTGCCCAATAACTTGTTTTACCTCAACAACGGAAACGACAACAACTGGCTGAAAATCAGGCTGATAGGTACCGAAAGCAATCGCTCGGCCATTGGTGCCAGGGTTTGGGTGACGGCCATTATCGGGGGGCAATCGGTGACGCAGCTGCGGGAAATCAGCGCACAATCGGGCTACTGCGGGCAGAACAGCATGACGGCACATTTTGGCCTTGGCGATGCGACGATGGTGGAGGCAGTCAGGGTGAAATTCCTGGGTGGGCAAGACACGGTTTTCACAGCTATTTTTGCCAACCAATTGGTCATCATCACCGAAAATATGCTGCCGTCTGCCACTCAAACTGTTGAAATTGAGCGTTTTGCATTGCAAGTTTTCCCCAATCCAGCCAATGATAGTTTTACGGTTTCGGTGGAAATTGGGAAACCTGTCCCAGCTTTTACACTACGCCTCACGGACAGCGCAGGTAGGGTGGTTTTCGAGAAAAAACATGGTCATGTAAGCAAACATTTCAAGGAAAGCTTTTCTAAGAAGGCGCTCGGCATGACCAATGGTTTGCATTATATGACAGTGGAGGCGGGTGGCTTCAAAAAAACAATTTTGGTTCAGTAAATAGGTGTTTTGAAAAAAGTAAATATTTGGGTTAAACTTTGTGAAATTTATGTAGTCCTATCCCTCGTTTTGCAACATAAATCAAAATCACCAACATGAAATTCAAAATCAAATCTATCATCCTGACCTTACTGGCGGTCGTTTTTGCCGCCAATGTTTCTATCGCACAAGAAGAAGAAAGTACCGGCCTCCCCGGCGACAACTTCAGTCTTGAAGGTGCCTTGGAATTATTCAAGAAAGCGGAATCCCCCGAAGATTTCGAGAAGCTGCTGAACACGGAATCCAACAACGTAAACAACCTCGACCTGAACGACGACGGCGAGATTGACTACGTGCGGGTCGTTGACAACATGGACGGGGACGTTCATGCCATCGTGCTGCAAGTGGCCGTGAACGAGACCGAATCGCAGGACGTGGCCGTCATTGAAGTGGAAAAAACTGGCAAGGATGAAGCTATCCTTCAAATCATTGGCGACGAGGATGTTTACGGCGACCAAACAATCGTGGAGCCATTCGAGGCAGAGGCCAATGAAAATGGCAAGAACGGTCCGAATGTGACCGTGGCCCGCATTGTGGTCAACGTTTGGGGCTGGCCGAGCGTCCGCTTTGTTTATCGACCTGGCTACCGGGTTTGGGTATCGCCTTGGCGCTGGCGGCACTACCCGGTCTGGTTTAGCCCTTGGAGGCCAAGGCCGTTCCATGTTTGGCATCCGCTGGCTGTAGTACATCGCCCTCATTATCATGCAGTTACGACGCACCGGGTGGTTCGGGCACATGCCGTTTATACCCCGCATCGCATGGGTTCAAAGACGGTTCGGACCAATACCACGGTGGTTAAAACCAGAAAAGGGACAGTGAAAAAGTCCACCACTACGACCACCAAGAGAGGCCCAGGCGGCCATGTGAAATCGCAGAAAAAGCAAACAACAGTGCAAGGTAAAAAGCGGAGAGGATAGTGATAGAAATTGGAAATTAGAAATTGGAAATATCACGAAAGAGCGGCTGGTGGCGATTGCCTACCAGCCGCTCTTTTTTTTGGACAAAAAAAAAGAGCGTCACTTGGACGCCCCCAGAAAATTGAATTAGTATGAAAAAACTGCTTTTATTGCTTGTCAATGGAGAGAGGTTGTGACGTGACGTCTTGAAAAATTGTGCCATTTTGTTTGGTTCGAGGCTTAAAGAGGTTTTTTTGAGCAGTTTCTTGCGTTTCGATTTCCTCGAAAAAGCCGTAGAGGTAATCGTACACATTTTCCTTTGAAACCTGATCGAGCAATGAGAAACCTTCCACGATTCCCATCAAATCCTCTTTTTTGGAACGGAAATAATTGAGGGTGGCGTAAAGGTCTTGCGACGATGTTGCACTGCCCATGAACACCCTTTCACCGACTCTTTTCTGCCCAACATCCACGTTTGGACGAGCGTAAGGCGCCGATACAACGCCAGAAAAATCAAAGTCATAAGGCACTGGCACCAGCTTGCCATCTGGTTTTTGGAGGATTTCCAGGTTGCGACGCATTTCCACGCTCCAGTCCGTGTTGCCAATCATGTATTGGAAAACGGCGGTAAGCTTTTCATGCGACGGGCTGAGTTCCGTGGGCTTGAGGCCCATTTGTTCTTTTACTTTACCGGCAGTGCGCCAACAAAACTCCTCTTCGTCCTCAATCAAGAATCCGTAGCGGGTCAAACGATATTCGGGGTTGGTCTTGTCCAAGTAGGTGATTTTGACCAATTGCACCCGCAAACTATTGGGCGTCAGCTCATTGTATAGTTTGTAAGTCAAATACTCACGATACACCAAATCCCTTGAAATTTCCTTGTCGCTGAGGCAATGCGTGACCAATTTAATTTCATTCATCTCGGTCATGCCAGCAGCTTCCAGTTCGTCCTTCGAGAATTTCAGCTTGATTGGTGGAAAGTCGCAAGTCATCCTGCGGAACTTGCCACGGGGCTTCACCTTGGCCTGAAAGCTGTGTTCTACGCCATTTTCATCCTCATAGCTAAAATCGGCGTTTTGATACGCTTCCGCTTTGCGCTTTTGCAAAAGGGAGTCAATTTCGGTGACAATTGTCATTTCCACTACTTCCTGTCGGCTAAGCACGCTGAACAAACTTTGGTCGGAGTGCGGAACCAAGGAGTTCGAACCATCTTCCAAAATCGTGGCTGGTGCGCAAGAAGTCAGGAACATCACAGCAAGAATCGCAATGGATACATAAATAGGGTTCAATAATCGGGTTTCCATATACTTAAAGGTTTTTTACCATTCAGCTTCGAGCACAAATATTCTTAGTTCAAAAAGGTTTTCTCGAATCCTTAGACCAGTTTCGGCATTTCATCGTCGTAAAGGTTGGTTGAGCCGTCGTGGTCTGCCTATCAATCAAATACCTTTCCAGAGAAGGTGTTTTAGTGTTGTCTTAACACAAACATCAAAAAAAATGTTTTAGTTCGTTGCGTGAAATTTTATTCTGAAAAAAATATTCTGAAATTGAATTTCAGAATTAAAATTCAAAATGACGATTTTCTCCAAAACCAAGGCAACGGATTTTATAGACCACAAAAATCAAATATGGATGTATGGAAGGAATGAATGCAACGTTAAGAAATGGTTAATTCAGGCCGGTTATTGTTTTCTTAAAAACTTCAAGCCGTAGAAAACCCCGATCCCAATGAATAAAAGCACAAGGCCTGGGATGGCCTGCGCTGGCCTTTCAAGGAGTGTATTCAAGGCAAATGCGACGGAAATCAGCACAAAAACCAAGGGTATGACCGGGTAGCCCCAAGCTCGCACCGGGCGATGCGAAGCAGCCATTTTTTTCCTCAGCACAAAAATTCCCGCCCCAGCCAAGCCCATGAAGGCGATGTCCATGAAGGTGACGAAAGTGATGATTTCGTTGAAAAGCCCTTGGAAGAACAGTAGAACTGCCAATGCCCAGATTACTTGCACCACCATTGCCACCACCGGCGTGCGCCATCGGGGGTGCACCCAGGCCAATTGTTTAAAGAAAATGCCATCCTCCGCCATGGCATAGTAGATGCGTGGTGCCGACATGGTATAAATGCTGATGGTACCAAAGATGGACAGTGCAATGGCGATGGCAACGGCCTTTCCGCCCCAAGGAGCCAACGTTGCAATGGCATCGCCGGCAACGGTACGGGTACTTGCAATGGCGTCGAGGGGCAGCAATAGCATATAGGCCACATTCACCAACAGGTACATGACCGTGACGATAAGCACCCCAAGGAACATGGCCCTCGGCACGGTGCGGGGTGCGTCTATGGCCTCGCCTGCCACGTAGGAGGCATGATGCCAACCGCCGACTGAGAATAACACGCCAATCAAGCCTGTGAGCATGGCAGTAGTGAGGTTGGGCGGCAGGTTTTGGCCCAAGGAGAAGTCCACTGGCACTTTGCTGGCATCAAAAAA
>JANPLH010000562.1:0-3706 GCA_031426435.1 Saprospiraceae bacterium | reverse complement strand
GTCATTCAAAAGCGCAGCACGGGCCTGATGACCTTCACGGAGAACTACCGCAAGTTGACCAAAATACCGCAGGTGCAGTTGCAGCACATCCATTTAGATCCGTTCTTGAACCAAATTTTGACGCTTTTCAAGCATGAAGTGCCCAAGCGGGTACAGCTTGACCTCCAGTTCTTCCGGCCCAATCTGCAAATCACGGGCGACCCCACCCTGCTCGAACAGGTGGTCATCAATCTCATCAAAAACGCCCTCGAAGCCGTTCATGCCAACCCCGACGGCAAGGTGCTCGTCGTGGCCGACCGGGACGAGCAACAGCGCACCCTCATCCGCATCTCCGACAACGGGCAGGGCATTGCAGAGGAGAACTTGGAGCAGATTTTTGTGCCGTTCTTTACCACGAAGCCTACGGGTTCCGGTATTGGCCTCAGCCTCGCCCGGCAGATTATGCGGCAGCACCAAGGCGATATCCAAGTGGTGAGCGAGGTGGGGAAGGGGACGATATTGACGTTGATATTTGTGGGGTGATGACACCGTCCCAATCCGAACACCCCACTGTCCGAAATCGAACACTTCCCCGCCAAAGATTTTTATACCTATCTTCAAAACGCTGATTTTCAATCACTTAATTTTATTGGCATATCCATTGAATCCAATATTGGCATGGTGAAAAACCATCACCACAATAAAGTAGTCATGGATAAGAAAATCGAAAAGAAGACTTGGACGCCCCTGCGCATCGGCATCATTGCAGCGGTGGTGCTCGGCTTGGGCTTTGTGGGCCGCAGCTTTTACAAAAATGCGGGTGTGAGCAAGCTGAACGTGAATACCGAGCGGCTCACGGTGGCCACGGTGGAGAAGAACAAGTTCCAGGAGTTCATCCCTGTGACGGGCGTGGTGTTGCCGCTACGCACCGTGCGCATGGACGCCATAGAAGGTGGCAAGGTGGAGGAAAAGTTCGTGGAGGATGGCGCCATCGTGCAAAAAGGGCAGCAAATACTGCGCCTCTCCAACCCCGATTTGATGGTCAACTACCTGAACCAAGAAGCGAATATCATCTCGCAAATCAACCAGATACGCAATACCTCACTGCTGATGGAACAACAAAGCCTGAGCATGAAAGAGCAAGCGTTACAGGTTGATAACCTGATAAATACGACCGAAAAACGGCTACGGCGCAACCGGGAATTGTTCAAGTCGAACGTGATTTCGCAAGTGGAATTAGAGGAAATGGAGGATGAGTCCGTCTATCTCGCTGCCCGGCGAAAGATGTTGAAAGCGACGCTGAGAAAGGACTCCGCCTATCAGGTATTGCAGCAGCAGCAAATGACCTCCTCATTGGATTTGATGCAGCGCAACCTCGGCATTACCCGACAGAGCCTCGACCAGCTCATCGTGAAGGCTCCGATTTCCGGCCAGCTTTCCGGCCTGACCAAAGAACTGGGCGAGAGCGTGGCCCGCAGCGAAAATATCGGCCAAATTGACGACCTCTCCGCCTTTAAAATCCGGGTGCGAATTGACGAGTTTTATATCTCCCGTATTGCCGTGCAACAGGAGGGCAGCTTCACACTGGCAGGCGAAAATTATACGCTTAAAATATCGAAAATATACCCACAAGTGGCCAATGGCGCTTTTGAAGCGGATATGGTATTTATTGGCGATTTGCCAAAAAGCATTAAACGTGGGCAATCCGTTTCCGTGAAATTGGAACTGAGCGCAGAAGAGGAGGCCGTATTATTGGCAAGGGGTGGTTTTTATCAGTCAACCGGCGGAAACTGGGTGTATTTATTGGACCCAAGCACTGGCAATGCCATTAAGCAAACCGTGCGCCTTGGCCGCCAAAACCCCAATTTTTACGAAGTATTGGAAGGCTTAAAACCCGGCGATAAAGTTATCACCAATAGTTATGATAATTATGGGGATAAAGATGTGCTGGTGCTGAAATAATGGCCTCATTGCTTCATGGTTTTATTGCTTCATGGTTATATGGTTTTATGGTTGACCGTTTTACGACAACTATGAAACAATGAGTCAATGAAACAATGAACCGATGAAGCAATGAGTCAATGAAACAATGAAACAATGATTAAAACAGTTCAATTATCCAAAGTTTACCGCACCGACGAGGTGGAGACCACTGCTTTAAATAGCGTTGATATAGACATCAAACAAGGCGAATTTGTGTCCGTGATGGGGCCGTCTGGCTGCGGCAAATCCACGCTACTGAATGTACTCGGTATGATAGACAACCCCTCGGCTGGGGAGTATTTTTTCAACGAACAGGAGGTGGGCAAGCTCAGCGAGCGCAAGCGGGCAGACGTGCGAAAGCACAACCTCGGCTTCGTGTTCCAGAGCTTCAACCTGATTGACGAGCTGACGGTGTATGAAAACGTGGAACTGCCCATGCTCTACACGAAAGTGCCAGCAGGCGAGCGCAAAAAGCGGGTGGATGAACTGCTCGAAGGCATGAATATCATGCACCGGAAGAACCACTTCCCACAGCAACTGTCAGGTGGTCAGCAGCAGCGGGTGGCTGTGGCTAGGGCCGTGGTGAACAAGCCCAAGCTCATCCTCGCCGACGAGCCGACGGGTAACCTCGACTCCGCCAATGGCGACGAGGTGATGAAAATCCTCGCTGACCTGAACGCCTCCGGCACCACGATTTTGATGGTGACGCACTCGCAGTACTGCGCCGAATTCGGGAACCGCATCATCCGGATGTTGGACGGGAAAGTGGTGACGGAGAACGTGGTGAAACGCTACCTATAATTCATTATTACACCATTCATCATTTATCATTTATCATTAAACAAACGATGATTAAACTGAATAATATAGAACGCTTTTACAACACCGGATTGCAAAAATCATGGGTGTTGAAAAATATTAGTTTCAATGTAAATAAGGGGGAATTCCTAACCATCATGGGACCGTCAGGTTCTGGCAAATCCACACTAATGAATATCATTGGTATGTTGGATAAACCCGATAATGGCGAATATTTTTTCCATAATGAACCCGTGCATACATTTAATGAAAAACGCCGCACGGAGCTGCACAAACACAGCATTGGCTTTGTGTTCCAGGCATATCATTTAATTGATGAACTGACAGTGTATGAAAACATCGAAATGCCGCTGCTGTACAAAGGCGTGAGCAAATCCGACCGACAGAGCCTTGTGGCCGATATATTGGACCGATTTAATATCGTCGGTAAAAAAGATTTGTTCCCAGCGCAGCTTTCGGGTGGGCAGCAGCAGTTGGTGGGCATCGCAAGGGCCATTATCGGCAAGCCAAAGCTGCTCCTGGCCGACGAGCCGACTGGCAATTTGCATACTTCACAGGGCGAAATGATTATGGCATTGCTCAAGGAATTACATGCCGAGGGAATGACGATTATTCAGGTGACACACAACGAGAAATTCGCAACTTATGGGACACGGATAATCCAATTGGAAGATGGGTTTGTGAGACAGGACATTGAAAATTAATTCAATAAAACAGAGAAGTCATGTGGAATATAGTCGCTGAATTTTCATCGCAAATCAATTGCACAGCAGCAATTTCTTGGTTAGAAACTGTTTTAAAACCCCTTCATGAGTAGAAAGTGTGCTCAAAACGAAATTAGGTTTGAGGTCTCGAATCTTAAACCACGACGTTATGAGCACACAGCAAAAGAATGGCAAAAGAGCCAAATACCCAAGCGACATCA